>JANQNL010000187.1 GCA_028279585.1 Thermoplasmatota archaeon
GGGAAGATCTGGTCTGATAAGAAGACTCGGGATGGGGAGGTCGTTGATCGGCGGCGGGGGAAGAAAGGGAAGAAAGACGAGTAAGTTTCTGCCCGTCAATGCCTATTAATACAGAAACTTCTCGACCCAGCTACGGCTTATCGTCGTTGAACTTTGCGCCGTGCGGGTTTAGATGTTATGCTTGCAATTGCTTACTGCTTAAACATCTAAAAATCATCAAACCCTTTATCCCCTCCACCAAAGTCGTATTCTTGAGCGGGACCTAGGTCTCCACTATCACTACTTCCTCCACCACCCCAGCCGCCACCGCTGGACTGTGGGGACTCACCCTTCCAGGCTGCTTCCATCTTCTTACTGGCCATGATGCCTAGGACTATCGTAAGAACGAATATCACAATGCCTGCAATGATGGCTATCACACCACCTACGATAAGGAGGATCGGTATAGGCTGCTGGGCCTTGGCCTCGTCCATACTGTTCTGCAGCTTCTTCCAATGGGTGTCGTTATCACTGGCTCCGTATGTGGCCTCATGCTCGTCCATGTCGGTCTGTATCTCATCTATCTGACCGGTCAGGACCACATTATATCCAATGCCGCATACTAAAAGGATTATGCCGAGGACCGTCAATCCTACACCAGCAAAAGTACCCCAGGAGGCCATATTCCAACACCATCCGGCCTAAGACGATAACTCCATAAAAAGCTGTGGGTAAGATGAACAGGTCATGCAAAGGACAGTATATCGTTGCATACCTTCTCACCGATCATGGGTGAGATGGATACACGAAGGCCCTTGACCAATGAATCCATGTCATCGGCCGTGAGCTGATACTTCTCCTTTCGCAGCCTTCCGAGCTCAGCCTCAAGAAGGTATGTGCCCATGTTCTCACCGAAAGCATCGCGCATAGCGGATTCGAGCGTCTCAAGGCGACCGAGAACGGTGTCACCTTTAGAATCTCCCTTTAGGCGCATCATCGCCCCAAAATTCGATTGTTGCTATATATGTTTGGGCGCAAATCGCACTTTTTCCGTTCCTTTTGCAAAAGAAGCTCTGAACATATGGTAATAACGTTAGCTTCCGTTTACCAAAGGTAGACGGACGAACACGCGGGTTCCTACTCCTTCTTCAGACTCGAGCATCATGTCTCCCCCATGTTCGGACACTATAGAATCGGTGAGCGGAAGACCAAGCCCTGTCCCACCCGAGGACTTCTTCGTGGTGTAGAACAACTGCATAGCCTGCTTGAGGTCTGCGGGTGACATCCCATTCCCTTGATCGATCACAGTGAGCTTGATCCTATCATCAAGCTTGTTCACCCGAAGTATGACAACCGAGCCTGGTTCGCTTGCTTCGATGGCGTTGTTGATAAGGTTTCGCAAGCCGCGTTTCATCTCTACAGAGTTTCCGCGGAACTTCAACCCTTCATCCTCGATGTCCATCTCCACCTTGACCGCTCGAACCACTTCTTCATCGTGTTGAGCATACTCTTCTATCAGATCCTCCAGAAGCTCTTCGATCTCGATGATCGTGGACATCTCTCGGCTCATTTGTGTGAAATTAATAAGGCCATTGACAGACGTGGAGACCTGCTGGACAAGGTTCGTCAAGACTTCCATCTTCTGCTTGACGACATCATCGTCCGTCTTTCTGGCAACGTTCTCTGCAAGCAGGTTCATGGATGCAAGCGGTGTGTTGACCTCATGAGCGATACCTGCTGCGACCTGGGACAGCAATGCCATCCTGGACTCAGATGCCATCCTGCGTTCTATCTCCTCGGACGATGTGAGGCCGCGGACTGTTATGAACAGCCCTGGACCCTCTGGATGGTCGACCTTTCTGGCCAAGAGCTCTGCCTGATAAGGGCCTACATCTGCAAGTTCCAGCTGGACGATCTCATAGCAGGGGTCTACCCTGCCGTCCAGAACATCCTGCAAAGTGTCTGCAAGCTTCTCTCGGTGGCCGTTGATGGCAAGTTGGGTGAACTCGGAACCGATGAGCGAGGATGCAGAGTCCTTTAGAACATCCTCTGCCACCTGATTGAAGGTCACGACCTCGAGCCCGACAGTTAGAAAAAGCATATCGTCTATGAGCTCGAAGGCTTGCCTGTAAAGGTCATGATCGCCCATCTCTTCATCCATAGAAGAGCTAGTGGTGCCATCAGGTAACATAGGGAAACGGACCTAGCCAGTGTACCTGGCCATGAACAATTGTTGGATATCTTATATTAATTAATCCTAAACCGCGGTTTACTGGCCACGTTAGAGGGCTTAAATTTCTGGACTTCCGCGATACCTCAAAGTTACAAGGTTGTGATGGTCCTTGACACCCTCGTCCTCCATAGCGACGATGATGTCGTAGGCCTTCTCTCCTCGGCGTGTAAGTAGGTACTGCTTCTTATCGTTCTTTCCGATGATGCCGTCGGATATGAGCTTTTGCAAGTGGAACGAAAGCTTTGCAGACTCGACCTTCTGCAGGTAGTTGAGGATAGCGGAGAAGTTCGAGTTCGTATTGTTCTTCAAGAACCGGACAACGTCCCTCCTGATGGGGTTGGAAAGTGAGTCTGACATGACCTGGATGTATGTCCTTGAAACGATCCTCTTGAGCTCGGAATAGATCTCGGAGTTCGTATCGTCAGGAGTGATGGAAAGCAATAACTGGCCATCCTCCTGCAGAACGTCTTCGGTCACTTTGGTGACAAAGTCCTTGACAACCTGTGGTTCATGGATCATAAGGACCTCGTGGAGACAGTCCAGGAACACCACCGGGTCTGTGGTATCTGCAAGATACTCCCTGATGGTCTCTTTGAGCTTGTAGATGTTCCGTGGAGAAATGACCTCGGGGTCGTTCATCGGGGAGACCTTGACGATGGTGACGTCAAGGTGTCCTTCGAACTGGGCTGGATTGGGAGTGAGGACCAGGGAGCTCTTTCCCTCGCTGAACTTGACGAACTGGTCGAAGGCGGTCTCGCCGGTCTCACCAACATCAGACGAGGTGCCGATACTGGTCATTTGATCTTCGAAAGCGCGCTTCTGTCCAAGGGCTCCGAGAAGGTCCCTCAACTGCTCGACCTGGAAGGGCTTGCGTATGTAATCGAAGGCACCTTCCTTCATGGCCTCCACTGCAGTGTCCACAGTGGCAAATCCAGTTATCATCACGACGAAGGTCTCTGGAAAGGCCTTTTTTATCTCTTTGAGAAGGTCGATACCGTTCATGCCAGGCATCTTGAGGTCTGTGAAGACGATGTCGAACTTGTCGCTATCCATCTTGCTCAATGCCTGCTTTCCATCCTCGGCGGTGGTGACATTATAACCTTCTTCTGTCAATAGTTCGGCCATCTCCACAAGGAGCGCCGTGTCGTCATCGACGACCAGTAGTTTTTGTAACATTCTATCACCTTATTCGTCGCGGGTCGACGAGATTGTCATTCTTACATATCTGCCTTTTGTACTGCTTTCGTCGTTGGAAGTTATGTTGCCGATCTCCACGTCACCGCCATATATCTTGGCTATCGATTGGGCCACCAATAGACCAAGGCCGTAGTTCTGGTCGGTACGTTTGGAGAGGGAGAACGGTTCGAACATGTGAGGTATGAGCTCCTCCTCAAGGTGAGGGCCATCATCCTGGACCTCGATGGTCAGGATATCTTCGTCCTTCTTTGTAGAGATCGTGATCTGGCCTGCACCTTCCAGCGTTTCTATGTCTGTGATGAGGACGTTGAACACCATGTTCCGCATCTGGTATTCGTCACACTCACAGATGGGAGGTTCCTCGCTCAGGTCCCATTCGAACTCAACGTCTCGAGGCTGCTGGGCTTGGATCCATTCAACGACGCTTCGGATGGTCTGATTGATGTCCACCTTCTCGATGTTGACCGGGGTCGCCCTGGAATATGTGACCACCTCACGGATGATCTGCTCGATCTTTGCTACTTGGGCGTTGATATTATCGAGCTTCTGATGATGGTCTGGGTCCAGTTTGTTCCTAAGGTTCTGTGTGCTCAGGGAGATGATGGTCAACGGGCTGTTTATCTCATGGGCGAACTTCGATGCCACCTGGCCGATGGCCGAGGTCTTTGCAGACTCCACGAGCAGCCTCTGCATGAGCTTCTTTTCTGTGACGTCGTTGAGGATACCCATCACCGCGGGCCTTCCGTTGTAAGTTGTAGCGGTTATCTGTGCCTCCACAGTCAGTTCTCTGCCGTCTGCTGAAATGATAGGCATCTCGTAGCTGTTGGGGACGGGCTCACCCCTCAACCGCTTCTCCATCCTATCCTTGAGGGCTTCCCTCATGCTGTCTCCGACATAGTCGAAGGGTATGGACCGCAGAAGGGTCTCCAAAGAGTAGTTCCCGACCTTCACCATGTGGTCGTTGACAAAGACCAGCTTCCCATCCTGCATGATGAACACACCAATGGGCGCGTTCTGGACTATGAACTTGTACTTACGCTCGGACTCCTCGAGCTTCTGCTGCTTGTCAAGGGTATCCTTTTCCAAGCTCTCTTTCTGGTCCTCGAGCTCTTTCTTCTTCTGGAACTCTTCTGTAACATCCCTCATCAGGGTATGACCGCCCTTTACCTCCCCATCCCTTACGATGTGGACGGCTTCAAGCTGTATCATGACGGTGGACCCATCCTTTTTGAGGAACTCTCCCACCATCTTGTGCTTGTGGATACCCTCACCTGCAGCCCTTCTCATACCATGGGCAGCTCCTATCCTGGCCTGGGGATCTGCAAGGAGCTCGAATATCTTGGTCCCAAGGATCTCGGACGCGGAATAGCCTAGGACCTCTGTGAACATCGGATTCACGTATGTCAAGGTACCATCTTCGTCGTATTCGATGATGATATCATTTGATAGTTGGACGAAATCCCAATACCTGGCTATTGAGGAGTATCCTCCCTCATCGGGCCCACATACTGGGGCCCGCGTGTTCATGGACAATGCGACTTGCTCCGTGACATCATCCTTGATCATCGGATACAAGGAGCAGCGTATGCCTGGTGCTGCTTTGAGGTCGAAGTCGAAATGGAGATCTGTGGGTTCCTCCGTCATCTGCATTAGATTGATCCTCAGTAGTTCTGAAGCCTCTGATGGTAGGACCTTGTACATGCTGGTCTCATCAGTAGCGCGCATGGCCTCTGCGATGAGATTGTAGAGCGGACCCCGGGCCTGGACGATGTTCCCATCCAGGTCCATGAGTACTAGGGCATCCAAACTGTCCATGGGCTCCATGTGACGATACCACCAGGTATGCTGTCGGACCAATGGTTCGACATTCCCCCCTCAGGGCAGATTACAATGAGACACTGTGATAATAACTCTTTCGGGTTGAAAATTACTATACTCGCATATTGAAAATGGGCGATTTCTTTATCAGTCCACTATATGGCCACCATGAGGAACATGGGTCTGGGTCGCTACATAGGGAACATTAATAATGCATCTGTTTGATTGCGGCCATAATGCGCGTAGGAGCCTTCTTCGATATCGATGGGACCGTCGTCAGGGGCGATACCCAGAAGATATTCGCACTCCACATGATCCAGAGGGGCAGGGTCTCCCGGGCCGTACTCCTCAACCTCACCTGGTGGTACATCCTGTACCGACTTCACAAGGTGGACAAGGAGTTCATTCGAGAGAAGGCCATGCATGTATCCAAGGGCGAGGACCATCATGAGGTCGTTGCCGAGTTCGAGGATTGCTACCACAACATCTTCAAGCACAGGATCTTCCCCAATATCAAGCGCAGGATCGAGCTCCACCAGGAGAGGGGTCACTCCGTCGTCCTGGTCTCGGCCGCTTACGAGCCATTCGTGGAGGTCGTCTCCAGGGGACTCAAGTGCGAGGGAGCCTACGGTACCCGCATGATCCTGGACAATGACAAGTTCACAGGCGAGGTGGACGGCGAGGTCAACATCGGCGAGGCGAAGGTCAAGGCCGTCAGGCACGCTGCGAAAAAGCTCAACATCGACCTGTCACGGTCCTATGCCTATGGCGACCACTATCTGGACAGGTTCATGATGAAAGAGGTGGCCCATCCTATCTGTGTCAATCCCGAGGGAAAACTTCGCGGGCTTGCGAAGGAGAAGGATTGGAAGATCGTTTGGGTGTAAACCCACCCTCCTAGACGACTCTCTTGTATATTGCCCTCAAAGTCTCCTTGTCCAGACCAAGCTCTCCCGCTATCTCCTCCTCCTCGTCCTTGGAGATGTTCAGGTCCTTTTTCAGGTTCTGCAGCATCTGAAGTTCCTTGTCAGATATCGACTTGTCAGCAATAGCTGTGGACAAGGCTGTGGAGTATGAACCCAACCTCATCCTGCGAGCGTCCTCGTCCTCTGTCTGTGGCATCAGCCTGTCCAATGTAGAAGCCAGGAGCCTCTGCGCAGGGAACACGACCACAGAAACGATGATGGCAGTGGCAATGGCCATGAAGAGCTCGTTCCCTTCTGGAAGATACTTTGTGATCACGGTCTCCATGGACTCCTCCAAAGCAATGAAGATGATGACTATGAGCAGGGAGATGCCAGTGTAGGTCAATCCTTTCTTGATGATGACCTCGATGCCCATGAGCTGGTGTTTAAGGATAGCAAAGGCGAACACCAGGGCAGAGGCTGGGACAAGCAGGAAAGAGATGATGGCTATCCCAAAGACGTTTCCCAGGACAAAGCTCACGATCATGATGAAGATGCCCAGGAACACATACCTGGCCTGGTTCCTCTCCTTGGCTGCTGTCTCCTCATCCACACCCTTCCTCTTGACGAATGCTGCCATTCCTACGAACGCCAGGGAGAAGAAGACAAGGAGGTACATTATCGCAAGATGCGACAGAATGACCTGCAGCTGCAGCATGTAGAACAGGTGCAGCCCCTCGATCATTAGGGCTAGGAAGAACATGACCAGTGAGACCATGTATGGAATGTACGGTAGAAGATACACAAGCTTCGCCCACTTGCCCTTTGGTCTGAGCCTTGTGAACAGCAGAGCAAAGTGCAAAGCAAAGCAAGGGTCCATCATACCTATGAGATAGACAAGGAGCTGGAACGGTCTCCAGCCGATGACAAGGAACAGAAGCAGGAACAACGAGTTGACCGCTGACACGATCATCCAAGCGGCGAACACCCGGTTTATGGACTTGCCAGGGTTCTTGTATGCCACCAACACACCGAGGATCCCGGTGGTGGTCATGGTGATGAGTATGGATACCGGTCCAACGATGGCTAGAAGCTCACCGAGGAACCCGATCATCCAACTGATGACAGGTATCTCCATAAGCGGAAGGAGCAATACCAGAGGTCCGACCAAGCCTTCCATGTCCACAGGCACCCTTGGTGAGAGCAGGGATTGACGAATAAAAAGGTTTTCGGAGCCGAACCTCGATGTGATCGTCTTTTAGCTGTCCTGTTGGTGAAAGGATTATATACGTGTCTCTACATTGAATCTGTGGGTGATCAAATGAGGGGAACCGTGAAGGTGCTCATAGTTACTATCACAGTAGCGTTGCTTGTATCTGTTCTCATTCCTGTTGCTACTGCAGATAACGATGGGCTACATGTTATCTTGACCGGGGACGATCAGACCTACGGACCAGGTGATGAAGCAACAGTAAAGGTCCATGTCTTCCATGATGGAGAAAGGGTTGATCCCGATGACCCACCAGTTCTGGACTTTGAGACCTACTCCAGTGATGAAGGTCGTGAGATCACTACGGCCAAGAAAGGTACTGGTCTTTATGAAGGTAAGTTCAAGATATTCGACTCTGACGTTGAGGACGATTCGAACGGATATGTTGGCCTCAGAAACCAGTATAAGGATGATGATGATGATTACTCATATTATGGTTCTTATGGGCATGCTCTCCAGTATGGAAAGGCCGATGAGAACGATATTACTTATGATTACATCGAAAGCTATGATACCAATAGCGTAAGTGTGATGTTGAAGGGAAAGGAAGGATTAGAGATCACCTACAAGGTCAATGAGGCTCCGAACCGACCATGGTCCCCTGGTGATATCGTGGAGTTCATGGTGTTCATCAAAGAGGACGGCGAACTTGTCAAACCAGACGAGATGGAGATCTTTGAGATGGGTAGTTATTGGGATGATGACTCTAATGACGTACCGTACAATAACCCATCTGTAGGAACTTATGAAGCTCAGTTCACTATTCCTTCCAGCACAAAGGAGGATAAGGATTTCTTGATCTACATGGCCGCCGAGAAGGACGACATCGAGGCATACAATTACTTCTCCATCAGTGTGGACATGTTCTGTGTTTGGTTCCATGACCTGACTTCATCATCAACCCTGGATAGGCAATTCGAGATCTTTGTTGCTGATATGAGCGGGCAGCCTGTGTCTGGTGCAGAGATCACCATTGATTACTATGATCCCGGATACGAATATAGCTGGGACCGCAGGACCAGGGATTCAGACGTATCCGAGTCACCTTACAAGGAAATATCCCAGACCACGGGTACGACTGGATCTGCAAAGTTCTCTATTTCGGGTGTCGACCAAGAGGTCGATATCGATGGGATGGTAAAGTTCGGGGGATTGACTCAGGACTTCGATGGGGAGTTATACTACATGACCGAAGGAGGACAATATGAGCTTGATCCATCCTCATACGAGTTCGATGTCGAGACCAAGTCTCACACATATATTGAGAGCGGGGGAAAGGCCACCCATGAGCTCTATGCTTTCTTTGATGGAGAACCCGTCGTAGGTGGACAGATCTTCTATTACGTCTACGATGAATACGACATTCTAGGAACCGGGTCCATGACCACCGCTGCAGAAGGGCGTTTCATGATCGAGTTCGACCGACCGTCAAGCGATGGACCAGCTCGAGTAGAATTAGAGCTGGTCCAGGGATATCATCCTGGTGTCTTTGAAGGTTACGATTGGGAAGATAGTGATTATGATGGGTTCTCAGACAAGTATGAAAAGCATATTGGGACGGACCCAAACGACCGTGACGACTATCCATCGGGTTATCAGGACTCTGATGGGGATGAGTTCGGAGATGCTTATGAATTACATAAGGGGACGGACCCTGAGGACTATTCAGACTATCCGAACGATTTTCTTGACTCGGATGGGGACGGATTTGGGGATGAGTTCGAGGACAACGAGGGTACTGACCCAGATTATTCCTGGGATTATCCTGACAGATATCCGGACAATGATACGGATGGTCACTCTGATGCTCACGAGAACTATTACGGTACAGATCCAGACGAGCCAGATGATTATCCTCACAACTCGTACGAGACAAATTCGGATGGTGACGAGGTTGACTCTGGAAGTTGGTGGTATTCATCTGACGAGCAGTTTGATGATGAAGAGATATTCTATGGAACTGACCCAAATGATCCAAATGATTATCCTAAGGACATATACGATGAGGATTCGGATTACGATGGCGTCTGCGATGAGGAAGAGAAGTGGTATGGAACAGACCCAGAGAGCTATTCGGACGACCCCTCAATAGAGCCTTCCCCATGGGATGATAGATATTCAGACCACAACTCTACAAATGGCATGCGATACTTCGAGGATGGGATCACACTGTCTGCTGATAGTGAACTAAAGGATGTCCTAGATGATACAGAGATCAAGCTCAAGGTCAGCAACTTCAAGATCGGTGGATCATCGAAGATCAAGGTATCAGGTGATGGTCCAACGATCATGGCAGGCTCAGCATGGTATTTCGGAGGGATCGATTCGCTTAACGATGCGATGACCCTTGAAAATGGTCTTGCATACAATCTTGAGTGGGAATGTTGGACCGAATCTGGCATTGACCTGTACGATCGAGGTGACTCCTATGAGGGTTCGATCCTTGCCCCATCGTTCCTTCCAAGTGGTGGTCAGAAATATACTGTTCTAGCAGTTGGTATCAATGAGAAGAACGAGATGTTCTACACCTATGTTGAGATAAAGAACGGTCAAACAGCAACATCGTATGATGAGGGGCTCGATATTCTAGGTGTTGATGATGGCAACCTTCCCATCATCATCGCTGTTGTGGTCCTTATCATCGTTGCGGTCATCATGGCGATAATATTCATCGCATTGATATTGGTGCTTGTGCGGAAGAAGAAGGGTGATAAGGAACAAAAGCCCCAACAGGGAGTGGATGGTAAGCCATTACCACCACCTCCACCCCAACAAACGAGTTCGGCTCCTGCAGGAAACGGAGATCAAAAGTATCAAAGACCAGTCACGGCCCTACCCCCTGCCAGTTCCTCAACAGGTGCTCCACAAGGTGCACACCACAGTGAAACAGCAAGCCCCGCTACAGGAACTACTGCCGTACAGGCCACTCCCCAAGCTACTGCGTATAAAGCAGCGAGCACTCAGAACATAGGATCATCAACACCGGCGATGGATTGCCCAAAATGCGGGGCGCAGTCTGCCTATTATGAGAAGTATAGTGCTTATTACTGCATCACGTGTCGTGATTACTTCGTAGAAGGTACTGAGCTAGACTCCGAAGATGAGGCGCCCAGTGCTAACTATCAGGATATGTACGTTTACTGTTCAAGTTGTCAAAAACCTGCGACCTTTATTACACAGAACAGTTCATACTATTGTTATAATTGCAAGGGTTATCTGGACAAGGATGGAAAGCTCCATGCACCGAAGCAGGGATCCTGTAGCACTTGTGGTGGGGCTACGACATATTATGAACAGTATCAGACATGGTGGTGTCCTTCCTGCCAAAAGTACGTCTAACAACCAATGTACAGTTTATGCGGGACTTGGCCGTGTTGGTATGAAAACAGTAATATAACACCACCATAATGGTAGAGCGTAGCTCTACGGAGCGAGGCATTGGTGGTTCCCATGAGGGCATTGATACTTGTAGCCTGCTTGCTGTTGGTCGTTGCTGCGTTCATCCCATTGGCATCAGCCCATGATGATGGCCTGCACGTTATAATGACAGGAAGCGATAAGGAATATGATTCTGGAGAGACCGCGGAGGTCCAGGTGCACGTGTTCCATGATGGAGAACGTGTGGACCCAGACGAGGACCCGAACATCAAGTTCCTGACCGACGAGTCAGGCGAAGGTGGAGAGACCAGGGATATGAGTGTGACCAAGACCGCAACCGGTCACTACACTGGCACTATCAACATCTTCGACAGCGACCTGGAAGGTTCCACGGTCGCAATGGCGGACATTCCAGAAGAGTACGAGACCGCCGATGAGAACGATTACGCCATGAGCTATGGAAAGCTCAACGACACAGATACCACATACGATTATGTCACGGAACATGAGATCGATGGTGTCCCGATCTACATGAAATGGAAGGAAGGCTTCGACCTCACCTATTCCATCTCGAACCTTGACCAGTACCCTTGGGAACCGGGTGAGAAGGTCATCTTCACGATCAAGGTGTGGGATGAGGGTCAGCTCTTTGCTCCAAAAGAGTTCAAGCTCCAGGAGGCATCGTGGGATCCAGAGGATAACACAGATGTCCCATGGGACAACCCATCCGATGGTGTCTACGAGGCAGAGTTCCAGATACCCTCCGACCTCAAAAAGGCCGAGGACTACGAGATCGTGGCCACAGCCAAAGAGGGCGACAGGACCTCTATGATCTCGTTCGATATCCCTGTGGACATGTTCCATGTATGGTACAATGAGCTGTCCACATCCACCAAGTCCCAGAGGGACTTCGATCTATACGTGGCCGACATGACCGGCGAACCAGTATCAGGTGTCGAAGTAGGCATCAGCTACTATCAGACAACTATGCCCACACGTGCATACATCCAGAAGGTCGAGACCACGGATTCCGCAGGTAAAG
>JANQNL010000200.1 GCA_028279585.1 Thermoplasmatota archaeon
CTGTTCAACAAGTGGCTGACCAGGTCCTACGAGTATGCCAAGACCATCCCTCCCAAGAAGAAGATCCAATCGAGCCAAAAGGCTTCTCAGACCTCTCGGGATAAATCCCTCAAGGAGGGCAAGAAGAAGTGATCAGCCCAGTAGAGTCCTGAACGGAGCGCAGGATATCTGGAGGCGTCTGCGGTCAGAGCCTGCAGTGACGTCCACCACGAACTTGTTCTTCATGTTCTTGATGATCTTTGGTTTGACCCCATCGGCTTTCAGGGCTAGGACCACGTTCTCGCGGAACAGTTTGATCCTGTCTGTGTACTCTTCGTCCTTGGTGCTGAGTAGCTCTGTGGGGAAGTACCTTGTGTAGCGGCCGTCCTCGATGATGCTGATGACGCCTGCTGCTGCAAGCTTGTCACATACCCTGATGATGGACTGGTGAGGTTTGGAGACCTTCTTTGCTATCTCTTTCTGGTTGATGCCAGGTGTCTCAAGGATTATCTTGAGGACATTGCATGGTAGTTCTGTTGCGAGCAACGCAACAAAGTCCATGTCGTCGTGCTCTATCATCCAGTTAGGGAAGTATCTTGTGGAGTTGCCCACCTTCTTGACAACCAGGATCCCCGCGTTGGAAAGCTTTCCAAGATGCCAGCTGGCTGTAGGGGCAGATACCCCCATCATCCTTGCCATCTCGCGAAGTCCTACACCTGGCTTTTCGGAAAGCTTGACGAAGATGTCTTGTCGTGTCGGGTTCATGAAGACAGTGGTACCCGACTCTATCCTCCAGCCTTCCTCAAGGAGCTCGGACTCACGGGAGATGTCCTGCTTGAACGCCTTGGCAAAGCCTGCTACGTCCTTCTTCATTCGTCATCACCTCCCTCTTTTGCCTTGGTGCCCTTCTTCTTCGTCTTCTTTGTGGGACGCTTCTTGGCTGGAGCTTCGATGTGCTTGTATTCCTCTACGATGTCAGCAGCCAGACGTATCAGGTCATCCTTTGGAAGCTCTGATTCTTCGAGGTTGCCGAACACGTTCGAGACCCTGTTGCGAACAGATATCGGAAGTCCACTGAACTTTTCTTCGAGCACGGACCTAGTCTCCTCATCGATCTCCATCTTCTTGCCTGGATGAGGGATGTCGTGATGGAGGATAACACCGAGCCCACCGATTATCTGGTAGTCCACAGCCTTCTCGCTGTGTCTGGATGATCGACACTTGAGAACACGGAGTTTCCTTTCCACATCCTCTCCTGTGACGTTGTAATCAAGATGTATCACAGAGTCTGCAAGATACATTGGGATCTCGGTCTCCGCACCATAGACCCCTCCATAGCTGGAATGCTCTTCGAGAGTGCATAGAACGGTCCCGACCTTCCGAAGCTCCTTAATGAGAAACGAGATGACCTCCCTCTGCTCGTACTTCTCTGGAAGTGCCCATAGGACCGGGGTCAGAGGATCGATGACGATCCTGGACTTGACACCCTCCCACTTGTCCACGAACGATGGCAGCTCCTGCTTGATAAACGCTCCGAACTGCTCGCCGGACGCATCGATGAACACGAGCTTTCCTCGCTCGATGAAGTTCCGGATGTTCTTGAAGCCCATGTCCTCGGCCTCGCGCAGTATCTGCTGCTGGTTCTCATCCAATGAGATGAACACTCCGTCCTCTCCAGTCTCCATGCCTCGCATGATGTACTGGAGCGCGAAAGTGGTCTTTCCTGCACCGGCCGTACCTATGACGACCGTGGACGAGTTGGCAACGATGCCCCCGTCCAGCAGTGAGTTCAGTCCGTATACTCCGCTCTTTATCCTGTTCATTTGAATGCCTCTTTTTTACGCTTGGAGCGATAAGATGATCGTTTCTTCGGTTCAGGTTCTGGCTCTAGTTCCTCCTCGGCCTTGGCAACCCCAGACTGGAACACCTGGGCAAGCTGTTTGCGGGTGAAGAACGCGAACACAAGGAACATAAGGCCGACCACAGCAAGCTGGCCCCACTCGAGCCAGAACATGTGGTAATCATGCCATCCAGCCTCACCGACATAGAGCATGATGGGATAGTTCGCAGCTATCCTGATGATGTTCTCGATGAACAGGAAGCCCGCACCACCCATTGCCCATAATGCCCTGGTCCTGACCTTAGTTCCTCGGTATCCCATCACAAGCCCTATCCAGAACCCTATCTCCATCAGGGCCGTGCATGCAGGGATCACACGGAAGTCGTCATGGACCACGCCGTCTATGTCGAAGTTCAGTCTCGTATTGCCTTCTGCCAGGGTGACGCTCACACCGAACAGTTTAACGATGAGGTATGCACCCAGTGTCTCGACGATCTGGACTGGGTAGAACATGAACTCCAGAGCGTCGATGCTATAGGCCAGCCTAATAAGGATCAGTGGTGGGACAGCGAACAGCAGCATGAGGCCCAAGGTCTTTGCAGACTCGATGAGGAGGACGTTGGTCGGAACGTCGTTCAGGTCCTCTTTCGGCTCTGGCTTGGGCTCTTCCCTTTCTATGGTCTTGGACCTTTTGGAGCGTGAGCCAATGCTTTCACGTCTCCCTTTCTTGCTGCTAGTCTTACCCAAGGGACCGCCCTCAGAACGAATCAAAGCATCGATTAATTATTCAATATATATAGGTATCGTTTTGTAAGGCTGTAGTTGCAAGAATATAAAACTAAAGTCTGCAAACATTCGAAGGGAACGGAAGAGCCAGACATTATTCGCTAGGCTTTCTTATCGTGACCTTGCCATCTTCGATCGTGACGATGTCTCCGTCCTTGATAGCGTCTATCGGGTCGAACTCTTCTATCCTGTCGACCACTGGGACCTTGGCAAGTACCGCGCCGACAACCGTGATGGCATCTGACTCTCTGTTGATTATCCCAACAGGGCCACACCCGTTGACCTTGAGGCTGTATAGGACGTATGAACCGACGGTAGAGCCATGGGCCTCTGGAAAGATAAGCACCTTTCCAGCAACCGACTCGCCGCTGTGTGTCTGTTCCTTGTCCAGGAGCTTTCCGTCCCGGGGATCGATGCCCCCCAGGATGACTATAGGCTCTGGAATGACCATAGCAACACCCTCGGCCTTGCCTTCCGGATTGCATTTCCCTTTCCCTTGCATCACGATACCACCTCCGTTACCGAGTCAACACAATCCTCCATCGGCTGCAATAGCACCTCTGCCTGGGCCATGGTCACAAGGTACTTTGCTGCCTTGGCAGAGTTTGTGGCGATGACAGGGAACCGTCCCTGGATGGGTGCGACAACTGGACAGGTGTCATAGTAGACGTTCCCCCCTGCCTTCTCGATAGTGGCTCTGATGCCTGTGCGCTCCAGGACCTCGCGGTTCTGTCTGCCCGTGAAGATCCATATCATTGAGCGCTGGTTGACCTTCCTGCCATTGAGCAGGTCCGCAAGCTGCTGGAGTTCAGGCAACCCAGCGTGAGGGCATCCGAACACCGCGATGTCCACGTGGTCCTCGGCTGGTCTGAACTTGGCCAGGACGGACTCCATTGCCTCAGCGTCGAAGATGTCCTCCATGGCGAAGTCTTGTGGAATGAGCTCTTGTTCGGGGGTCAGACCGTCGGCATGGAACATTGGGGTCTTGCCTGTTCCCAGAGCTGCGCATAGCTGCTTGACCTCGATCTTGACGTCGGAGCCGACCTTCCTGGCGATATCGTCCAGCCCGAAGAAAGCTGGTATCTCGCCCTTGACATACTTGGTGGAATACCATCTACCCAGGACACCCCAGTCACTGGGGGACTTGAGGTCCACATCTACTTCGACCTTGACGGTTGGTATCCGCCTCTCGGCCAGGTGAAGCCCATACTCCGG
>JANQNL010000015.1 GCA_028279585.1 Thermoplasmatota archaeon
GGGCGGGGGTCTGTGGGTGGGAGTTGGATCTGCGTGGGGGGAGGGCTTTTATTACCCCCAACACCAATCCCATCCCATGCAGCGCAACATCGCGGGCACCCTCATCGAGCTCATGCAGGGAGACATCACCGACATGGAGGTGGACGCCATCGTCAACGCCGCCAACTCCTCGCTCATTCTAGGCGCTGGTGTCGCCGGCGCTATCCGCTCCAGAGGCGGACCCAGCATACAGGTCGAATGCGACAAGATCGGCCACACCCCAGTTGGATCGGCTGCCATTACGGGTGCAGGGGACCTCAAGGCGAATTATATCATCCACGCCGTGGGCCCAAGAAAAGGAGAGGGGGATGAAGGAGTGTTCCTTCGCTCTGCTGTCACCACCTGCATGGAGCTGGCTGACGAAAATGATGTTTACAGTATCGCTTTCCCAGCGATCTCTGCAGGGATCTTCGGTGTTTCGATCGAAACTGTAGCTCCAGCCATAACCCAGGCCATTGCCAGCCATTGTAGAAAAGGCACCAACGTCAAAGAGGTCTACATCGTCTTGTGGGGAGACAGCCTGTGGGCTGACTTTGAAAAGGCTATACAAGAAGCTTGATCCTACTGGACCTCGGAGATCCAGACCTTGTAACGCTTCCGCATCAGGTCTGCGTGGGCATCGTCCAAAAGGTTAGCGGTGAGCGCAGCCAGAGCCTCGGAGAGGTTCTCGAGGTCTCCCGTGGAAGGATTGGCGAAGTTCGCTCCGCACTTCTCGAACTCCTGCTTGAAAAGGGGCATGGCAAGCTCCACACCGCCGTTTGTGTTGCAGAAGTCCACAACGATCCTGTCTAGGATGGACGCTGTTGTATGGGTCCTGGTGTGCTCGCGCAGATGGTCTGCCAGGATGTTCCTGCCAAGGAGGGTGAAGGCCCTCTCGACGTTCTCGCCGGTCTTGGCCGAGGTGAACATGAACTCCGTCTCATAGTCTGCAGAGATGGTCTCGAGGTCGCGCTTGGATATCTCCTGGGTATCAAGGTCGCACTTGTTACCAAGGAAGATGAACGGAACCTCGCCAGAGACCGCCTTGAGCCTGCGTATCCAGTATCGGAGGTTCTCGAAGGTCTCATAGCGGGTAAGGTCGCATACTATGAGGGCACCATGGGCACCTCTGAAGAACTCATGCTGGAGCTTCTCGAACTCACGCTGGCCGATGATGTCCCATATCATGAGCTTGATCTTGTACGAGCCACGAAGTCCTGACAGGTTCAGCTCCTTCCATGAGACCTTGGTCCCAATGGTGATGATGTAGTCATCTGAGAACTGATCATAGACGAACTTGCGAATGAGGGATGTCTTTCCCACAGCACCGTCGCCAAGAAGGCAGACCTTCTTTTTCAGGAAGTAATTATCAGGCACGCAAGACCCTACCTACACCCACTAACTTTCGCTACAGATAAATAAATTTCGCCTCCAGTAGAGTTGAGGTGGTAGAAAGTTACAGTGCCGCATCAGAAGGTGGCCTTGTGGTAGCCATACTCTGAAAGACCCTCTAAGAACAAGGATAGGTCCTTTATCTCGATGATCAGGAGAATGTCTATCTCCATGGTGGGGGGCTGGCGGGGGACATAATCCACGTACTTACCCCCATTGTTGGGTGCTGCGCGCATGTAGTTCTGACGTAATAGCTGGACGTTCTGAAGGAGAAGATGGTGTCTTTCCTGCATGATGGTATTGCAGATGTGGGCGCAATACGGCTCAAGAAGGATGCCCTCCTCCACACCTGTGAGCTTCTTCACGTTCATTATCGAGCGTTTGCCGTTGTGGTACTTCTCCGGGTTGAAGTGCCGGTCGATCATCTGATGGACGTTCTCGACCTTGTCCGTGATGTTCGGGTTGGAGCTGTTTATCTGGAGCTTCCCGTTATAGACCTCACCTACCACCTGGCGAAGGATGCGCTTTCGCATTTTGAACTTGTAGATGTAGTCTATACCTGCGGGCCTTCCCCCGCCCTTTTCGATATGGGTATCGATGAAATTGCCTGTGTGAAGGTATAGTTCGATGTTGGGGCAGTTGATGGTCTCGTTGATGAAAGAGCCCAAGGCCTTGAGGTATCTGAGCTTGGAAAGGACCACGCCTTGCTTGGTCACTTCTATGGAAAGGGCGATAGGATCATCGAACGATCCAAGGAGCTCTCCTTCAATGGAAATGGTCCTGGCTGAGCCCATCCCTAAGCTAGACAAGATGGCGGTTATTAGCGTTTTTGGTCCCCTGTACAATGCCGTATGGACCGGGATTTGAACATCATCTTTATCTACCTGGAGCCATCTCGTTCAGTAGCAGTGCAGGGTTACCCATGGAAGGCAATTGTAAAGGGACCATCTACAGAGGCAACATCGACTACGTCAAGCGCAGGTTTGGCGAGGATGGCCTCAAAAAGCTCATTCAAGCTATGAATGCAAAGGGTCACCGCTATGATTTTGCAAACCTGAAGCCAGGTGCATGGTATCCACTCGATGCTCGCCTTGAATTTTTACGGACAACGGTGGAGATGTGGGACCTTGATGACACAGAGGTCCGGAAGCTTGGCCGCTCCGGAATGAAGCTTTCTACCATTGCCCAGCTCTACCTCAAGATTGCTGGATCTCCAAAAAAGATCTTCGAGATAGCCCCAAAGATGTGGAACCAGAACTATGACACCGGTCGGCTCGAGGCCGAGCTCAACGGTGGTTCAGGTTCATATTTCAGGATATATGATTTTGAAGGGGACCCACTTTTATGCACCTATCTCATGGGCTACTACGAAGAGGTCATGGCCAACGCCAAGATGCCCGAGACCGTCATCGTGGAGACGAAGTGTGTCTTCAAGGGTGATGACCTCCATGAGTACAAGTTCACATGGTGAATGCTTTGTCCCAAGAGCATGAGAATACCTTAGCCCAGATAATGGAGCTGCACAACGATATCGAACAGGGCATAGCCTCCAGGCTTTCAGAGTTCGAGGCCGTCTGGAGCTCTGGGGACCAGGAGCGCATGTATCAGGAGCTGGTCTTTTGCTTGCTCACACCGCAGTCCAAGGCAAGGTCCTGCTGGGGCGCTGTGGAGAAGATGGAATGCGACGGTCTCTTGCATGATGGTACTGCCGAGGAGATAGAGGTCTGTCTGCGCACCCGAAGCCGATTCCACAGGACCAAGGCCAAGCGTGTGGTCAAGGTCCGGGAGCAGTTCAAGGATGGGGGAGAGCATAGGATCAAGGCCTTGCTTGAGAAGCATGGCGACCCTGTGGCTATGAGGGACTGGCTCGTCGGCGAGGTCAACGGCATGGGTTACAAGGAAGCCAGCCATTTCTTGCGAAACATCGGCCTCGGTAGGGACCTGGCGATACTGGATAGGCATATCCTGAAGAACCTGGTCCTGCTAGGTGTCATTGACGAGATCCCCAAGTCGATGAGCCCGAAGCGATATCTTGAGATCGAGGCTCGGATGAAGGAGTTCGCGGATGGGGTGCCTATCCGGATGGACCATCTGGACCTGGTGTTGTGGTACAAGCAGGCGGGTGAGGTCTTCAAGTAAACTTGACCGATCGGTCAGGTGAGCGGGGGAGGGGCGCGAGCCAGACCGATCGGGCGGGCGGGGAGGCTATCGGTGGGCGGGCCGCTGAAATCCCAAATCCTATATCGTGTTTCTTCTATCCCCCAGCATGAACATCCACAACGGCCTTGAGGACCTCATAGGCAATACCCCAATGGTCTGGCTCAACAGGTTCTGCCCTGACGGCAAAGCACGCCTTGCTGCCAAACTGGAGCTTTTCAACCCATACAGTGTCAAGGACAGACCCATCTCCAAGATGATCGAGATGGGGGAAAAGGAGGGTAAGATCAACAAGGATACTACCATCATCGAGGCCACCTCCGGCAATACCGGCCTGGCGCTGGCATTCCTCTGCGCCATCAAAGGCTACAGGCTCAAGATCTGCATGTCCGAGATCCAGACAGAGGAGAGAAAACGCCTTCTCAAGACGTTCGGAGCAGAGCTCGAACTAACCCCAGCCTCCAAAGGGACCAAGGGAGCAAAGATGCGTGCCCTGGAGCTCAAGGAGGAGATCGAGAACTCCTTCTACATTGAGCAGCACGGCAACCCGAACAACACGTTAGCCCATAGGATGACCACTGGCGAGGAACTGTGGCGGGACACGGATGGTGAGATCGACATCCTTGTTGCTGGGCTTGGGACCAGTGGAACTCTCATGGGAAGCGCCGAGGCCATCAAACCTCGCAAACCAAGCTTCACGACCGTAGGCGTCGAGCCGGAGATAGCGCCCATGGTCTCCAAGGGAGTCTTTGCCCCTCACAGACAGGCTGGAACCTCCCCCGGCTTCGTCCCAAAGCTGTTGGATAGAGAGAAACTTGACCGAATAGAGCTTGTCAACGAGGAAGATTCCTTCAACACCTGCAGAGAACTGGCACACAAAGAAGGGATCCTGGCTGGCATCACTTCAGGGATGACTGCGTACGTTGCCAGGAACCTCGCGATGCAGCCCGAGAATGAGGGCAAGCTCATCATATGTGTCTTTGCAGACTCCGGTCAGAGATACCTGTCTGTGGACGGTCTTTACTGATCCTTTGGCCTTACAGGGATCTCTTTCTGATACTCCACCCAGGCCGTGTCCTTATCGTAGCTGAAGACCAGCGGATGCACTTCTACGCCTTTCTCTATGGCCTCGTAGAAGACCTGAGCGAAGTCCGGGTCCGTGTCGGCCTTGGGCGCGAACTCTTCAGCGTCCGGTCGGAAGATGACTATCATGAGCCCGCTCGCTGCCCGTGCATCGATCATGTCCATGAGC
>JANQNL010000061.1 GCA_028279585.1 Thermoplasmatota archaeon
TGCTTCTTGATGAGCACCATTGACGAGATACGGTCCAGTCCCTCGATGGAGATCTCTGTTATCCGCTTCTCGACAACGACCTGTCTGCGGTCGTAGAACTTGGGAAGATGTCTACCGATGAAGATGAACGTGACCTGCGGCATGGCATCCTTCATCTCAACAAGGAGATTGAAGAACTGAATGAGCGCTGAGGTGGACTTCTGGACATCGTCGAAGGCAATGACATACTTCCTGTCCTTTTCGAAGCATTCACGCAAGATATCGCCCACGATGTTCAGGTCGACCTCCTGGACCTTGGACAGGTACTGCTCGAGGTTCTCGTGACCGCTCTTCTTAAAGAAGTCGCTCATGGAGGAGAGTACCTTCTTCACAGAGTCGAACTGGCGTATCCTGAACCAGAAGATGTCGTGTGTGGCCTCGTGGGACTTGAGTAGCTTGAAACTGAAGCTGGACTTGCCGATACCTGCCAGACCACGGATGGTCAGGATGCCGTTCTTCGCGACGACCTTTCGGGCCGCCTTCATCTCCTTGGTCCTTCCCACAAGCTTTGCTTCCTGGGGAGGGTTCTCGAAGACATGGACCGGCCCCTTGGAGGATTCCTTGCTGGAAGCTTTTCCTGCAGGTGTGAGGTTGTCTATCTCCTCACTGGGCACCGCCTCGAAGTAACCGAGGGTGTTGATGATCTTGATAAGCTGGATAATGGTGTATGAGGTCTCGAAGAACGGGTTTATCTCCTTGAGCTTCATCTCACGGTTGGCATCACCGACCTTGACAAGGATGGTGACCTCCATCAGGGAGTCCTTGATCCTCTGGGCGTTGGTGAAACCCTCTGGTGTCAGGAAATAGATCTTTCTTCTACGAAGGATGCCCTTGACGTGTCCAAGGGTTACGTCGACCCAACCCTTCTCCATGATGCTCTTGATGGTCCTGGAAACATCGTTCCTGCGAATGGATATCGCTTCTGCGATACCCTCTTGTGATAATGCTATCGGGACGTTGTACTTGTCCTCGAACCGCTTGAACTCCAAAAGATGCAGGAGCAGCCTTTCCTCAACTGTTACATGTATCTTCATGCCATCCCTCGCCATGGGCTCGTAGTATTTTACCCTTCCTCCCAGTCGATGCCTTCGACGATGGTGCCGTCCTTCTTCTTGATGTACTTCCGCCTCTTCTTCTTTTCCACACCATCGGTAGCAGCCTCGGCCGTGAGCATGTCCTTTGCCACCGTGTGCTCTTCGTCTGTGGGCTTATCGATGCCTTCCTCGTCTGCTACCTCGAGGAAGCGAGACCTCCTCTCTGGGTCCAGTGCATCGACGACCTCTTCGTTGAGCACACCCTCTGTGACCACCTCTTCTAAGAGGATGTCCGTATACGGGTTCTCGTCTATCTCAAGGTCGTCCAGTGCGGAGGAGTATCTACCGACCTTTGGTTCTTCATCGAGTTCCTCTGTCTCCTCGTTGACGTAGACCGATGGCCGCCTTGCCATCTCGTCCTCGCCCTCCAGGTCCTCGTCGTAGATGATATCGTCCTCATCCTCGGTGTCCCAGTCCACCTCGTAGGCGCCGTGCTCAGACATCTCATCATCTTCGGAGACCGAGTAGACTCCCCCCCGGGTTTCCTCCTCGACCTCTTCTGCGTAGTACATCAGGATCTCTTCCTGATCATCATCGTTACCATACTCAGAAGGTGGGCCCTTGGTCATCATCTCCTCGCGGCGTTGCATCTCACGCTCTCTACGTCTTTGCCTTCTCTCCTTTAGACGTTCTACCAATGTCCGTGGTCGCCTTCGGACTTGAGGATGGCCTTCATCCTCCTCCTCGACGGCTTCGGTATCGCCTTCTTCACCACTCATGTGCATACACCATTAGAGCCCCATGCAGAAATGGTATTGGAGAGGAATTTATCATGAACAGATGGACTTTCGCTTCGGGGTACCGATGGAACGGGTTGGTCAGATAAATAGTTTGTTCGGAATGAAATTTACTACTTAGGTACCAAATACATGACCATTATATGGATATGGGCAAGCATTGCACGTTGTTGTGGACAGTTACGGAAAGGTTTTATTAGCATGCCCAATAATTGTGTGTTAAGGTCTGGCCATGGGAAAGAAGGAAGAGCCGTGGAGGACGAAGGCGAGGTCCATCTCCAGTTATCTGCCAGTGATAATACTCATCATCATCACATCCATGGTAGTTATCATGGCCAGGACACCGGACCTTCCAGCCACCATCAAGGCCTCCGAGGAGTACAAGGAGAGTGGGGGGGAGTGGAACCAGTTCGACCCGAGCTCGCCGACAGAGGTAGTTGTCGTTCCTGATGAGGTGGTGGACGATGTCATCCATCCGGACGATCCCCCGAAGAACGATACGGACCAGCAGAACATCACAGACCCTGACCAGCAGGACCAGTCCTCATCGGAATCGTTCCTGATATCGGCGTTGTTAACCGTGGCGATATTCCTGCCGGTAGCTATACTGGGTGGGTTCTGCATCTTCCTGCTTTTCAAGTTCAAGAAACGGATCTCATTGAAGCTGCTCTTTTCCGGAGCGTTCGGCTTCATATCCGTGGCTACTAGTATGATCCTGCTATCCATGGTGATACGGTTCTGTGTGTTCCTTACTGGCTACAAGATGGAGCTACTAGCGGACGCTACCATCCTTTCGCTCAGTGCCATAACGTTCATCCCTAGCTTGATCGTTGGTGTTGTACTCACAAGGTCCATTGTTTCTCCGAACGTCAAGACCGAGTGGAGGAACGTATCGCTTCTAGCGCTAAGCTTGTTGATAGCAACGTTCATGACCATCATCCTACCCTGGTTCGTCATGGTGTTCCTCATCATCGGCATCTCTGCCTGGGACATGTGGGCTGCGAACAAAGGCATCATCAAAGAGATCGTGGAGATCTCGGAGGAGGATAGGCTGGAACAGAAGCGTGCACGTAAGAAAGCAGAAGCGGAGGCCACTGCTGCAGCTGCACGACCAGCACCCCAGCCAGCACCACAGCCTGCAGCTACAGTTCATAGCGGTACTGTAGCTCCAGCCGCGACACCTTCGCCACAGGCGAGGAAGCCTAGGAAGCTTGGACCCAAGCCAGCTTCAGGTGGTGTCCAGGACCTTACGCTGTATGGGATGTATGAGGCTCCGAACTGGTCCCTGGGACTGGGTGACCTTATCTTCTACTCTGTGCTCACGGCAATGGCCATGACCTACTTCATGACCCACATCCCGTTCTATGACTTCTACAACATCGTGACCCTGGCCATAGTTCCGTGGCTTGTGATGTTCGTTGTGGGGGCTGCTGTGTTCGGAGGCTTTTTGAAGACGCTGCAGCTTCTTGAGAAGAGCGAGATACTTCCGGGGCTGCCGATATCCATGGGGTTGGGATTGGCGGCGTTCGTGTTGTTGATAGTGATAATGGAGATCATCAATCTGGTGGGGTATGGGAAGTTGGTGCCGGTGATCCCGTAGACCACCACCCCAACAATGCTAACAATGTTAGGTCTTGCCGAGCCTGCGAGGGAAGAAATTCTCAATTTGTCGGATGAGGCGTAGTTAGCGTTGCCAACATATGTTTAGGGCTGAGATATCTGGGACTTTCTTGCGTCGTGACTGATGCATCAGAAAGTCCCAGACGCTACCGCAACCTGCCGTCGCTAACTGAATGGTTGCTTGCGTCGTTGAGAAAGTGTTGGCCAACGTTGAGTGTTTTTCTCAACGATGCCAAGCCTCATCCGGCAAGTCCATGTAAACAGTATCCTCCGGCTCCTCCTCCGACTTCCTGCTTATCTTCTTGCCAAGAAGCTCCTCGATCCTGTCCAGCTTGAGGATCCAGTAATTGATCCTCCACTCCCTTCCATCATAGAGGGTGGTCTCTTCCCTCTCGGTGGTCAGGATGCCAGTGTCCTCCATCATGTAGAATACATCACGGTCCTCTGGCTGCAGGACATTGTCGATGATACGGTCGGAATAACCAAAGAAGTTGAGGATGTGCTCTGCCATCCTCTCTGCGTCGTCCTTGTGGATCTTGTGGGATTCCAGGCTGTTCTGGATAGCAGAAGTAAGGGTAGAGATAGTAAGAACGGTTTGAGGGTCCAGCAGGTCATAGTCCTTTCTGAACTTGTCCTCATACTTGCTCATATCCAAGGTACCCGGTAGTATCTTTTCCTTTATCGCCAATTGGAAACCCCCAAACAAAGGTCCGACTCGTTATCGTGTGCCCGTTCTCCCCGCGAGAGGACCCCGACCATGGAAGATATTGTTACATTTCATTTATAAGGGTTCCGTTGATTTGGCGTTAGGTAGTTAAGCGTGAGTTCAAATTGTTCGATTTTTGGACGATTTGTTTCCAATTTCCCATTTCTCAAAGACACCAAAACGGCCAAATACGGTTTCGTCCTTGCAAGGCCCATGGCCGAGATGCCCGAAGTGAACTGTCCCGCATGCACAACAGGCACCATCACAATGAAGACCGTGCCCATGGACATCCCCTACTTCAAAGACCTCATCATGACGACCATCCAGTGCAGCGATTGCGGCTACAGGCACTCGGACATCTTCATCGCCTCACAAAAGAGTCCCATGCGATACACGTTCAAGATCACCAAACCAGAGGACCTGGCTGTGAGGGTCGTCCGATCCACCACGGCCACATACTCCATCCCGGAGCTTGGGATAATGGTAGAGCCCGCTGTTGCATCGCAAGCGTTCATCTCCAATGTTGAGGGCATCCTCGAGAGGATGGAGAACGCTGTGGGCATGGCATCCCGTTTCCATAAAGAGGATGTGACCAAGGTAGACAAGGCCCAGGAGCTTCTTGATGCGATAAATGCCATACGGGATGGGAAGATGGAGGTCACCCTCATCATCGACGACCCCATGGGCAACAGTGCCATCTTGGCATTTGGTGACGGTTTCAACATCGAAAAGAGGGAGCTTACGGAGGCTGAGGTCGAGGCTCTCGAATGCCCTACAACGGTCTTGGACAAAGGGATCGATATCTGACCAGCACTTTGTCCAAGGCACAAGCGTCCGAGATGGTCGGTGACGTTAGGGCGCGGTAGTGTCGACAACATTTCGCCTCATATGTTGATGACGATGAAATGTTGACGGATTTCTATTAACAGGGCCCGATGGAATAGTTCCACGAAACAAGTAATTTCCACAACACTCTGAAACGATGAAGAAGGGTTGTTCGATCCTCCATCCAGTATGCCTACGTTCGGAGGATAGAACAATACTTTGTTGTAAGTTTCAGAGTGTTGTTACAATTACTAGTTTACCATAAAGGTTAATAAACCACATACGTATTGACGAATTAAGGCCAGTCCTACGTTTGGATAGGTGAATTACATGGAGCAGAAGTATACCATTGCCGCTGTCGTCGCAGGTGTGATAGTGGCAGCCATCATAATCATGGCAGCTATAGGCGGACTCGTGTTCATGAATATGGGGGGAGAGGAGGAGTCCGGCTACAAGTATGCCCCGACCGTCGATCTACCCGAGAGGTACATCGTAGTTGCAGACCATCCGGTATCACAGGACGAGATGACAGCAATAGCTGCACTCTCATGTCTTGTTGTGAAGCCAGATCACTACAATCCTCTGTTCATCCTTGAGGAGGGGGCCCTGAACTCCCATATGTTGTTCACCCTCGAGAACCTTGAGGGCAATACGGACCCGGTCCTGCTGTTCACCAACAACCCGAACGCAGCCACCGCTGTCGCTGCCCAGTGTTCAGAGATCGGCCTGACATTTGACCCAGAGCTTAACACCTATCCGCTCACAGGCGATGTCGCAGGTCAGTTCAAAGGCTTCGATGACGCGATCCCAGTAGGAACCTACGAAGAGGCACTCTGGGTTGCACCACTTGCAAAGCAGCTCAACAAGGTCATCGTCAAGACACCTACAGAATCGACCTATAGCACCCAGGAGGCCGTCTGGGCAGAGCTCAATGCACTCGGTGTTCCGTTCAATTACCTCGTTGTGACAAATCCATACGACGTCACCATGGATGTCGTCAAGCTCCTATCGCCTGGTTACATGAACCAGTACAACGATCCCAACTCAACCTATCCTTACAAGGATGAGCAGTATCATGTGGACGCCCTTTCCTGCATGTCAGGTCAGCTTGCAGCGTTCAGGGATGCTTACGTCCTCACCCGGTACACTCCATCACAGGAGCCCATCGGATACATGGACTACGAGCTGAACGAAAGGTCCATCGGATACTTCATGGCCATCAGGAACATCACTCAAATGTACAACATTCCCGAGTACATCTGCATCGTTGGTTCTGCAGCAGCAGTTCCACAGTTCCAGTTCCCTGATACCACTGATGACGATCCGAACCGCAGGGAGGGTGACGGACTCGTCTCCTCCGATGTCGCATACGGATTCCTTGACGTCTATCCCCCAGAGGATGACTTCGAGATGGACTGTGCGGTAGGCAGGATCATCAACCTCAATCTTGCAGGATGTTCCAACTCCCTTGCACGAACATTCGCATACGAACGTATCAATCTCCAGGTGACCGCCCAGTTCAACGATGGTCCAAGGACCGTAGACTGGTCCAAGCAAGGAGCGTCCTTCAGCGGCTATGAGATCACATACAAGAGGATGCAGGCAACACCGGGCAGGTTCATCTGCAAGGACTACGAGGACGAAGGCCTCGAGTATCATTATGTGGCCCCATCTGGCATGGGCAACGTTCTTGATCTTGACCCATGGAGAAAGGTCACCAGGACCGAGATGGCTGATATGAACGCGATCATGCAGTCCAACATCTTCGTGGCTTACAGAGGCCACGGTTCAGATTACAACTCCCTCTACCTCACCCCATACGCTTGGGGCAATGAGGATGCAGTGCTCCGCGGCGAGGAGGTCAGGGACCTTTACCTGCCACCACAGATAGGCTTCTACGTTTCCTGTATGAACGCCAAGATCCATGGCGGTGGATGGGCATCAAGACCCGATCCTGTCTCCTTCGACAAGCTGTTCGGTGTGAACTGTCTCTATGGCGGTGCCGTCGCGCACGGTGGCGCAACAGAGGTCAGCTTCTCCAACATCGGTCAGGACATCTGGGTCGCAGGCGCGGAGATAAACCCAGCCAACGATGACTACCAGTGGGACCTCAACGACGCATGGTATGCCTTCTTCTGGGATGGCATCCTCAACCACGAGGAGGACCATGGAACGGTCGGAAAGGCCCTGCAGTGGGCAGAGAACAGGTATATCAGGACCCACGACAACACCGTCACCCCGTTCAAGCAGGCCAAGGGAAGTGCGCACTGGAAGGAGACCGCGATGTTCGTCATCTACGGTGATCCAGCCCACATGCCACACAACTACAACATGGGACCTGGCAGCGAGGACAAGTGGCATAACGGTAAGGACGACATGTGAGCAGGCGATGAGATGGACCAACCATTGGTAGCGGTCCTGTTCGACCTGGACGGCACCCTGGTGAACTCCAGGGATGCCATACTCAATTCCATATCGCATACGCTGGAGTCCAACGACTATGGACCTCTGAAGAAGGAGGACCATGTTCTGTTCCATGGGGTCCCACTGGCAGAGGCCCTGAAGAACTGGCAGCCAGAGACGAAGCAAATGGTCCATGAGTTCAGGAGCCACTATCTGGAAACCTACATGGAGACCACGTTCGTTTTCCCCGGTATCGTAGAGCTTCTAGAGGTCCTCCAGCGTGAGAACGTTCCCATAGGCATTATCACGCTCAAGACCACGCACGAGGCGAACATGGTCCTGGAACAGATGGACCTGATGCGATTCTTCAGAGGGAAGGTTTACGGGGACGATTCCCTGGACGGAGACTGTCCTTACGGCATTAAACCGGACCCATCACATCCACTCTGGTCACTTATGGCCATGGGCATCTACAGCGAGGAACAGCTAGAGTCTCTGCTTAGAACATGCGGAGGATGTGGTGTTGATCCCGCAAAGGCCGTAGAGACCTTCGGAGGCTCTGCAGTGCTCGTGGGAGATGCAGGCCAGGACATCGAGACCGGCAAGGCCGCTGGAATGGTATCCTATGGTGCTGCATGGGGGGGCCGGGACATCGCGGTTCTGATGAATGCAAGACCCGATGCGATATTCAAAGACCCTGTGCAGATGATCACAGCTTTGGGGCTAAAGGCCGACGATAGGCCTCCACTTCCATGAAAGCCATCGTCTATCTCTAAGATAGAGACTAGTTCTTTCTAACTAAGTTAATAAATAATGATATCATTCACCGGCCCAGGCGGTCCAGGGGAGGCAAGCAGGCGGGGGAAACGTGTCCTGCATTTCTTTTTTGCCTGTCCTGGTCCACAAGAGGTGTTGATATGGTCAATATCGTAGTGTGTATAAAGAGGGTCGTTGACGTCTCCCAGGTAAAGGTGGACTCTTCAAACCTCACTCTGACGGTCAAGGGTATTCCCGAGAAGACCTCAGACTTTGATAAGAACGCGATCGAAACAGCCGTCCAGCTCAAAGAGAAGCATGGCGGTGAGATAACGGTCATCTCCGTGGGAACCGACAAGGCTGCCGAGAACATCAAGGAAGCCTTGGCCATGGGTGGTGACAAGGGTATCCTGGCAGCAGATGGAGCCTACGAGAACCTCGACAACAGGGGTGTCTCGAAGGTCCTGACCAAGCTCATCCAGGACAATGGCGGTGCAGACATCGTCCTCATCGGCGAGGCCTCCATCGACATGTATTCCGGCCGTAATCTAAAAGCTCTGCAAGCCTTGAGACCATCTGGCCGGAATACATGT
>JANQNL010000077.1 GCA_028279585.1 Thermoplasmatota archaeon
CTCATCTGTCTCGAGCTCCTCTTCCTCTTCTTCCTCTTCTTCCTCTTCTTCCTCTACTTCTTCTTCCTCTTCAGGCTCCTCTTCTTCCTCCTCCTCGACTTCCTCTTCCTCCTCTTCAGGTTCCTCTTCTTCCTCTACTTCCTCCTCCTCTTCCTCTTCAGGTTCCTCTTCATCTTCCTCGTCTTCGTCGTCCTCGTCATCTTCGTCCTCATCATCCTCGTCGTCGTCATCATCGTCGCCGCGGGTCTCCAGAGGCTCTTCTTCTTCTTCCTCTTCCTCGACCTCTTCCTCTTCAGGCTCCATGTAGAGTTCGAAGTGGATGTTGTACTTGCCATCCTCGAGCGGTTCTGCTGTGGACATGTCGAAGATGAAGGTCCTGACATCGTTCATCTTGATGGTCTTGGTCATTGATGTGCCGTCGAGATAGTTGAACTCCTCACGCTCCTCGATCTCGAGGGTGTAGGTTCCGGTTTCAGTGCACTCAACGTCGAAAAGTATCTCGAACTTCTCTCCAGATCTATTTGGCTCGACCCATGTGTCCCTGTATGCGGACACTTCGGTCGCACAGGCGCCCAGTGGTATGAGCAGTAAAAGCGCCAGAGCGATCCCCATTATTGCTATTCCGATTTTGTTCATTTATATCACCTCTTATTTTTATGTCGGGTGTGACCCCCATGAGGGGTTCTTACGGGGGTAGGTAGCATTCCTCGCTCCTTGCCCACGAATCAACATTCTCGGAGAGTTATATATAAAGGGTCGAAGCTTAGTTGTGTAAAATTCTTCCATCTCTCTTTAAATACTAGAAACACCGATTTTTAACCGATGGCTTTGAGCTCTGGCAATCGACCGCCCCACAAGAAGAGGGCCAACGAACCGATCGAGAATCCAATCAGTGCGATGTTCGATCTAGCCCAGGATGTGGTGAGCCAGGCCCCCTATATCAGACGTTGGACGACCATCGCTATCATTGCTGTGGCCCTGATGGTCCTGGTCGTTGGTATCGTCGCTCTATACTACTTCTTCCAGGGTGGGGGCTCGATATGCTGCACTTGTTTCTTCTTCGGACCTCTCACGATCTTCGGTATCCTTACGCTTATGTTCCTGATAAGGATCCGTAGATACTTCGCATACTATGTCAAGAGGTTCGCAGGTATATCCGCCATCAGGGATGCAGGGGTAGAGGTCAAGGTCCCCAAGGGGAAGACCGCTTCCGACAGGTTCATCAACTACCTCACCGAGGCCTCCAGGGAGTTCTCCAAGTTCAGAAGGTTCTACCCAGCAAGCTTCAAAAAGAACGTCAAGATCTCCGGGGCAAGCGGCAAGGGCTACAAGTTCAACTATGTGGTCGTCAAGGCAGCTTCGATAAACGGTCTGTTCTTCCATGTCCCATGGAAGGGATACACGGTCTATGTCAAGGAGACCAAGAAGCTTCCGACGGTCAAGGACATCGTGGAGATGGAGAACATCATCCAGGATATCACCGACAAGACCAAGATCCTTCCGTCCAGGGTCATCCTCATCGTTCCCAACTGCAAGATGTACGATGGTCTGTCCGAGGACCTATACGCCTATCTAATGCAGAAGGAGCTCACGATAAAGATCAATGGCAAACCACAGCATCTCTACTTCCAGGTAGTTGTAGAGGATGACGACTATTATGACATGGTGCCGTTCATCCCGTATGTGCCTGGGGAGCTGCCTTGAGCACTCTCAATCATGGCAATATCTCTTCTCATCTGTTCTTCAAATTCTAGACAAGACGAGCTCAATTCGCAAGCTCCGAAATGAAAAGAAAGGTTGATATCCACATCTTGTTCAAGTTTGCACTTTTCGATGTGGATATCAATTATTGATCACAAATTTCGGAGCTTGCTACTTTCGCTCGCTTATGTCCACCTGGTCCACCGCGTTGCTCGAAGGCTTCATTCTCACACTCGAGCTTGTCACAGATGGCCATTGCGAACTGGAAGCGAGTGGCAGGTGCGCCGCATATCTGGCATGGCATGCCCAAGGTTCCATCTTTTTTCCTCTCCATCAGTATCCCATCCTGTCTGCTCGTTCGAGGACGCGCTTGGCAAAGAAAGATACTCCATCAGTAAGACATCCAAGCGCTCTCTCCTCTGAAAGGCCAGCGTCCATAGCAAGCTCCTTTGCCTCGTCAAGGGTGGCGTAATCTGTGAACGTGTGAGCGTCAGTGTTGACCACAAGGTTCGCACCAGCAGCCAGACCAAGCTTGGCCACAGTAGGATTCCCCCCATTGTGTCCCTTCCTGGCGCTGATCTCAAGGGACACTCCCATCTCCTTACAGGCCGAAACAACCTCCTCGGTGGTGTGTCCAGGATGTGCCAGGACATCAACGAACTCACATGCAGATGCAAGGTTCGTCCCTTCCTTGACAGGTTCCACTGGGGATTCCCCGTGGACCACGACATACACGGCCCCTGCCTCCAAACAGAGCTTGGCCAGTTCAGGGATCCTCTTTGGGGGAACGTGGGTAATCTCCACTGCAGGCAGAGCCAGGATGTCCATGTCCGTTAAGGCGACCTCACAGTCTGCGGTCACGGACTCAATCACCCACTTGTAGTTGGAGAACGAGACGTGGTCGGAGATTCCGATACAAGTTATCCCCACAGCCTCGCATCTGCGCAGGTGCTCCATGGGTAGGAGGTCACCGTCGGAAAGGAAAGTGTGGGTATGCAGGTCGACCCGACCTTCCACACCTTCTGCGAGCTGTTCCAGGACCTTTCTGAACAGAGGGTTCATGATGTGGTGTAACTACTGATGGGTAATAACCTTAACCCGCTGCACATCGAGTAGTTTATTATCCAACACTCACATGGTATCCATGGCGAAGGACCGATATCATAATATATCGTGTACCTAATAGCGTCATTAGCAAGTAACCACAGCGCTGTGGTGACAAAGGTGATCCTTATGATAAAGAAAGTGCTCCCAGTAACGATACTGGCACTGTGCACTGTTTTGTTAATTTCTGTCCTGCTGCCCATGATGACATGGGCCGCTCCCAAGACACAGACCCGAGAGGCTACAGTGGTCGATGTCCCGGTGTGGAACGTTGGTGACGGATGGCATGTTGTTGAATACGTTGCACAGGATGCATCCAACTATCAACAAATGGACAGATGGTTCAATGTGACTGGTGTGACCACCGAGGGACAGTGGGAGGTTTACTCCCTATCCTTCGAGGGTGGGTTCATTCTCTACCAAAGTGGTAGTCTAGGTTCTACAACGCTTCGTTCTACATCTTACACAGGAACCTATTTCATGAGAACCTCTGACCTGGCTCTGGTCAAGGTTACAGAGAGTGCAACAGGAACATATGATGAGGCTCCTGGTTATACGTGGACCCTAACAGAATCCTTTACGCACGATCCACCAGAGGAGGTGTATGATTTTCCTTTGGGTTCCACTTCTGAATCTTGGTCGATAGAGACCTATGGAAATGGAACCCAGTCCTTCAATGATGGGATCATCGGAACTCAGAACACACCTATCAACAAGCACTATAAGATCAATTATGACTGTGATGGGATCGTCCAGCAGGTTGTTCCAGCAGGAACATTTGATTGTCTTCATGTTCACGGAATAATCCAATCTGGTGGGACCGATGATCGATACTATAATTCCACTGTAGGATGGGACGTCTATAGATTGGTGCAAGGATTTGGTGCGATCCAGACCGGGTGGACCAAGATGAAAGAATATGCCCGTGCAGGTTCGGATGCTGCAGTCTCTATAGCCCTTGAGCCAGACATGTGCGAGTATGGGGAGTCTTTCATAGTGAACGGAACAGCGGTCGCATCCACCGGTGGAGCACCCGTTGTAGGAGCAAGCGTGGATGTGGAGATCCCGAACTCTGGTGTAACGAAGAAGACCGTTACCACTGACTCCCAGGGTAAGTTCACAGCTACCTTTGTCGCACCCACCATCAACGACCGGACCCCATGCACCGAGGACAAGGGTTCTTGGGGTGTGCTTGCGAAGGTCACCGGTGCTACAGCTGGTTGGGGCGCAGCAACTCTCACGCTTTACACTCCGCCGAAGCCAGACTTCAATATCACCGATGCTGACGCAGGCTACGATGCAGCTGGTGTTGATCCTTACGCTGGTATGGAGATCTCGCTGTTCGCAGAGGTAACGAACCTTGGAGAGATCGCTGCGAACAATGTCAACGTCAGTTTCTACGATGGTCCAACCTTTATCGACTCCGTGATCATCTCAAGCCTGGACCTTTCCACGCCAGAGAACGTTTCAGTGGACTGGACCCCCCAGACCGATGGTCTGCACAACATACAGGTCCGGGTCAACGAGGCCCAGCTCATCACAGAACTGAGATACGACAACAACGAAGCGAACTTTGCAGTGGACGTTGGTCTGGCATACGATGCCAACATCACAGCACCGCTGCTTGAAAAGACACTACCTCGGGGTGTCAGCTACGACTTCACCTTCGACATCGCCAATCACGGTGGAGCGCCGGACACGCTCACTCTGAACATGACCGATGCTTCAGAGGAATGGTCCCCAGTCTTTTCAGGGGACACGTTCCCTCTCAACGCTGGAGCCTCCACTGCTGTGACCCTGAACATCACCGCTCCCGCAATGGCCCTGGCAGATGACACTGGGACCTTCGTGATCGAGGTCAGTTCGGTAGGGGATCCTGCAAGCACCGATGAGATAACCCTCAAAGGAATTGCAGCAACAGACAGAAGTGTGGAGCTGTGGTCTGTGGTGACAGAGACTACCGTCACACCCGGCGACCAGTACATCTATGATGTCCAGATCAACAACACCGGAAACACAGCAGAGACCTTTGACCTATCCTACCCGGCACCGGTCTCGGGTTGGTATGTCCAGCTGCAGTCTCCTTCCATCAACGTTCCAGCGTTCTCGTCCGAGAACTTCACCGTGACGGTCACATCCCCCACAGAGGGAATTCCAGGAGCCTTCCAGCTGGTGCCACTTACCGCGACCTCGAACGTGAACAACCAGGTGACGACCACCCTGGAGCTTCGCACCATCCTCGGAAGGACCATCGACCTGGACCTGGACGTCACACCATCTGACAAGGAAGTGGACCCAGGTGATGAGGTGACCTTCATCGTCAACGCCGGTAACGACGGCAACTCGAACGAGAAGATCCTTCTCACATACTCATGGGATAAAGCGGTTCCAGATGACCTTGTGGTCGATGTGGATGATGAGT
>JANQNL010000079.1 GCA_028279585.1 Thermoplasmatota archaeon
GTGCGCTCATCAAAAGCAGCATGATAGCACATAGTGTGATGAGGACTGGACCGATAGGTCCCTTCAGTGGAAATGGACGGTTCAAAGACAGACCCATATGATACCCCGGACTACGAATTGGTCATAATGATAGTAATATACTATATAACTTAGCAGATGACAGACCAGGATAATTCGACCGTGCACCATGTGTCCCGTACCAAAAATACTTAATAACACAGGGAGAATGTGAATGCATGGACCCCCTCCTGAAGAGGGCGATATCGTTCGTCCTGATATTCACACTGATCTGCCTTGCTCTGACCGTCTGCTTCTCAAGCATTAATGCCGAGCCAGTACCTACCAGGGCCATTACTGTGGAGGGGACGGTGCTTGCACAGGTTGCGGAGATGGAGCTTCCCGTTGAGGACGTTAAGGTCAATATCAAAGGCAATAGTACCACGGTCGAGACCACATCCGGTGGTCATTTCACTGTCTATCCTGATTCATTGCCTGTAGAGCTCGAGTTCACACATCCGAACTTCGAGCCCCACTCCGTCATCGTGGATGATGCTGGTAACAAGACAATAGTCATGCTCGAAGAGGTCGAACCCCCGTTCGAGGTCATCGTTTATCGAAAAGGTGAAGAGGTCATCATCCCGGAGTTCGAGGAAGATAATCACAAGACCAAGGAAGAGCTCAGGATAGACGAGGACACCAAGCTCACCATCATCTATGATGATGATGTGACACCTGGGACCACGAACATTCTCCTATGGTCCCACCAGGAACGCAGTGACAGTAACCAGGATGGATATGTTCCTGGTAATTCCACGACCGAAGGGAATATCTTCACTTACTTACCCGACCACAACCTCACATCAAAGAGGCTTCAGGACTACAGGCCATATCACTATGTCGAGTTCTATCCCGATGCTGAATGGGCAAGTGGCGGTAAGGTGTTCTGGCGTCAGGTCACATACTTCTTCCAGGTGGACGAGTTCGACTCTGATGGAGATGGCTCACCTGACAGGAGCGATGCTTTTATTGACGATCCCACACAGTGGGACGATTCAGACCAAGATGGTTACGGCGATAACGCTTCTGGAAACAATCCAGACATGTTCCCCACAGAAAAGACACAGCACTCCGATGCTGATGGGGACGGATATGGTGACAACGAATCAGGAAGGGACCCTGACCACTTTCCACAAGACCCATCAGCCTGGCAGGACACCGATGATGATGGAATGCCTGATTCTATCACTGGCTCCTCCACCACAGGCCTTGTGGAGGACGATGATGACGATAATGATCAACTACCCGATGTCTGGGAGCTCCAGTACGGGCTCGATCCAAAAGATAGCAGGGATGCCAATTGGGACATCGACTATGACGGTCATTCCAACTACTGGGAGTGGAAGAACTCCACAGACCCTACGGACATCAGTGACCCACCCAAGGAGACCTCCAATGACGGAGGGGACGGAAGTGGCGATAACACAGCCATCATCGTGGTCTTCGTGATACTTGCCATCCTGTTCCTTCTGTGCGGATGTGGCCTCATCCTGTTCGTTCTCATCAAACCGAAGCTTGAGAAGGAAGAGGAAGAGGAGGAAGAACCACCAAAAGGCAGGCGTGGAGGACGGACCTCTGGACAGAGGACCTCCGGTCGCTCAAGGGAGAGGACATCTTCAAGAAGCACTGGTCGTGAGGATCGTTCGACCCGTGGTAGTAGCAGTAGAAGTTCGAGAGGTTGGAGCTAGGCCTACCTGGCTGCTCTTTTGACCTTCTTGATCTTCTTCTTCTTTTTGACCTTGACAGGAGCGGAGGCTGCAGCCTTCTTCTCCTGGCATTCCTTCTTGCGCTTCTCAGCGTTCTTGAACTCAGGGTCCACAGAGAGCAGCTTATCATAGTACTGGATGGCCAGTTCCCAATCCCTGTTGATGTATGCCTTGAACGCCAAGGCATCATACTTTGCAAGTGTCCTCTGCTTATCAGCATCGGACATGGCAGCATCACAGGGATCATCAGGTTCTGGAGCCTTCTCACCCTCGCCACGATATGGGGTGGATTCCACAGGTAAAGGTTCCTCGTAGACTGGAACGGACCCTGTTGTTGGGGGAGCGTCCTTGATGGGCTGGACCGATGGACCTGGGGCAGGGTCTTCCTCACCCCTCTCAAGCCTTCCGATCTTTTCCAGATAATAGGCCGCTTCCTCGTTGTTAGGGTCGCTTGAAAGGACCTCGGCATAGAGCTGCTTCGCCTTCGTGTAGTCCTTAGCGCCGAATGCAGAACGAGCATTGGTGAGCTTCATGAGGACGCCAAAGATGCCTCCCCCGGTCCCGGCCGCAGCTGGCTCGTCCTCAGCACCCTCCCCAGCAACCTTGACGACGCGGGGGACCACGACCTCTTCCTCGCTCTCCTGTTCTGGGGTGTCGCAATCTGTTACAAGCTTTTCAGCGATGCCCCTTTCAGATATCTTTGTCTTGAGAAAACCCACCTCGGCTGTAAGGTCCTGGACCGCGTCAGGGTCTTTGAGGCGTGAGCTTATGCTTTCTGCCTCTTGTTCGAAGCCCTCGGTGTCCAGCTCCTCGAACTCGTCCTTGAGGAATATCAGAGCGTCGATATCATCCATGAAGGCGTTGAAATGGTCCATCATCTCAGAGACATCACCGTCTAGGGCCTTTTCCAAGCGTGAGACGTTGTAACCCTCACCGCGAAGGTCCTCCATCTCTTCCATGAGCTCCTGCCTTCTGGCCTGGTCCTCTTCAGAGAGCTCGTAGATCCCACTACCGGTATCCTCTTCCTCGACATCGGCCTCATAGATCGATACCGAGTCACTCTCATCTTCTGCAGAATATACAGAGCCAGTTCCTTCAGTGGGTTCTGCGTTATCTTCTGGCTGGACCTCATCGGTTGCTTCAGGCTGAGCCTCATCGGTTGCTTCGGGTTGAGCCTCGTCGGTCGCATCTGGCTGGGATTCCTCGGATGTCTCTGGTTGGGTATCACTTGTGTCCTCTTGAGCTTCCTGTGGTTGCGGTTCCTCTTGGACCTCAGGTTCAGGTGCCGCGTTCATGTCCTTTCCACATTTGGAACAGACGACGGCAGAGGAGAGTTGGACCGCATTGCAATGGGGACAAAGCTTCATGGTATACCCTGCTGTGGAATGGAAAAATTTATTAATCTATACCCTTGCTATCTTGGTGGATATATATCAATATTTTGCAAAAAAATCCTTTGTGGCTACATTCATTTGTAACAACTTCTATTATTAAACATAACAGCTTGCGCTGTCATCTGGTGAAAAAATATACGTTCACTGCTTGGCAGAAAGGAGCTGTTCGACCTTCTTCTCGGCGTTCTCGAGGTCTCCCGGGTCCATGATGGTCCCGATCATCTCCTTGGCCATGGCCTCATCTCCAAGCCCTTCCTTGAGCTTCTCGTGAAGCTCCTTGAGCTTGACCATCTTCGCCATGGTCTCGTTGAACTCTCCACGAAGGGTCTCAATATCGGCCTCGAGCATGAACTTGAGGTGCTCGACCTGGTAGCCTTCCTCCAACCAGTCCTTTATCTGGTTGCCCATGTTGACCCTGTCCTCGAGCTCGTTCTCGCCCTCTGGAGGGCTGGATGCGGGTTCTGCAGGTTTCTCGCCTGGGGAAAGCTGTGGAGCTTCCTTCGCATCGTCCAGCTGGTCCCGGTAGTCGAAACCAGATGAGGCTGCATCATCGTCAGCACTTGCCTTCAAGCTCTGGGCGATCTGCTTTATCCTGTCCATGCGCTCTGAGATGGACTTGAGCTTTTCTGCCTTTGGTCCCTCGTCAAGCTCTGAAAGGTCCTCAAGGTCCTCGATGTCACCGAAGGATTCCTCCTCCTCACCACCCTTGACCTGCAAGACCAGGAAGTCGTTGGGTGACAGCGTCTCCAGCTCTCTCTCAAGGGTCTTGAGCTCCTGGGTGTCCAGTGTCTCGGGGGATATAGGCATCAGCATGACCGCGCTGTTCTCTGAAGCTGTATCCACCATCTGGCGAATGAACTTCAGAAATGCCTGGAATGAATTGGAAGAGATGAGATACTCGGCGCCATCGAGAAGAACAACGGAGTTCCCACCTGCGATGAACAGGTTCTCTATCTCGTAAGCAAGGGTCTCTAATGATGGACCGATGGTCCTCTCCTTCAGGGAGTCCCTGTCAGTGAGCCAAAAGATGTCCGCCTCTGGAAGAAGATGCTTCTCCCTGATCATCTTCGGATTGGTCCTAGTGATGGCCAAGCCTCTGACACCCATGTCGTTGACCATGACCGAGAAGTACTCGAAGCACTTGTCTGGCCTGTCCGCCTCGATGAGGTAGGAAAGACCGAAGTGGAACTCCACCTCCTTTCCTTCTGCCTCTTCTTTGGGGGCCTCTCCTTTGGCATCGGCCTCGGCCATCTCCACCGCTGCTTCCATCATCTTCTTCGGTATTTTGCATAGGACAGGGACAGTGTCAGAGAACACCTCTGACTCGCACTCACGCAGGGAGGCGAACATCTTGTCCATATCCTGGACCGGAAAGTCCAGCCTCTTGAGGAAACACTCTGGGTCGATTCCAGAGGACTTGATGTACTTGTTCGCCCTGGCCAGGCTGTCAGGGTCCTTGATGGGCAGTGAGAGCTTGAACAGCTCTGTGTAGATCTTGGTCTTGGTCACTACATTGATGAAGGACTCACCCATTATCGAGTCGACTATCTCCTCTGGAGTGTTGAACTCCTGGCACTTGGCCATGGCCTTCTCTGCAAGGATGGAAGCCGGTAACTTGTCGCTGTCGTTGACAGGGATGACGTTGAGGGGGCCTCCAAGAGCTGCGATGAGGTCCATCTCGCTCTTTATTGGAAAGCTGGGCTTCGCATCGTAAATGGCCAAAAGTACAGTGCGAAGGCCGTCCTCGTTCATCGTTACAGCTTCGGTCATGCGCAAACCTCGCCGAACCCAGTATATGGCCAGTGCAGCACACTGGACCGGGACCTTATGGGTGGAGTCGACTGGATGTTACCCTTCATGCTCGAATGGGTAACGTGCTATTTATTCATTATCGTAATGATATATAATGCTACTGACCAGATTTGCCTGCACATCAGAAAACCTATATCCATACATAGCCGTCACTTCCTTGAGGCATTGATATGGGACGCATATCTGGAAAGAGGATACTCATGATCATCGCCCCTGCCAAGTTCAGGGACGAAGAGCTTTTCGAAACAAGAAGGGTCATTGAGAAACAGGGAGGCCGTGTGACACTGGCATCATCGAACGGAAAGCCATCGACAGGTATGCTGGGGGGCGAGGCTGTTCCAGATGTGAAGCTCTCTGATGTGGACCCGGAAGATTTCGACGCTGTTGTCTTTGTTGGGGGAGGAGGATCAGAGGTATACTTTGACGATCCTACTGCACACAAGGTGGCGAAGATAGCAAAGGGCTCTGGAAAGGCTGTTTGTGCCATCTGCATCGCACCCTCCATCCTTGCCAACGCGGGGATTCTGGAGGGGAAGAATGCTACGGTCTGGAAAGGAGACAAGTACGTTGGTCTTGTCAAAAAAGGCGGTGCGAAGTACACTGGAGAGCCCGTAACCGTCGATGGTCAGGTCATCACTGCCAACGGACCGACATCTGCGAAAAAGTTCGGTGTGGCCATCGTAAAAGCGCTGATGTGATCAAGAGTTGTTCTTGGCGTTGTAGGCGAGCATTCCGCCTTCGAGGACTACAGTATCGATCCCTGCGTGTTTCAGTATCTGACCTGCTGTGTACGCTCTACCTCCAGACCTGCATATCGCTATGACCTGGCCGCAACCCATTCCCTTCACTTCGTCAAGTCTGGAAGAGAGCGAGCCAACGGGTATGTTCTTGACACCCTTGATCATTCCAAGGCTGCCGCGTAGTTCTGCAGGCTCCCTGACGTCTATGAGACAAGACCCTTCCTTGTCCATGGAGTCGAACTCGTCGACGGAGATGTAGCCGACATCGACCTCATTGACGTTGAGGGTTCCCTTCACCTCGCATGCGGAGATGTCTGCTGGTATCCAGGCTGCACCTGGATCCACAGCGCAGGTGTAGTTCGCCCGGAGCACATCCTTCATCCATTCGGCAGGGCCGAGCTTGAGATCGTTGATGTAGTCGATGAACTCCTGCTTCGTGCGGTCCTGCATGTGTGGGTTGGTGCGCTTCTGGTTGGCCAGGGATGACGGCTGTTTGTCCCGGTACTCATGAGCGGGATAGACTATCAGGTCCTCGTCCAGGGCTTTGAACCTCTCCAGGGTCTCCCAGTGCTGTCCAGGATCGCCTCCAGGAAGGTCATCCCTACCTGCACCTCCGTCTTCCAGGAACAAGGCATCACCTGTGAGCAATGCGCCCGGTAGGACCAATGAAACTGAGTCTTTGGTGTGGCCAGGTGTGAACATGACCTTACCTGGAACACCAGACAGGTCGAGGTCGTCGCCATCATCGACCACTTTGTTCCTGCATCCACCTGAGTTGGAATGCATGATATGGTCGCAGCCAGTGATGTCGCGAAGGGCCGAGGATCCTGAGATGTGGTCGGCGTGGGTATGTGTATCGATAACCTGGGTAAGTGAGAGGCCTTCCTTCTGAAGGAGCTCGATGTAGTCCTTGACCTGGTCCAGGACTGGGTCCACAAGAGTTACTTCCTGGGAATCCTTGGCTCTCACAAGATAGGTCCTACATGCTATCGGGTTCAGTTGTCGCAGTTCAAATTCCATTATCTCATCTCCTTGTCTCCAACGTCCATTTGGTCTTCTCGATCTCGTAATGGGCCTCGTACCCGGTCTTGGTAGCCTCGACCAGGTCGACGATGGGCAGGTCCATGTTCATCTCCTGCTTCGTCATGACCTTCTGGCCCTCTGTGGGGGAGTGGTACTTGAGCTTCTTCCCGTCCTCTTCCCTGGCCTCGACGAACTTCTTATGCGCCTTCTTCCTGGACCAGACTATCTTTCTGGAGTAGGTCTTGGCCTTGCTCATCCGGTCGTCGATGACCTCCTTCATGCCCTTGTCGAACTCGAAGCCCACGGAGTTCCGACCGGATGCTATAGCTGCCAGGGTCGTGGTTCCCGTGCCAAGGAACGGATCGAGGATGGTATCCCCCATTACGGAGTACATATTGATCAGGCGATAGGGGATCTCGGTCGGATAGGCACCAGACCTCTGGCGAGTGCCTTTTTCAAGGGACTGGAACGTCCCGCGAATATCCGACCACACGTCGGAGAACCATGCGTTGCGCTCTTCCCAAAAGTATGCGCTCTTTCCTCTGGGCTCAGAATAGGACCGGGTACCGGGTTTTCTGAAGATGAGGATGAACTCATGCTCCAAAGTGACGTAGGCGTTGGGGGGAAGCATCCCGGAGCCCATGAACTTGTTTGGCTTGTTGGTGGTCTTTCGCCAAATTATCATGGGGAGGTTCTTGTAACCCATGTACTGGAAGGTCTGGATTATCCTGGAATGATTTGGATACAGCTCGAAGGAGTTGCCGATCTTTCGTGCAGCGTCGCCAACGTTGATGCAGACCGTTCCCCCAGGTCGGAGGGTGCGATCGACCTCGCTCCACACCCGGTCAAGGACATCATGCATGGCTGTGAACGCGGCCTTGCCCTCCTCTGCTGCTAGGGTCTCTTTGACCATGTCAGACATCGAACTGAAGGCCCCGTCCCACATCTGGACCATTGGGTAGGGTGGAGATGTGATGACCAGGTCCACAGTACCATCTTTGACCTTGGACATCTTCCTGCTATCGGAGTAGAAGACCTTGTGTTCTGTTCTCATGCGCAGGAAGAGAACGTATCAAAAAGACTTAATCTTATTCACTGGTCGAAGCTCTTCACAAGCTCCTCGGCTGCGGAGTATGGGTCCTTCTTCTTGGATCTGACCTCATCCTCGAGCCTCTTGACCTCGGTGGCCTTGGAGCCTTTTAAGACCTGTTCCCAGAGTAGGTCCCTGGTCAGCTCATGGTAGTCCTCCACGAGCCGCTTCGTCACAATGACATCGAGCTTTCCGCTCTGGGTGAGGTATTCCATGTGCTGACGGATGACCTCCACCGCTTCTGCGACACCCTTGTCTTCCTTGGCCACAGCTGGAATGATAGGTGGTTTCCACTCCTTGTCCTTCCACTCCCGCAGGTCGAGCATGGTGCCAAGCTCTGCGACGGTCTTGTCGATGCCTTCCCTGTCCGCTTTGTTCACAACGAACAGGTCGCCGATCTCAAGGATGCCGGCCTTGATTGCCTGGATGTCGTCACCCAGACCTGGCATCTCGACGATGACGGTTGTGTGAGCTGATTCTACGATATCGACCTCAGACTGTCCTGCTCCCACCGTCTCAACAAGAACGTAGTCCTTACCGAAGGCATCCATAAGTCGGATGACATCGCCAGTTGCACGGGCAAGGCCACCAAGATGACCCCTGGTTCCCATAGATCTGATGAAGATGGCTGGGTCCATGGCGATCTCATGCATCCTTATCCTGTCGCCAAGGATCGCTCCACCACTAAAGGGGGAAGTGGGATCTACAGCCACGATACCGATGGTCTTGTCCATTTTCCGAAGATGCCTGGCCACCCTATCGACTATGGTGGACTTTCCAGCACCTGGTGGGCCTGTGAACCCGATGATATGGGCTCCACCGCACTTTCCGTAGATACTGGACATTATCCTTGAGCTGCCGGGGGCTCCGTCCTCAACAATGGATATCGCTCGTGCAAGAGCGCGTCTGTCCCCTTTGAACAGACGTTCGATGAGCTCACCGATGGCATCTTCCAAGGTGCTCTCACTCCCGACTATTCCTCAACTCCAAGTGATGATTTGAGGAAATCGACAAGGTCATCTGTGGGTGTACCAGGACCGAAGACACCGACCACGCCGGCCTTCTTCAGCTCCTCGCCATCCTCTTCTGGGATGATGCCACCGACGGTTACCTTGATGTCCGAGGCCTGGTTCTGTTCCAGAAGTTCAAGGACCTTGGGGACAAGTGTCATATGGGCACCGCTGAGGATGGAAAGACCGATATGGTCCACATCCTCCTGGATGGCGGCCTCGACTATCTGCTCGGCTGTCTGATGTAGGCCGGAATAGATGACCTCGAAACCGGCATCTCTCAATGCTCGTGCTACGACCTTGGCTCCACGATCGTGCCCGTCCAGGCCTGGCTTGGCCACTAGGATCCTATATCTCTTGTCCATGGGCATACCCATGTCCACAATAACGAGCTGATATTTAACGATATAGAGAGCTGGAACGAACGGAGGCTCACTGGTCTACGGCTTCTTTAATGCGCCTGATCATCGTCTCTGGCTTGAAGGGCTTTTTGAAATAGCCGACGATGAGATCGTCATCAGGGTCCACAGGGACCTCTGATTCCTGGAGTGCTGAAAAAAGGAGGATCTTGGTCTTGAGCCGGGGGTTGAGATTCCTGACCTTATCGGCCACCTCCCAACCATCCATACCTGGCATTGTGATGTCCAAAAGTATCAGGTCCACGGTATCATCAAGACCATCGAGACATTGAAAGCCAGAGGTACATTCGACGACCTCGAATCCTTCCAGTGAGAGGATATCGGATATCAGCTCAACGATGGTCTCGTTGTCGTCAACGATCATTACCTTGACCAGGCCCTTGACCTCCCATTGGATCGCTTTATGTCCTTTTTCTACAAATATCTTTTCTGGACCGATGTTGAGAAAGTGATGCTACCATGCTTTTGTCCTTTAGAAATGGTTAAATTGGATGAAGGTGTGCCAGGGCATATCTGTGTGGGGTTACAGAATGCGTGTCCTCAAGTTCGGCGGGTCCTGTCTTGATACTCCAGACGACTACAAGCGTCTGGTAAGCATCGTCAAGCGATATACTGACGGTGTTGATACTGGACAGGCTGAACAGGTCGTGGTCGTTGTCTCGGCAGCCAAGGGCATCACGGACACCATCGGGACCTCGCTCGAAAGGATAGTCACAGAAGGTGACGACTCTCTGGTCAATCAGCTGGTCTTCACTGTGAGGGATAGGTACTATGCCCTCATCGATGGGACCCTTGAAGGTTCCTATGTGGACGAAGCGAAGCTGGATGCCGAAGAGGTCCTCACCAGGATGGAAAGGCTTCTTTACGGGATACTCCTCACAGAGGAGCTCACACCCCGGACAAAGGACATGGCGCTTTCTTTCGGAGAGAGGATCTCTGCAAAGCTTGCCGCTGTGGCCCTAGAGGCCAATGGTTCCAAGGGTCAGGCCGTGGAGGCTGACAAGGCGGGTCTTGTGACGGATGGGGAGTTCGGTAATGCATCTGCAGATGCAGAGGAGAACAGGGGCGAGTTCAAGACGAACATCACATCCATCATCGATGAAGGTAGTGTTCCAGTTGTCACCGGGTTCTTCGGTGCAGACGAGAAAGGACATGTGACCACCTTCGGTCGTGGTGGTTCCGATTACAGCGCTGCCTTGATCGCTGCCATTCTAGAAGCCGAATCCCTGGACATATGGAAGGATGTTGCCGGGTTCATGAGCGTGGACCCGAAGATCATCTCTGACGCCAAGGTCCTTGAGACCTTGTCCTATCTGGAGGCGGCAGAACTTGCATACTTCGGAGCAAAGGTCATCCATCCCAGGACGGTAGAGCCAGTGCGTCCGTACTGCATTCCAATACGGATACGGAACGCCTTCGACCCTGCATCGAAAGGTAGTGTCATCATCGAGGATTGCCAGCTGCATTCCAATGTGATCAAGTCCGTGGCCTACAGCACAGAGGTCGCAGTTCTCAAGGTCCATGGGGCAGCTGTGGGTTTCAAAAAGGGTGTCCTCAACAAGCTGACCGGTGCCATGATGGACAATGGTATCAACATCAAATCCGTGATCACCTCACAGACCTGTATCACGTTCCTTCTGGAGCAACAGGACCTGGAGAGATCGAAAGAGGCCATCAACGGCATCAATACCCCAGTTGTAGAGAGGCTAGAAGCGCTATCCGATATCGCGCTCGTTGGGATAGTTGGGGAAGGGATAGTTCGGACAGAGGGGCTTGCAGCCCGGGCGTTCACGTCCGTTGCCGACAAAGGTGTCAATGTGCTCATGATCTCTGCAGGAGCATCGAGCGCAGCGTACTATTTCGTGGTGAGCGGATCAGATATTGAGAAGGTTATAGAAGCCGTACACACAGAGTTCTTTGTAGTTACAGGGGCCGATCGGTAGGTATGAACACACGTTAATATCGGCGATCGACGTAGTGAGCAAATGTTTCGGATGGTGGGATAAAATGAGACGAATCATGAAAGTGGACCTGATAAACCCAGATATCTCATTCTCGAAAAGAAAAATTAATTATATATCCGAAACATATGGAACATCCCTTTCAGGGGCCAAGTAGCTTGGCCTATCTCGAAAGGTGGTCGGTCCGTTGAACAGCGCTAACTTAGCGGCTTATAGGAACGCGGTTCGTCAGAGCATCTCAGATGGGGCCATCGACACCGCGAAGACCGCTATGCTCGAAAAACTCCGCAAGGCCCTCGGTATCACAGATTCTGACCACGATGCCATAGTAGCAGAGCTAGTGGGCAGTGTCGGTGTCGCCGCGAACCTTCCTGCGGGGGGCGACAATGGTGGTTCCACACCAACCCAGCCCCAGCAATTCGTCGAGGCTTCTTCTGCTAATGGCCCACCGACCGGTCCAGGGGGTTCCCCTGGCGATGTTGTAGTTCCTGATGCCGGTGCAGCCGACATCACTGGCTCTGATCCAAAGGCCTTGCTCAAAAAGGGTAAGGAATCCTACAGGGCAGGAAACTACGACGAGGCTATCGCGCTATGCCAAAAAGCGCTGGACATTGACCCAAAGAACTCCGAGGCCCAGTTCTTCATGAAGAGGGCACGGCTCAAGGCTGGAAAGAAGCCTGGAGCTGCTGCGGAGAAGGTCAAGGACCCATTGTTCTCACACTCGGTATCGGCCCCTGAACCCAAACCCGAGGCAAAGCCAGAACCCGCACCTGAGGTCCCGGCTACAACAAAGGACGATGTAGCCAAGCCTGAACCTGCTGCTGACTCAGAGAACAAGTCTGGCCTGGACTTTGAGAATGCTCCCGACCCTGATCCGAACTGTACGTCCTGCGGTGGAACAGGAGTATGCTCCTGGTGCCAGGGTAAGAAACAGTGCTGGATGTGCAATGGATCTGGCCAGTGCAATGAGTGTAAGGGCAAGGGCATGGTCGGTGGAAAGCCCTGTCCGACCTGTAAGGGATCCGGGACATGCACTTCATGCAATGGTACCGGACAGTGTCACTGGTGCAAGGGATCAGGTCTTTGCCACAGATGTATCGTGGCGAAGATGCTTTGGGGGTAAACCCCGTAGGTTCACAGAGCCCCATACTTACCAAAAAGGATCGGTATTTCATTATTAGTTAGCGGATGCCATATGAAATATCGACCCTCTTCTTTTGTTTGTGGTTCTGTGACCGAAGGGGTTTGCTCCTCAGATGTCCCATACGATAGATGGCCTTAGAAAAAGTGCATATATCAGCCCATCGTTGACCCAACTACCAGGCGATCATCATGACCCACAACATGAGAACAGGTGTAGTAGGCGTCGGCTCTATGGGACAGAACCACGCAAGGGTACTTGCGGACATTTCCAACCTCATCGGAGTTGCAGACACCTCAAAGGAGAACGCAGAAAAGATCGCGGAAAGGTTCAATACCACGGCATACACGGACATCGAAGCCTTCTTGAAGATGGACGAGCTCGAGGCCGTGTCCATCGCCACACCAACAGTTACCCACTATGAGCTTGCAAAGATCGCTCTCAATCACGGCAAGCACGTTATTGTGGAGAAGCCGATGTGTGCGACGATCGAGGAAGGCCAGGAGCTTATCAAACTGGCCCGCGAGAAGGGATTGACCCTGGCCGTCGGCCTTATTGAACGCCACAATCCAGTTGTCAAGTTCACAAAGGACCTTCTCGGTACCGATGGTGTCGGCAACGTCATCAACCTCTCTTCCAGAAGGGTGAGCTCTTATCCTGCAAGGATAAGGGACGTCGGAGTCATCTTCGACCTTGGTATCCATGATATGGACACCCTCAGATATCTTGTAGGAGCAGAGGTCGTATCCGTCTACTCCCTTGGTGGAAAGAGCGTCAATCCGGACTTCGAGGACCATGCATACATACTTGTCGGGTTCGACAATGGCATCACTGGTGCCATAGAGGTAAACTGGCTGACCCCTATGAAGGTCCGGAAGGTGGACATCACCTGCTCCGAGAGCTTTGTGGAGATGGACTATGCAGCCCAGTCCACACAGATATCGAGCTCGAAGTTCATGGACCTCGATACCGCAAACTTCTACAGGATCCCACAGAAGTATGACATCCGAAGGATGGTCCTTCGCCCAGAGGAACCGCTCAAGAACGAGCTGGACGACTTCCTGTGCGCCATCGAGGAAGACAAACCTCCACTGGTCACGGGCGAAGATGGCCTCATGGTCCTGAACGTGGCCAACTGCGCTGTGCTCTCTCTGAAAGAGGGCCGCAGGATAGAGGTCACCTCTTGCTTGCCATAAGCGCCTAAAACGTTGACCAAAAGACTTTATTAGCGCCGACCTCTTTCGAAGACCCAATGCGTCGATATGGTACGGAGGAGCCGAAGCCAGGTCAGTGGACCAGGGTCGCTATCATCGGGTCCCTTCTGCTACTGGTCCTGTTCGCCATCCCCAGTTCTGGCTGTATAGACACGAAGTTCTTTGCTGAAGCCCTATGGCCTGCCCCTCCAGAGGACGAGCCACCTGTTTTCAAGGTCCTTGCGAACATGAGCCATGTCTTCAAGGACTATGAAGTCTCCCATACGACAAAGGAGATCAGGGAAACGTTCCTCATCGGTGAGAGGTCAGAATGGTTGGAGCTCAGCTTACGGGTGGACATCTCGGAGAACATTCCAGAGGATGTCTACAGTGCTGCCGTGGACACCAGGCATGTCGAGATCACCCTAGAGCATCTGGACACGAAGCAGTTCTACATCAGCAGGACCTATAACGCTACAACGACGATAGTGTTCGAAAGGATCCAGATGCCAGACCCAGGATACTGGCAGGTCACGGTCACAGCTGTCGGGGTCGGATATACGGACCTATTGAACAACGTCTACCAGGACAGCTTCTACGCGCTATGCACAGGTATGGTCACCAAATAGGACATAACGCTGCCGAGGAGGGAGCATATGACCGAAGAGGAAGATATCGAAGAGGACGAGGAGCAGAAGAAGGTTAAGAAGCGCCTTGAGAACCTCCAGAACAAGTGGGTCGGTAAATTATCCACTGAAAAACAGCTAGAGGAGACCGTGGAGGACTTCGCCATCCCTGATGATGAGGAAGATGATCACGCTTTGCCTGAACAGGCTGCGACCGACCAGGTCACAGGCAGGGTCAGGCTCCATCCAAAGGACCATGAGCTCATCCAGAAGATGGTCCAGAACACTGTGCGAGCAGAGCTCCAGCTCCTTCGAAAGCAGATCCGGGAGGAGATGCGAGAGGAGATGGAAAGGATGCGTGTGGAGCTGGCTGGCGAGCTCGGATTGGAGTTCGAGCGGACGAGGGACGAGATGAAGTACAGCTCGGGCTCGTCGAAAAAGGGACTTTTCAGATAGGTTCACTTCGAAACGAAGGAGTTACCACAATCAAGGCAGCGGATGCCCCCACTAGGAAGGTTCTTCAGCCTGGTTGACCCACATAATGGGCAGGTCAAGATCTCTTCATCGCTCATCCTGGACTTCCTCCTCGTTGTCGTGGAGCTCGTCAGACAGGTCGAATCCCATCTTCCTATCGTACTCGGTCCTCTTGATGGGGTCTGTGAGCACGTGTTTTGCAGCATTGAGACGTTTCATGAACTCGTCCCGCTGGTCCTCATCGATAGTGTCCCTTCCCTGGTCAGGGTGGTACATCTCGGCGAGGAACAGATATGCAGCTTTTATCTCCTTGACGGAAGCGTGGATGGGGATGCCAAGAACTTCGTAATAGTTGACATCATCCGTCATTAGAGCCCCACCTTTGATATTGAACTGGTCGAATAAAAACCTACCTCTGTTGTTACATGTTCTTATTTTTTGGACAAAAACTTGTTCTCGAGATAGTCCACAAGCTCCTTTGCGGGGATGTCCAGTAGGGTCACACTGGTGGTCGTTCCCGAGGTTCCGCTGTGGATGGTCTTTGCCCTGAAGATACCCCATGAGTCCAGGTCCTTGATGTACTGCCACAACTGTGTATGGCCCCTGGGGCGTTCACCGATCTCCTCGCATACCACCTGATAGTTCTTCTCGATGTCCCCGGTTCGGACATAGGTCTGATGCCGCAAAGCTCTGGATGCTGCGAGGACCACCAGCTGCTTGTGCTTTTCGAGCTGGTCTATCTTTGCAGAGGTGATGTGGGGTTTGATATAGGCCTTGGCAGCGCGGGCATGGTCTGGGGTGACAAGCTTTTGGCCGGCCTCGTCGGCCTGGGTACCGGCGTTGTCAAGGAGCTCGATGGCCAGTCTGGCATCTCCCTTCTCGGAGGCGGCCATTTCAGCGATGATCTGCATAGTATCGTCGTCCATGGTACCGTCCCTGAAAGCAAGCTCCACACGGTTGACAATGATGTCGTAGAGCTGGCGTGAGTCGTATGGTTCCAGTGCGACGACGTTGGACCTTCCGAAGGTTGACAGGGCTGCGTCGTCCAGGAGGTCCAGGGAGTACTTGGGTGAGATGAGGACAACGGACACGGCGACGTCCTTGGATGGATGGTTCTCGTGGAACCGGGTAAGGCTGTAGATCAGGTCTGACCCTGCCTTTTTGATGAAGAAATCGGCCTCGTCGAGGATGACCACGCAGTGGCATCCGACCTGTTCGAGCTTCCTGCCCAGGGTTGCGAGCATCTCGGGATTGGAGAACCCACGGTCCGGGAAGCCTTTATCGAAGTGTCGGAGGGTCTGGATGAGGACCATGTTCTCGCTCTTTGCCTGTCTGCAGTTGATGTAGACGGCCTCGACCTTCCTGTTCATCTCTTTGGCGTAGTCTATGAACTGGTCGAAGAAGATCCTGGTGGTGACGGTCTTGCCGCAACCGACAGGGCCTGTGACGAGCATGTTCTGGTTGACCTTTCCCTTGATGACCTGGTCGTACATCCTGGCCATCTTCTTCTGGTCCTCGTTCCTGTGCGGTAGTTCCTTCGGTACGTAGTCGAAGGAAAGGATGGAACGGTCCTTGAAGACGCTGTGTGAGTCCAGGTCGCGAAAGAGGTCGGACATCGGAAGACCCCAGTCAGCTGTGGCAATATCAAGTTTTTGATTCGAACGTAAATTGGTTGAACCTGCGAAATCCCTCCAGAAAGTCTGTCCACCGCTGCAGGTGACGGGGGTCTTCCGATGTCCGACCTCTTTCGCGACCTGGACTCACACAGCGTCTTCAAGGACCG
>JANQNL010000125.1 GCA_028279585.1 Thermoplasmatota archaeon
CTGTTAATGAATTAAAAGTCAACCACGTTGCATTACTTTCCCATCCCCACGTAAGGGCGTCACCTAAATCGTCATCATTCGCGGTGAAATCAAAACCATAGGACACATCTTCAAGTGCGGTTGATGGTGCGTTGTTGGTAATATATGGATAGTGGTTATCGGTCTGTATCTGCAGTGTGAAATTTGTAGAATCGAGAGTAAATCCATGAACACGGGTTGATATGTTAACCCAGACGGAGCCACTATCATCCATAGAAGGTGTACCTTTGAGAATACCATTTTGGTCGATACTTAGCCAACTTGATGCACTAGTTGAAAGGTTCCATGTCATGTTGGTGCCCGGGTACGGAGGTAGAGCCTCATACTCGACGTGATATAGTTCCATCACCCTTGTATGCTCGACATTACTTGTTAATATGGTTCCATATTCACAAGGATTAAGGTATGGATACGTTAATCCATTCATTATCCCCCAGACAGTGATGAAGTCCCAACCAACAGTTGTAAATGTGCTCTTAGTCTTCATTTGCATCTTTGTCTTCCCGGAACCACCATCACTAGAGGCCCGGCCAGAGCTTTGTGTATCCCAGAAGCAACATTCAATGGTACCTAGATTCAGGCCCGAGAATCCCCCAATACTTGATGTACCACTGACATTACCAGTTGAATATGAATTGCTTATTTCATCATCATTAAACCCAACGAATCCACCGACAGCGTAATTACCACTAGCATTACCAGTAGCATAAGAGTTGTTGATGGTTCCATCCGAATTGCATCCAATGAAACCACCTACATAATCATTCTCACCAGTGACATTCCCTGATGCAAACGATCTCAATATTTCTGCGTTACTCACCTGGTATCCAATAAAACCACCAACATAGCTATTTACACCCCTCACGTCACCTGTTGAGTATGAATTTAAGAATCTCCCTTGTCCACTAGATCCAGCAAAACCACCAGTATTGAATGACGAACCACTAACGTTTCCAGTGCTGAAGGAACTATTGATCAATCCAGCATAATGATAACCAGCAAAACCACCGACCTCAGTCCCTCCTCCATCAACGAAACCAAGGGAATACGAATTATAAATAGTTCCCCACTTGTTATATCCAACGAATCCACCGACGCGATTAGAGCTACTTGTTACATTCCCCATGGCATGTGAATCACGAATCACTCCAGAATTCTCCCCAACCAATCCTCCTACATCGGAGTTACCACTAACATTACCAGTAGCATATGAATCATTTACCTGTTCAAAATTCCTACCCACCAATCCACCAATATAATCAACACCAGAAACATTGCCACTTGCGAATGAATTCCTTACGGCACCTCGCCAGCATCGCCCAACTAGACCACCAACCTCATCACCAACACTAGTAACGTTCCCTGTCGCATAAGAGTTATTAGCCAATCCAGTATTAGATAAATATCCTACTAAGCCGCCAATGCGGTCACCATTTGCTGTTACATAGCTTGAAGAATAAGAGTTGTTCACAGTGCCGTAGCAAAGACCCACAAGGCCCCCAGTCCATGAATGGCCAGTGACATGGCTAGAAACATTTGAGTTGTTAATACTGCCCCAGTTGTACCCTACAAGACCACCGATGTACCATCCAGATCCACTAACATTACACATTGCGGATGAGATATCCACGATGCCTGTGCCCCATAAGTATCCTATTAGTCCCCCAACAGAATAATCACCGCTCACATTACCTGTTGCAAAGGAGTTATACACTGTGCCGTTGTTGTGACCAACAAGCCCTCCAACATCATCATCTCCAGTAACATCACATTCCAAAACAGAAACGTTGGTGATAATGCCAATTGGGGCAACATATCCAAAAAGCCCGATGTATCTAGTCGAGCCCCGATCGATGAAGAGGTTTGTGATGTTATAACCTTGACCATCAAAAGCTCCTGCAAAGGGGTCTGACTTATTTCCAACTGGCACGAAACCCTTATTTAAGTTCCATGTGCTAGTTTCTCCAGCGTTAATATCATTGACCAGAATAAAATTCTTATCCAAATTTGAATTATTTCCCATCCATTGAAGTTCTGTCAGATTGGATATTCTGAATGGATTGCCAGATGAGCCGTCTCCCCCTGAGAATGCTACGGCCTCATTAACAATAGGTGGTATGGGAATATCCTCTTTAGAATATAAAGAAAGAATTACGAAACTGTTAAACACCAACAAGAACACGATCGAGATGGAAAAGGATTGTCGAAGTAGTCTTTTCATCATTATCACTCCTGTATCACAATTGTATTTGAATCAATATGTTAGCTTTCGAGCTAGTTCAATATACCCAAATGAGTTGGCTTTAAAGATATCATTAGGGGTTGCTAGGATCAATGAATCACCTATAGTGATGTTTAGATTGCCAAATCAAACAAGGTACACAGTTTAATAGGATGTTTTATGATGATTTACACATATATATGTGTTATCTTGTTAATTGTATTACCGACGCGTATTTGATGATGGTTTAAAACTTTTCAATAAGGAATGTTGGCTTTTTTAGCACTAAGTAATCTGTCAATATAGGAAATTTATAGACTTGCATAATAACTGGTGGGGGGTAATTTTCCCATTTCTTTATATAACCCGAGGCGTGAGCTAGACTGCGTGGTAGGGCGGGGAGGTGTTCGTGGGTGGGCATCTCTTTCTATCCAAGAACCTAAAAACCTGCGACCGTTTCCCCTACGTATGCCATACCCTGTAGCTGACTGCCATTGCGATACGCTCCTGAAGCGGTTCATGTACGAGCGCGAGATGAGCTGGGACATGGTCACTGACGGCTTCGAGGTGACCAAGGACAGCATGCGTGCAGGCAACGTCGCGCTGCAGGTGCATGCGATGTTCGTGCCAGACACGTTCAGGGACATGGCCCTCAGGGTTGCTCTGGAGATGATGGTGGACTCCTACCAGCTGGAGATGGACCATGATCTCGTCAGAGTTGATGGGCCGGATGATATAGAGGAACTCTCACCAGAACAGCCTGGATTCATCCTCGCACTGGAGGGGTCCTTGCCTTTGGGTACTGACACGAAGCTGCTGCCGGTCTTCTATGGAATGGGTGTGCGCGTTCTCACCCTGGTCTGGAGCCGGCCGAACGCCTTCTGCGACGGTGTCGGGAACGAGCGGGGATTGAGCGAACAAGGGATCAAACTCATCAGGGATTGCGAGGACATCGGGATCATCGTGGACCTATCGCACGCTAGTGAGGCTACGTTCTGGGATGCTATGAACTCAGCTACCAGACCGATGCTGTGTTCCCATTCATGCTGCTCGAAGTTCTCCTCTGAGGTAAGGAACATCAACGACGAGCAGATGCAGGCCCTGGCCGAGGCTGGGGGAATGCTGTGCATCGCCTTCTTCTCAGGATTCCTCAATGGGACCGACAAGGCGAGCATCGCTGATGTGGTCAAGCACATCGAGTATGCTGTGGACATCATGGGACCGGACAAAGTTGGGCTCGGTTCGGATTTCGATGGGTTGCCGTTCCTTCCAACAGACTTGAAGGGTCCAGAGGACTACCCGGCCATCGAGGAGGCACTCCGAAAGACCGGGATGGAGGAGAGCACCATCGAGGGCGTTATGGGGGGGAACCTGATGCGGTTCTTCCGGGAGAACCTGTGAGGGACTGCGATGGCGAAGAAGAAAGGTCTCTACGAGGTCCAGAAGGAAGACCTGCGCAAGGGCGGGGTAGTCCTTGCCGATGCATTCCAGAACGACCCGTTCTGGGAGCATCTTCTCATTGATGGGACGACTGAACAGCTTGGAGCTTTCTTCGAGTATCCCATCAGATATGGAATGAAGTTCGGAAAGGTCTATGCGACCTCGAAGAGACTTGAAGGCATAGGCGCCTGGTCCAACAGCGAGTATGCTGACATGACACCGCTACGCGGTATGCAAACCAGTTCTCTCAGTGCTTTGTTCAGAATGGGACCAGGCATGTTCGTCAAGACCATGAAGATGATGAAGATCATGGCACCTCTGGAAGAGGACAGGAAGAAGAACATGGAGGGCAAGGGCCCTTACATCTATTTCATGGTCCTAGGTGTTGCTACGAAGCACCAGGGCAAAGGTCATGGTGCAAAGATCATCAGGCATGTGATAAAGGAGAGCGAGAAGCGTAAGATACCCATCTACCTGGAGACATCAACCAAGCTCAATGTCAAGGTCTACGAGCATATGGGGTTCGAGGTCATGGGGAAAACGGACTTTCCGGAGGTGGGTCACCCCCAGTGGGGGCTCATCAGGGAACCGGGGAAGTGATGATCATGGAGACAATCAACAAGAAGGAGCTGGGTAATGAGAACATCTATCCAAACGAGGAGGTTCTTCGGTCTATCCTTGGCGATTCCTTTGAAGCTTATACGAAGCTTCTTGAGATGTACAACTCGCTCGGGATGGTCTATGAATGGCGATACTACAATGATGGGAAAGCCTGGTTGTGCAAGGTCCAGAAGAAGAAGAGGACTATTGTATGGATGTCAGCCTGGAAGGGATACATGCAAGCCACGAGCTACTTCCCTCTCAGGCTGATCGACAAGGTCTATGAGCTCGATCTCAGAGAGGAGACGAAAGAACGGATCCGGAACACTAAGAACGTTGGCAAGTCCAAGCCATGCATTTTCGAGATACGCGATGAGAGTGTAATAAAAGAGTTCAAGAGAGTTGTCGAGCTGAAAATTGCGAGTAGATGATTTAAGTATTCAACTCGTAACATCGCTCGAAATGAAATGGGATGAGGATCATGGAAACCGGATCAGATAAGGTAGTCCTTCTTTCCGGTGGAAACCCACAGATAGCAAAAGGAGATGGGGATGTGCCAGTCGACAAGTATATCGAGGCCATGCCTGGTTGGAAAAGAGATGTAGGACAGCATCTTGACGAACTCATCGTTAAGACGGTCCCGAACGTCCGGAAGGCCGTCAGATGGAACTCGCCTTTCTATGGGATGGAGGGCATGGGGTGGTTTATCTCTTACCATTGCTTCAACAAGTACATCAAGGTCACATTCCTAAATGGTGGATCACTGGACCCAAAGCCACCAGAGACCTCCAAACATGAGGAGGTCCGGTACTACCACATTTACGAGGATGATGAGTGGGATGAGGAGCAACTGGTCTCTTGGATCAAGCAGGCCTCGGAGATACCTGGAGAGAACTTGTTCTGATCGTACATAGAATGGAGATTATCTCATGGAGATCAAAAGGATCACAGAGAACAAGGACGACTTCATGGATATCCTACTACTTGCTGATGAACAAGTGAACATGATCCAGAAATACCTCTACACAGGAGATCTGTACGCCCTCTTTGACGATGACCTGAAGACGGTTGCTGTTGTCACAAAAGAAGATGATGAAACGTATGAAGTAAAGAACCTGGCAACATATGAGAAGTTCCATGGGAAAGGCTATGGGTCCCATATGCTGAACTTCATTCTCGATGAGTACAGAAATAAATGCAAGAGATTATTGTTAGGCACTGGGGACGACGAGCAGATCCTATCGTACTATGCAAAGTTCGGGTTTGTTTACTCACATACTGTCAAGAACTTCTTTGTGGACAATTACGATCATGAGATGTTCGAAGATGGGAAACAACTTGTAGATATGATCTACTTGAAACTTGAATTTGGAGAGTGAACAGGAGGGCCACCCATGTCATCCATTGAAACTCAGTTCCTCAATCTCACAGCACATCACAAGCAGTATTCAGCCATCGATCCCAAGACCACCCTGAAGGACACTGCCTCAGGTAAGACCATCTTTATTACAGGAGCATCCAGAGGGATCGGGCAGGCCACCGCCATCGCCTTCGCCCAGGCGGGAGCTAAAGCGATTTACATCACTGCGAGGTCAGAACAAGCCCTTAAAGATACCAAGGCCAAGATCATAGAAGCTAACCCAGAAACCCAGTGCGGTCTCATGGCCTGTGATGTTACTGACGCTCAACAGGTCAAGGCTGCCATCGATGATTGCGTCGCCAAGTTCGGTGGCATAGACGTCGCAGATGCCAACGCTGGTTACCTCGATAAATGGACCAAGATAGGAGAGTCGGACATCGACAGTTGGTGGATGTCCTGGGAGGTCAATGTCAAAGGCGCCTACCTTGTGACCCGGTACGCCATCCCCCATCTGACGAAGTCCACCAGTGGCCACCTCATAATGATGTCATCTGAGGGAGCGCAGCTGCTCATGCCTGGAGCCTCGGACTATCAAACATCCAAGCATGCTGTTAACAGGCTCGTCGAGTTCATCGATGTCGACTATGCTGAGGATGGGATCAAATGCTTCGCTGTCCATCCGGGAGGTGTTAACACACCACTGGCAAGGAACATGCCAGAGGCGACCCATCCCCATCTCATCGATGAGCCAGAGCTCGCCGCAGGCTTCATTGTATGGCTTTGCTCAGGCAAGGCCGATTGGGCCAAGGGTCGATATCTCAGCGCGAACTGGGATGTCAATGAGATCCTTGAAATGAAGGAACGGGTACTCACAGACGACCTGCTAGTGAACCGGTTGAGGACCAAAGGGTAGGGAGAATCTTAATAGGACAATGCGCCTCATGATCATTAATAGAATTATGATTAAAATTCAAATTATGACCTTAATCATGAATCAACATTGATCCACCCTCAATAATGTTTAAATAGAATTCAATATCTATTAATATAAATGGATGTTTGAAATAAGTAGTGGATATTATATACTTGTGATTCACTATCTGTTTCAAGTTTGGGATGTTGTCCAATGGTAAAATTATTACTATATGGTGATTTGCATATTGGTGCGTCAAGGGTTGACAGCGATAAAATCATTAAAACTATTGAATTCATTAACCAAACTGCTAAGGATTTAAAAATAGATGGTATAATTAATATGGGTGATACTCTCGATTGTTCAGGTGGAAGAAAACAAATTTTAAATCCCTATATAATTGCTCTACTTCAGAAATTGGATTTTAGTAATCATTACGTATTAAGGGGGAATCACGAGTATCACAGAGCTGGTGATTTATTATCCGTATTACAATGTAAACAGTTCATTGATGATCCAGTTATCTTATACGATTGTTTTTTCATTCCTTATACGAAGAAGATCAACAAGGATCTGTATCCAAATCAATCCTTTAAATTCGTCTTCTCTCATTGCAATTTCCATGGAGGTCGCTACGATAATGGATATGAATACACGGGAAGAAGTGATAAGATACTTGACGGGGTGAGTTATGAAACATTGTACTTAGGGCATTATCACATACGACAACAGATCAATAAAAATGTGTTCAGCATTGGAGCTACTCAAAGTAGAATCAAATCAAGTAACGATGAGCCTATGGGAATAACGATATTGAACACAATATCGGGTAAGACAGATTTCATTGAAAATCCCCATGCATATTTTGAATATGTGGGAGCACAGGACCAGAACAGATTATCATCGGAGTATAGGGATAATACATCTGAGGAAGTATTGACGGAAAGACAATCCATAATTGATAATATTTCAACTATAGCCAGTTCTGACGAATTAATAAAGGATTTCTTCAAGCTAAAAGGGGTAAGCAACGAGATGATTGCAGCCCTAACAAAAGGAGAACTGCCCAATGACTTTGAATAATTTGCAAATACAAATCAAAGATTTCAAATCTATTCGAAAAACTGAATGGATCTCCCTTGATGGGAAAATTGAGGTCATTGGTCGGAATAATATTGATGGTGGTTCAAATGGTTCAGGAAAGTCGTCGATTTTAGAAGCACTATATACTTGTGTTTCATTGTGTGACACTAATGAGAAGGCTGAAGAAAAGAAACTACTTAAACGATTTTTTAGAGATAATAAACACCCTTTTGAGATATTGGTCAGATTTACAGTTGGTAGTGATGAATTTCAAATAAAAGCAACACCAGATGGTATTCTAGAGGGAACCGCAGAAGGGAAACAGCACCTTTATACATTGATCACATCATTTTTAATGCAGGGTATGACAAACTCATTAATTAAACAGGAAGCAAGCGAAGTTAAAACGGTAATTTCAACTTACTTTGAATGTGATGGTATCATAGATCTCATAATGAACAACAGTGGTGAAGTTCGAGAACAACTAAATCGAAAAATCAACGTGCTTCATGAAAATAAAAATGATTATGAGAAAAAGCTTTCAGAAAACGAGGTTCGTTTAGAGATATCAAATGGAGATGTTGAACGTCTTTTGATCGATAAGGAAGAAATTCAAGGTAAGGAGGGATTTAATTCCTATGTCCCTTATGATGAAGATAAGCATGATGAAGTATTAACTGAAATTGAGGAACATCGGATTACTATTAAGACGATGGATAACGAAATAATGGAATTATATGAAGAAAAGGCCTCGCTAGCAAGTGGAGTAGACAAAATAATACAAGAACTAAAGCGAGAGAGGGAAAAGATCATACTAACAGCAGAGGGGTTGTATATACGAACAATTGGAAATAAATTTGTATCTCACATCAAGAAAGTAACGAAGGAATATAACGACAAGCAAAAAAGAGAATATGATGAAAGAAATGAGTTGGCCTTCGAAGAAAAAAATAGAAAAATTGCTGAAATACAAAGTGAGATAAAGGAATTGGAAGAGCGTGAATCAATACCGGCCCATTTGTCAAATGATCAACGGATTAAGATTGTTTCTAGGTCAGCAAAATACACAGAGTTAATCTCCAACAAAATTGAGATTAAAGTAGTCAAAGATGAAACTGAAATACTCTTTAGCGACTTAATGAGCATAGTTACAACAGCAGAATCGGAATCTAAAGATCAATTAGTAAAAGAATTAAGCTCTATTAAGAAGAGTGCTGTTAAAAAGTTTCAACCAGTTGATATCAAAGTATATACAATAAAGAATAAACCCAAGACAAAACTACCAAAGTATTACATTGTATATAATTGGGATATTGATACAAATGAAAAATCTATAATTGAGAATCAAGCACCCATATTAGATATCGATGAAATTGATAAGATATTACAGGAGATGGAGAATTATCAAGCTCCAGATACGTCTAAATTTGATTCTAAAATTAATGAATTAGAAAGCACAGACGCTGTTAAAAGGGAAATAGAATTAGATTCTGCCATATCAGAGAAACAACGCTTGAAATCTGACTCTGAAGAACAATTAGGTATGCTACAAGATGAAGAGAAAATGCTTAGTGAGAGTAAAATAAATTATAAGCAATTTAAAGAAGATCATAGGAAATTATTATCAATTGAAGAAGAATTATCTAGAAAAAAAGAAGAAATTGAAGATTTTAAAGAAGCCAAGGAAAGCTACTCATCAGAAATTAGTAAGACTGTTCAATTAATTGAAAGATGGAAACAATTCCTTAATGATCTAGAGAAAAATACAAGACTTGTAAAAAACTCGTTTAAGGATTTCATTATCGACCGGTACAATGATCGATTAGAGATGTTGATTGATTTCTACAGCAAAGAAATTTACAATCTAAATAGTAAACTTGTAGTGAAAATTGGAAGCAAGGCAAAACAGCCTTCACTCAATGGAATTAAGTTCACATTCACTAGCGGGGGGGAGAAAAGTAAAGCATTGTTCATCTTCTCTCTCGCGCATAGAGATTATCTTAGTAAGCAAAGGGGTTTCAATAATAATTACATATTTTGTGATGAGGTCTTTGATGGTATGGACGAGATCAGTCGACAACAATCAATTCAGTTCCTCACCCAAGGGCTTGTTATGGAGAATATCCTTGTTATAAGTCATTTAGAAGACACAACGCTTCCGAATTTCAAGACAATTACGGTCACTAAAGATGATAGTGGTACGGAGATTAGGCAATCATTAAAAGAAGCAATTGTCGGATAAAGATGTAGTGGACCTCATTTCCTTGTAGCACCAATAAACACCGTCGCATAGTACTTCCCACCCTCCGCCTCCATCATTGCGATGTCCTCCTGTGCATGCTCATTGTCACAACGGAGCCATTCATCCCAGGCCTGTTGATGACAATCCAGTTCCCTCGAACTTATCCCCTCAACTAGCTTCGAGGCCTTCCACAGTTCCGTCCACCACTGGCAGGTGTGGAAGTGGTAATCATGCTGATAGAACGGCTCAAGCTCCTCCGGGACCTCCCCTGTGAACTCCTCCTTGAGCCCAGGAACACCGACCAGGATCCTACCTCCCTTCTTCAACAAAGGAGCGAGATGCTCGTCGAGATATCCATCCTCGAATCCGAAGTAATGGTATGAATCCACACTGATGATGATGTCGAAGAACTCATCGGCATAGGGGAGCTCATGAGCCTCGGCATGGATGGGTATTATCTTGTCCTCCATCCCCTGCTCCTTGAACCTCTCGTAGTTCTCAGTGGCACTTATCCAGAGGTCAGTTGCATACACTGTCGCACCGAACTTCTTTGCAAGGAACATCGATGTGAGACCCTTACCGCAACCGAGGTCCAGGATCCTCATGCCCTCATCGATCTCGACGGACCTTGTCATCTCTTCCAGGATCCGGACTGCATTGGGACCCATCATGTTCTCCATGATAAGCGCCTCATCGATCTCGAAGCCATTTATGTTCATGCAGGGGGGAACGATACAAGCGATATTAATCCTCACCTTGGTAAAGATTAAAGAACAAAGAGCATCACTAGGGTGGAAGAGACCGACCTGTTCAAGACCGGTGGAACAAGATGATACCAAAGCTACCAAGGGAGTTCTGGGCTGTAAACGCATCCAACCTTTTCGAGAGAGGAGCCTACTACGGCATGCTCGCCGTCTTTTCCTATCATCTGGTCTACAACGTTGGGGTAGAGAGCTGGATGGTGGGTATCCTCACTGGTCTCTCCATGGGACTTATCAATTTCCTACCTCTCATCTCGACCGCTATCGCCAGGAAGTACGGGTTCAAAAAGATCCTACTGGCCTCATACGTTACTCTAGCGATAGGATACATTTGTCTAGGCTTTGGATACAATCTTGTACTGATCTTCATAGCTGTCATCATAATGGGCCTAGGTTCGGGTTTCGAAAAGGCGCTCATCGCTGCATCCATATCCCATTCTGCAGATGAGAAGAACCGTGACTACGCGTTCAACGTGTACTACTGGGTCATCAACTTCGGTGCGTTCTTCATCCCCTTGAGCATTACTTTCCTGTTCACTCCGAAGAACTATGGAATGGTCTTCTTCCTGATGGGTTTCTTCGTCCTGTCCAGTTTCCTCATCATCCTGCTGGCCTACAAGAACCCGGTCGAGCCTGACAGGAACATCCCGGTCATGGATGCCGTGAAGAACCTGAAGGTCATCTTTAAGAATCCCAAGTTCCTCATCGTTCTTTTGATATTCTCTGGCTGCTGGTTCATGCTCTATACCCGCAAGCCCTTCACACCACTTTTCATGACCGATTTCGGCATCCTTCCTGCATGGTTCATACCCATCCTTGCAGCCCTTAACCCTCTAACGATCATCACATTGGGTCAGGTCTGGGCCTTCTTCATCAAGGACCGCAACATCGATTCTATGAAGTTGCTCATCGTTGGCGTCCTTATCATCTCTGCAGGGTTCTTCCTTGTTGGTATTACCCTGAACCCTGTGGTGTTCATCATCGGTATCATCGTTCTTTCCTTCGGCGAGCTCGTATCGTACCCAGCATTCCTGAGCTATGTGTCAAAGATACCTGCCGAGGAGGAACGCTCCATCTACATGGGCTATTCCTTCATTCCATTGGCCATAGCTGGAGTGACCGCCCCGATCGCAGGAGGTTTCCTGTATTTCCAGATAGCAGAGAACCTTAGCATGGGGAGATTGTTCTGGGCCTTGATAGCATCAATAGGACTTATCGTGGCCACGGCCTTCATCCTGTATGATAGGTACTTCAACAAGAAAGAGGGGTCGTTCAAGCTCCCGACCGTGGCACAGTTCGCCCCACTGGCCCTCATCCCTGTCTTCATATTGGTCGCTTTTGCCATCGGTCCAGATACGTTCTACAGAGGGGATCCGTCCGGCCCTGATGGATCGTCCGATGAGGAATGGCAGTACAACAACCAAACTCTCACCTTTACAGGCACCCTGAACGAAGGTGGGTCCGAGGAGTATGACATCTACCATCAGGATATGGAGATAGAATCCATCACTGTCCATCTGGAATGGACAGATGAAGCTGACGTCCGACGTGTGAGGATGTATGAGAACAGCGGGGATACGTTCTCTATAAGTGTGAGTACGAACAACAGTGAACCTGACCAAGCTGATCATACGAACGCTCACGGCAATCCTGGGTCCATAGAACTAGAGCATGCCCCTGGCAACTTAAGCACCATGGGAGTTGTCGAGGTAAGACTAACGGCCTGCGGGGACCAACATCCTGCTATCGGGGGCAATGTCCTGGCGATAGAGGATACGTCCAATTCGTTCCAGCTCGAGGTCATCGTGGCCTACAGAGAACCAATAGAGAAGTAGGCCTCGATCCCAACAGACCGCGCAACCCTTATATCCCACTCCTTCCTTCCAACTCTCATGGCGTTCAAAAGGGTAGAAGTCACAGTCTACGTCAATAAGTCCCTGACCCCCAGGCCTGGCGTTCAGGTCTCCCGGCTCGACGCTTTGAAACGCGATACTGCGCTCGAACGTGTCAAGGAGGAAGTGGACAGCGTATGGCGGGAGTTCGATGTTGACTACGTCGTTGTAGACCTTCTCACACATCCAGGTGAGTGTCCGTTCCGCAAGGACCTTGGTTCCAAAGAGTTCATCGTTGCTGTTGAGGGGCAGATGGTCCTCGACTCAAAGTACAAGCCAAAAGCGATAACCAAGGCCATAAAGCGCAATGGATAGGACCTGCTGTCCAATTACTGGGGAGTCCCAAGGCTCGATGTGAACGGCGTTCACATGATAATGGAATTTCTAAACGGCCAGCTTTCTGATTTTTCAACGTTTTTGGTTAAGTCAGCCATAATGATATAAAAGATAACCACCGCGTGCCACTTTCATTCTGTGGCCAGTGGGATGACCATGAATGGAAAAGTTGCATCTATTCTAGCTATCATGTTACTACTAGTTACTGTTCTCGTAGTCCTGACAACCTCGGCCATCCCACTGGGCCACACCCCTTCTGAAGAGATCGAGCCCACCCTTGAGACGAAGATCAACGGTGAGGCAGAGTTTGCATATCGTAGTCTGACCCCTGAAGAGCTCGACGAGCTCCGCATGGACTGGGGAACCTACGACGAGGACGTTTACTACAACGATCGATACGATGGAATGGGCACAGGTCTTGCACCCCCAGATGAGCATGGCTGGATATGGATAGCCCAGAACATGAAGAAGGTGGATGATGTTCAGCTTGTATCATCGCGAGCACTCAATACCTCCAAGGACAATTCCCAGTCACAGTACTTCCCCCCTATCGGCAGCCAGGGAGGGGTTGGTTCCTGCGTTGCGTTCAACCAGGTCTACTACATCAAGACATTCCAGGAGGCAAAACGGCACGACTGGGACCTTTCGGGTGCGTACTGGACAGGCAACTATATGACAGGCGCTCCTGACTCCGAGCACAGGTCGATGATCTTCAGCCCGGACTTCCAGTATCATATCCTGAACCATGGTGGAGACGGCGGTGTCCCCTTCAACAAGGTTGTCGAGGTCACAGGGACCATGGGGGCTGCGACCTGGAACAAGATCCCTTACAATACCAAGAACACTTCCTACTGGCCACCCGAGAGGGCATGGAGGCAGGCCCCTATCTACAGAGGGACCAACGAGTATTACTGGATGGATGTCAGGGATAATGACGAACTTGATGACCTCAAGGCCTGGCTAGATACTGGGCATCTTGCAGAGGTCGACCTTCACGCTGACTACTATTCATCACTGGACCTCCAGGACCTGTGGAAGAACGAGACATACAATACCACACAGTCCAATCATGCGAACACGGTTGTGGGATACGATGACGATTTCGGTCCCTACACCGAGGATGGAGAGGTCCGCTATGGTGCCATCAAGGTCGCCAATAGCTGGGGGAAGGGATGGGGTGGGGACTCGAACAGGGACGGAATGTTCTGGATCTCCTACAAATGCTACATGACCTGGATCAAGCGAGCATTCATCCATACAGATCCTGTGGACTACACGCCAGAGGTTGTAGCGGTCTTCAACATGACACACACTGCTCGTCAAGATAACAACATCAGGTTCGGTGTTGGGAACGACACGGACACTGACAATAACAAGCTGTTCTACAACAGGAAGTTCCACAAGTCTGGCGACTTCCCCTATGGGGAGGGAAGGACCGTTGTGGACATCACCGAGCTGTTCAATGGCTCTGCCCCATATGGTGAGCTCATCTTCATGGAGGTCGAGGACCTCGGCACAGATAACACCGGCAGCATCGGCCACTTCTCTGTGGAATACTACAAGGACTACGAGGCAGGCATCCTCGAGAACCAGTTACCGTCCACAGATCCAATTGTAGATACGGAACAGGATGACAAGGTCTATGCATGGCTGCTGTTCGAGGACCGGTACGAACCGTGGATCTCGGCCTTTGACGTCGAGCAACCCTCCACTGGTGACATGGTGGAGTTCAAGGTCAACGTGGTGGACAACGTCCAGGTCGACGAGGTCAAGCTCCTCTACACTCTGGCCGATGGGGCGCAGGGCAACATCTCCATGATCGCGAACGGCTCTGACAACTACACAGCAAGCGTTCAGATGCCGCACAGGCTCGGTCAGGTCCAATGGAGTTTCGCGGTGTCGGATTGGTACGAGAACTGGAACGTGTCCGTCACCTACTCCAAGACCGTTATCGACAACGACGATCCCATCTTCACGTTACACATCCCACCTGACCATGTTCGGTCCTCAGGGAGCGTAGACCTCAAGGTCAAGGTATTCGATAACATCGAGGTTCACAAGGTGGAGCTGGACTACAGGTTCGACGCAAGCCTCATCGAGACCTTGAACATGACGCCTGGGACAGAGTATGTGTCGACCATCGACATCCCAGACTCCCTTGGGCATCTGTTCTACAACTTCAAGGTCACAGATACCTCTGGTAACAGCGCTGTCTCACAGCTTTACAACGCAACCCTCACAGACATCATCGACCCATGGTTCGGTGAGGAAGGGTCCGATGATGAGGCCGTGGTGGGACGCGAGTTCAGGTTCCAGGTCGAGGCAATGGACAATGTCGACGTGGACCAGGTCACCCTCCATTACAGATATGGAGATGAACCTGTCCAGACCATTGATATGAAGGGTGGCGCGCAGGATGATTGGTACATCATCATGACCATCAACCAGACGCTGGAAGACCTCACTTACTGGTATACGGTCAAGGATACATCGTTGAACTCCAACATCACACAAGAATACGTTCTGAAGCTTCAGGACCCGTATGCACCGGAGATCATCGACGACCTGACAGCTACAGATGCTACGACCGGTGATCCGTTCCTGTTCGAACTTGAAGCTTCAGACAATATCGAGATCGCTTCTGTCAATGTCGTCTATTCACTTGCCGAGGAGGAGCTCAATGTCAGTATGGAGGAGAACGACACGTTCCAGCTCGAGCTCATCATGGGTGACATCACCGGCGAGATGACCTATCATTTCGTGGTCATCGACACAGCTGGGAACGTCGCAATATCGCTGACCGGTTACGTATGGATAGAGGACAATGATGCTCCAGTGGCCATCTCGCAAGGTAATATCGAGGTAGAGGTCAATGAGACCATCCAGCTCGATGGAAGTTCCAGTTGGGACAATGTGGAGGTCAGGGACCTCACGTGGACCGTGGAGCTTGGTGCGCGGAACATGATACTCAACGGCGAGACCGCAGAGTTCTCCATTTCAGATCCGGGAAGCTACAGATGTGCGCTCAAGGTCGTGGATACAGCTTTCCTTGAGGATACGGTAGAGTTCTGGATCAACGTCACACAACCACCAGCTCCAGAACCAGAGCCGGAACCCGAGCCGGAGCCTGAGCCGGAACCGGAGGATGGGACCGACGGTGAAGAGCCTGTGGACCCAGTGCCCCAGGACGATGGAGGCTCGCAGTCGATCACACCAATGATGGTCGTTCCAGCCATCGCCATGTTCCTTCTGTTCGTTCTTCTGGCCATACTGGTCCTGGTCCTTGTGATAGTGATGGTAAAGAAGCGGAAGAAGGTCGAGCCTGTCCAGGTCGTAGAGGAGCCTGAGGAGGTCGAGATACCCCCAGAGGAAGACCTCGAGCTGCCTGTGGCCGCGGTTGTGGATGAGGAATATCCTCCACCACCACCAGAGGAGTTCGAGATGACGGGGCCTGTCACAGCCGAGATCCCGGAGCCTGAAACCCCGGCGCTTCCCCCTCCAGACGATGAACCGGAGTTCGAGTTCGAAATAGAGTATTAATACATCCCCATCGTTTCTGTGATGCGGCGATAGGATGTCAGATATCGAGTCTTCAGACATATTCAAGTTCTTCCATCCAAAGAGCGTAGCTGTTGTCGGAGCTTCCAGCACCGAGGGAAAGATAGGTTACGCCATCATGAACAATCTTCTCAATACTGGGGACTACAAGGGGACCATATACCCGGTCAATCCCCGATACCAGGAGGTCATGGGGGTAAAGGCATACCCTTCGATCTCTGAGCTTCCAGAGCCACCAGAGATGGCCATCCTGGTAGTTCCTGGCAAGTACATCCCTGACGTCGTGGAAGAGTGCGGTAGGTCCGGTTGCCAGAACGTTGTCATCATCACCGCCGGCTTTTCAGAGACCGGCTCGGAGGGTAAGGCCCTGGAACGTGAGACACTGGCGAACGCCCACAGGTACGGCGTCCGGATGATCGGGCCCAATTGCCTTGGGGTGTTCTGCACCGAGGAGGGCTTGAACGCATCCTTTGCCCACACAGCCCCAAAAGCTGGTCCTATCGGATTCATATCACAGTCGGGTGCCATATGCACCTCTGTCATCGAGTATGCGGTCCAGGAGAACATAGGTTTCTCCGATTTCGTATCCATCGGGAACAAGGCCGATGTTGATGATGCAGATCTCATCCGTTACTTCGGTCAGGACGACCGGACCAGGTGTGTCTGCATCTACATGGAGTCGGTTCCCGACGGCAGGAAGTTCTACGAAGCTGCAAAGGAAGCCTCAGAAACGACGCCGGTCGTTGTCCTGAAGGTCGGAAGGACCGAAGAGGGAGCCAAGGCGGCTTCGTCCCATACGGGAGCCCTCGCAGGTGCTGACAGCGCTTACACAGCGGCATTCAATCAGTCTGGCGTGTATCGAGCGGACTCGATGTCGGACCTGTTCGACGCATCCCGTGCTCTTGCTTACCAGCCACTTCCAAAGGGAGAGAACCTTGTCATCTATTCCAACGCTGGAGGTCCGGGGGTCATCTCCTCGGATGCTGCATCCAGGCTAGGGCTGAAGCTTGCCGAACTTTCAGAGGAGACCATCGGTAAGCTTTCCGAGATCTGCCCGCCGACCTGGAGCCATGGCAACCCCGTGGACATCATCGGCGATGCGGACGTTGAGCGTTACGACAAGGGACTTCACATCGTTCTCGATGCCCCAGAGGTCGACGCGGTCGTCTGCTTGCTGGCACCGGTGTCCATAGCTGACCCGCTCGAGGTCGCCAAAGGCATTGTCGAGGCTGCCAAGACAACAGATAAACCGATCATCGCTTCGTTCGTTGGTATCATTGCCGAGGAGTCAGAGAACTACCTCGAGCGTCACGGCATCCCTGCCATAGAGTTCCCGGAACGGGCCATCACGGCCATGCATGCGCTGATGATGAGGCGCCGGTATCTCCAGGGGGGTGATGCTTAATGTCCAGAGCACAGGAGCTTATCAAAAAGGCCCAGAAGGACGGCAGGACACTCCTTACCCTGGACGAGTCCAGGACCGTTCTCGAGGAGGTCGGGCTGCCACTGACAAAGATGAGCTTTGCTTCAAGCGCTGTAGAGGCTGGAAAGCTCGCAGCGGTCATGGGATTCCCACTTGCAATGAAGATCTCCTCCCCGGACGTCGTCCACAAGTCCGACGTTGGTGGTGTCATCCTCAACATCAACGACGAGTTCGAGGCACAGGAAGCCTTTGAGCAGATCGTCATGAACGTTGATAAGAACGCACCCGGGGCACAGATAGACGGTGTTGTCATCGATGAGATGGTCAAGGGACCAGAGCTCATCATCGGCCTCACCATCGACCCACAGTTCGGACCAATGGTGATGTTCGGTATCGGCGGCACGCTCGTCGAGGTCTACCACGATGTGACCTTCAGGCTCGTCCCTCTAACAGAGAGAGATGCTTTGGAGATGATGGAGGAGATCAAGGGCCAGGGTGTCCTGGATGGTGCTCGCAAGATGCCTGCTGTGGACAGAAAGGAGCTTGCCAAGATCATTCTGGGTGTTGCCTCAGTGTTCGAGAAGTTCCCGCAGGTGTCCCAGGTCGATGTGAACCCGCTGGTCATCACCAAAGATGGGTTGAAAAGTGTGGATGCAAGGGTAGTCCTATAGGTCGATGAACTCGCCCTTGTACATGTCCTCTTCGAAGATCTCCTTGATAAGTTTGACAAGCGAAGCGATGGTCACTGGTTTGAGGATATAACCATCAGCGCCGAGCTCCTTTGCTTCGTCGCGCTTATCAGAAAGCGCAGAGACCATCAGGACCATGATGTCGGGGTGGGTCTTTTTAATGACCTTTAGGACCTCGAGACCGTCGACCTTGGGAAGCATAAGGTCAAGAAGAACAAGGTTCGGAAGCTTCTCCGGGTCGTTCTCATTGAAGACTGTTATGGCCTCGGCTCCATCGTATGCTTTAGCAACGACATTGATGCCGCTATTTGTTAGAATTCTACAATGTATCTCGTTGAGAGACACTTCGTCCTCAACGACCATAGCCCTAGGTTCTCTACCCATAGCTCGAAGCCCCGACCAGAGATGATAATGAATTTTGTAAATTTAAACCTTACCCTGGCTAAGAAGTGTTGTATGCAATTTTTACCAGCCGTACAAGTCTTGTACGTTGCTTCAGACCATCTTCGACTTGCGCCAAAAGATGAAACAACCAGCTGCTGCGGCTGCAGCCACACCTACAACGACGAGAACGATTATTATCGTCGCAGAACCGCCTCCCATCCCACCTGCGCCTGCTCCGTCGCCCTCGATGGAATTGAAAGTCATCGAGTCGATAAGGCTCTGATAACCGCCTGCAGAGGTCATGACCTCAAGGGTGTGCTCGCCTTCTTTCAGAGAGCCAGGCTTGACGTTCACAGTGAACTCTCCCCACTTGGTCTCGCGGTCAATGGTCGCTACCTTCCACTGACCACCGTCGATGCGGTAGAACACGTCCTCTACATCCACTCCCTGACCCCAGGCATAGCCTGTGACCATGAACGGTGCTGAGTTGTTCTCAATAGCGGTAGTGTTCGTGATGTGGCACTGGAGCCTGACATCGATGAGGCCTGGTTCCTCGATCTCCAAGGCCATCTTCACAGCCTCGTAACCGTCAGTGAGGCCATAGCCGAAATCCCTGTTCCAGAACGGGTCCTTGTCCGGCTCGGACGCTTCACCCATCCTTGTGGCCGTCATCTGGAGGATCTCCTTGATGAGGAGGACGTCCAGATTGGGGTTGGCCTCCATCATGAGTGCAACGATCCCTGCTGCGCTGGGAGTTGCGTAGGATGTGCCGCTGCCTCTGTTCTGGTAACCGTTGTTGGAAGCATCGCCGAACCTGTCGAACATTGCCTGGACGATGTGTGTCCCAGGGGCTGCGACGTCGGGGATGAGCTCGTCCCACTCGTTCTGGTCGCCGTCGTCCTTTCTTGGACCGCGGCTTGAGTAGGAAGCGATGAAGTCATCGTCGCGAGTAACTGTGTCGTCGTCATCGGATGATGCAATGGTTATGGAAAGGTCGGAAGCTGCAAATCCGGAGAAGCCGTCATTATTTGGTCCGGAGTTACCAGCAGCATTGACCACTGCGACACCTGCATCCATTGCGGTGTCCAGGATCCTTGAGTAGATGTCGGAGCCGTCTGTGGAACCTCCAACATCGATTCCCCAGGAAAGGGATACGATATCGATGCCAGCGTACTCTGCTGGAGCGCCTGCCCACTGGTCGTCCTTGTGTGAGATGGACCACTCGATGCCTTCAAGGGATGCGTCGAAGTTCTTTTGGAGGATCTCACCAGGAGCGTAGCCGATCATGGTCCCTATCCTGACATCAACAAGCCTTGCGTCGGGAGCAGAGCCCATGTACTTGCCT
>JANQNL010000181.1 GCA_028279585.1 Thermoplasmatota archaeon
TGTGGACGTCTGGGCCATCATGAACGAATCAGCTGTGGTCACAGACGAGATCGACATGATCCACACGCTTGGCTCGACCTACTACTTCGTCGAGTTCCCACCAGAGGTCGTAGGCCCTTTGATGCCTCTGTTCCAGGGTCAGGGAGATGATATGGACGACCTGGTGGCTTCGTTGAGTGGTGATGATGGTTCGGCCACACTACCTATGTCATATCTGACGGTGAACGACAGGTTCGTTCAAAGTGGTGGATTCCCACTTCTTGAACGGGACCAGAACTACACCTCTGACCAAGCTGCGTGGGATGACATTGTCACGAACGACTCAGTGGTCATCGTGGACAGCTCCCTCAATAGAGGACTCGAGCAGATGGCCATGGCAGGCTTCGTTCCACCCAACACCACGGCCCTGGAGGTCGGGATGACCCTGACAATGAGCTTCGATGGCTCTGTATACTTCGAAAGGACCATCATCGGAATTACCAACCAGTCCGCAGTGGTCGGGTTCTTCTTCCATGAGACCCAGGCTGCAGAGACAGCGGACCAGCGACACTTCCTCTACGAGCTCGATACAGGGGCCGACCCAGATGATCTGGCTGACGACCTTGAGGACGAACTTGACCTCATGGTGAAGGTCTTTGAACCTGGTGAGGGGGGAGAGTTCGAGGTGTTCGCCTTTGCTGAAGCAGAGAACACCTACTTCCGAAACACATACACCATCTGGGACCTCATCAACCAGACCGATGAGCTGGATGCCAAGATGTTCAACAACATCTACTCGCTGACAAGCTCTCTTACCCAGATGAACTTCACACAAGAAGGAGAAGGGCCTGATCCGTTCACAGGAGAGTATCAGGACTTCTACTACCCGGTCATTGGGTGTGATGATAACTTCATCGAGAACAACCAGTATCAGTTCGGTTCCTATGACAAGGAGATGTTCAACTCTGAAAGGGATGTCTGGGAAGCGGTCAGGACCAATAGTTCCATAGCAGTGGTGGATGGAGGTCTCGGAGGCGAGTTTGGACCTCCTGGATCAGGAACCGCAGAGGTCGGTAACTATGTCAATATCACCTTACCTGACGGTAGCACCCACTATGTCCTCATCGTCGGTATGCTCAAGCAGGCCTTCATCCCAGGGGTCTTCATGTACGAGGACTTCGTGGACCCCATATTCTCGCCACCTATCCCGACAACGTTCCTGTTCGATGTAGCATCAGGTTACAACGATGACGATATCGGCAAGAAGATCGAGGCGAACCTTGGAATGGAGACCATTGTCATCGAGACGCTCATAGACCAGTTCGTCCAGACACTGAACATGTTCTTCTCGCTGTTCCAGGCGTTCCTTGGCCTTGGCCTCATCGTAGGGATCGCAGGCCTTGGTATCATCACCCTCCGTGCGGTCCATGAGCGACGCCAGGAGATCGGAATGATGCGCGCCATCGGTTTCAAGAAGCGAGGTGTGATGGCCTCGTTCCTCATTGAAGCGTCATTCGTTGCAATGATGGGTATCATCATCGGTTCCCTCCTCGGAATAGCCCTAGGCTGGCAGCTATGGGTCGACGAACTTCGAGCTGAACAGATGGAGTTCTACATCGACTGGGCCAAGATAATCATTGTTGCGATCATCGCCTATGGTGCAACAGCGATATTCACAGTTCCACCAAGCTATGCAGCGAGCCAGGTGGCTCCTGCTGAAGCACTCCGGTATGAGTAAGACCCCATCACCAATATGGTGGGGAAAAACCGTTATAGCCTATGGTGGAAGCTAATAGTTGTGGGCTATAACGGCCCTCTTTGGTGATGGGTGTCGCGACTCATAACGGAGTGCTTATTGAACGATCGACCATCGTCTACAATGCGAAAAAGGACCTCATGGGACGAACTTCGTCTCGATACCTTCTTTACCGACCAACACAACACGTGAGTCCGGCTTCTCCTTCAGGATAACATATCCGAGAAGGTCGGCCAGTTTCTCGCCGAATGCACGAACGGTCTCATGGGAAGGCATCTGGTCGATGGTCAGCCTCTGTCTGGAGTATCCAACGAACACATATCCCTTGGGCTCCACCATCTCCACACCAGCGATCCGGTCGAGCTCGGCATACTCTTCCTCCCACCCTATGTTGTGGCCCTGCACCAGTGTGTGCCGGACGACCTTCCGGGTATCGAGCGAAGGAAGGATCTCGAGTGTCCGTAGCACCCGCTCCCATCCATTGGGGATCAGAGGTACACAGAGCTTTTTGAATATCTCCTCGTTGGGAGCATCAACAGAAACGTAAAGTTGCTTCGGCAGTGGGTCAAGCGTTTCCAGGACCTCGGGTGTGGTCCCATTGGTCACAAGGAACGTGGTCATATCCCGATCGTGACAAGCTTGGATGAACTCCCCCAGCTTGGGATACAGTGTCGGTTCTCCTGCAAGGGATATCGCCACCATGTTGGGTTCTTGTGCCTCTTCCCACTTCTCCATATCCGTCTTGTGGTTTCCCTTGTAGCCGGACACGAGCTTCCTCTGACCGCGGATGGCCTCGTCGAGAATGAACTCAGGATCGTCAACGGAGTCGAAATCCATCTTGGCATTGCCTTGGTATCTCCAGCAGTACATGCACCTGCAGTTACACTGGTCGACAGATGGTGTCATCTGGAGACACCTGTGGGAATCGATACCATAGAAGTCTGCCTTGTAACACTGCCGGCCAGCTGTAAGCGACTGCTTCATCCAGTGGCACAATTTCACGCCAGAGTGCTCTCCGACGATGTAGTATTGCTGCTTCTTGAGCACAGCGGCCAAGGCCTCATCGACAGGCATGCTTTCCACCCTTTCAGGACAACCGCTTGGTTATCTCGGCCTTTGCAGCTTCCAGCCACTTGTCCACGGTCCCGACATCTGGACTGCCACCCTGGGCAAAGTCCGGTTTTCCACCACCCTTGCCGCCGATGGCTGCAGTGGCCTCCCGCATTACTTCACCACAATGGAGGTCCACGTCAGCGCTCCTCGCAACAAGGAAGGAAGCGCGAGTTCCATCTCCAGCAGATGCGACCACGACAACGGTCTTGTCGTTCTTGATCACTCCTTGGGCATAGCTTATGAGCCCTTTCATATCGAAGTTCTTCTGGGCCGCAAGCATTGTTACTTCACCAACGGTCACAGGAGCATCACCGACGCAGGAGGCGGCCTCTGCCATCTCCTTACGGAGCGACTCGATCTCCTTCTGTTGGCCCTTCCATTCTGTGAAGAACCTGTTCATGGTCTTCGGTAACTGTTCCGGTGTAACTGAGACGACATCGCAGGCGTCCGTAAGGATGCTCTCTCTACCTTGGATGTAGTTGAGCGAAGCAAGACCTGCTGTGAACTCGAGCCTCTCCACCCCGTCCTGGATCCTTTCGCAGTTGACTATCTTGATGAGCCCAAGGTCGTTGGTATGGTCGGCGTGTGTTCCGGCGCAAGCCTCGACGTCGAAGTCGGAGATACGCACGATGCGCAGCTGCTTGCCAGGTGGGATACCTCCCTCGTATAGCCTGAAGCCGTACTTCTTCTCCGCCTCCTGCCTGTCCATCCAGCTCTTCTCCACCTGGATGCCCTTGAGGACTGTGGAGTTGGCCACCCTCTCTATCTCCTGGAGCTGCTCCACAGAGATCCTGTCGTAGTGGGTGATGTCGAGCCTGCCGAACTCGTGGGTCTTCTTCGCGCCAGCCTGCCATACATGTTCGCCAAGGACCTTCCTGGCAGAGCCAAGGATGATATGGGTTGCTGTGTGGTGCCTGTAATGAGCCTCACGACGTTCCCAGTCCACAACTCCGTGGACGATCTCGCCCACTGGGATGTCCTTGTCACAGATGTGAACGACCACACCATGATGTTTCTGGACGTCCACGACGTTCACGGTCTCTGTTGGGGTTATGAGGACTCCAAGGTCGCATGCCTGGCCACCACCTTCTGGGTAGAACAGTGTCTCTGCCAGTGCGATCTGCTTGTCCTTGCAGTAGAGCACTGGAGAATCGAACTCACGCTGCATTGGGTGGGTGTAGAACATGAGATTGGTCTCAGGGACAGGGATCTTGACCTCGTCCTCGGCCTTCTCCCGCTTCTCCTCAAGGTGCATCTCTGCAACTATGGTGTTGAAGTTATCAGGAATGTCGACGGAAGCTCCAAGTCCGGTAGCTACTTTCTCGACTATGGATGGATGTAGTCCGTGGGTATCGTAGAGGTCCACGAGGTCGTCCACCACGATCTGCTTGTCATCCTTCTTGGCGACCATGGTCTCAATGAGCCTGGAACCCTTGGATAGGGTGTTATGGTACCTTTCCTCCTCCTTCTCCAGGACGTCCATGATAGTGTCCTTGGCCTCCTTGAGCTCTGGGTACTCTGGGAAGCTGTCTATCTGCTGGGCCACAAGGTCCTGCAGGGTCAGGTCGGTCTTGATGTCCTGTAGCAGCCTGATGGCCCTGCGAAGAACGAGCCTGACAAGATATCCTGCTTTCACATTGGATGGAACGATCCCATCACCGAGCATGAACCCAAGGCATCTTGCATGGTCCACCACGGTATAGACGTTCTCAAGAGGCGTCATGAAATCGTGGAGCTTGCCAGCATCCCAATCGTAACCGCGCTTCTGCATCTGCTCGGCCAGGTACTGTCTCATCTTCGAAAGCGTATCGAAGGTTCCGAAGTCCATGATGCCGCACAGCTTTGCATACTCGGTCCTGAACTCATGGATGCCAGGCTTGTCCAGCTCGGCAGTAAGACCCGTCTCTTCGAAGATCGGGTCGATGATATGTGGATAGATAGCGTCATACAAGGTAGGGGAGCCGCGGGATGCCCAAACGATCCTCTCCAGGCCATAGCCCGGGTCAACGACCTTCATGTCCATGGGCGAATAGGTACGTCCCTTGATCTCATACTCACCGCCGTCGGTCTCCTTCATGCACATGAAGACCATTGTCGCAACTTCGAGGCCCTCTGCCATTATCTCCATGGCAGGACCAGCATTACCACCGCCGGTCCATGGGTCCTCTCTGTAGATGAGCTTCTCCTCTGGTATGCCATGTTCTTTTGAGAAGAACTCGTGGGCATAACCGATGGCCTCGTCCTTCCAGTAGATGAGGTTACCAGGCTTGCTGAAGGCGTGGTGACCCATCATCTCGAAGTTGGTCAGATGTCTGCCAGACTTGCCGATGGCGTCGATGTCTGCCAGTCTGATACATGGCTGGGATACGCACAGAGGGTTTGCAGGAGGTGGGACCTCTCCAGAGGTAACATGAGGCTGGAAATCTGCGATGGAGGCGATGGTCAGATAGATGTCAGCGCGCCACCTGGCTACCACTGGATACCTGTTGAGCCTTGTATGGCCCTTGCCTTCGAAGAAGGATAGGAAGCTCTCCCTCATGGACGCGATGTCGTGCTTCTTCTGGATCAATGGTTCGTTGATGAAACCGTAGTCCACGCACGGTGTGTCCCCGCAAAGTTCTGTTTCCTGGTCCAAGGTCCAGAAGGGTGTTCCGCAAGCCTTGCAGACCTTTCTTACGAACCCATTGGAAAGGAAGAACTCCAGCTGATACTCCTGTTCGAACATCGATAACGCCTCATTGTTACCTTGTCAGATGCCTGGTCAACGAGCATGCTTCGTGCCAGGCGGGGGGTTCATTAAGGGTTCCAGTTAAATAAATTTCTATTATCGAGTCAAGTACGTCAATGCTTTGGAAAGTAGCATACTCGCCTGGACCATCGATACTTCATGCGGTCCGAGCATGGTAACTCCCTTGTCCCGCACGACCACTGGACACGTGTATAACTAGTAATTTCCCAATGAGAAAACTGTTTATATAACAAGTGGTATTGCCCACCGGACCAGCAGTATTTATCGTTCTGCTGGGTCATTTCGTACGTATTTAAAACGGGTCTCGGAGGTTTCTATTTGGCTGAAACTCGAGTTAGTGAATGGGAGAGATGGCTGGTCGTGGCCGGTGGACTGCTCGTGCAGCTCTGCCTGGGTTCAATTTACGCGTATTCCGTGTTCTCGAACCCTGTGTCGAACCAGTTCGAGTTTGGTGACCTACCTGGTGGTAAGGACATTTGGGTCCTGATGCCTTTCGGCGTTGAGCTTCTGTTCTTCGCTCTAACAACTATTGCTTCAGGACGATTACAGGATAAGTTCGGCCCCATGCTGATCTCCCTCATCGGCGGTGTTCTGCTCGGTGCAGGAATGATCCTGTCTGGCCTTGTAGTGATGTTCGATCAACCCTATTGGCTGTTCATTCTCACCTATGGTGTGCTTGGCGGTATCGGTATCGGCTTTGGCTACGTCTGCCCAATTGCAGCGTTGGTCAAGTGGTTCCCTGACAAGAAGGGAATGATATCTGGAATTGCAGTTGCAGGATTTGGCTTTGGAGCGTTCATCGTTGGCAAGGTCGCAACCTGGCTCATGACCAGGGAGATGGACTCCAAGGTCCTCGACAAGCTGACAGATGGCGCAGTTTCCGCAGCAGAGAAGAACGAGATCTACAGCTCGTTCAACCTCGAGTATGCTCTTATCATACTCGGTGCAGCTTACCTTGGTCTCGTCCTTGCTGGTGGCTTCCTTCTGAAGAACCCACCAAAGGACTACAAGCCAGCTGGTTGGAGCCCTCCAACGACCGCATCTGGCGGAAAGAGGAAGGAGTTCGATTGGCAGGATATGATCAAGACACCACAGTTCTGGATGCTTTGGGGATCCTTCCTCATGGCAGCCGCAGCTGGTCTGCTTGTCATCGGCAATGTCGGCGGCTTCGCAAAGGAGCTCGACATCCAGCCTGATGACATCGCCTGGATCGTCGGTGCCCTCGCTATCCTCAACGCCCTTGGTAGGGTCGCATGGGGATTCGTCTCCGACAAGATAGGCAGGACCAAGACCATGATGATCATGTGGGCCGTCCAGGCAGCAGCCATGTTCGGTCTGTTCTTCGCTGGCAAGGTCCACTGGGGACTTCTGATGCTCGATGCAGCAGCTGTCGGTTTCTGCTTCGGTGGAAACTTCGCTATGTTCCCAGCAACCACTGCTGACCTGTTCGGGACCAAGAACATCGGTCTCAACTATGGTATCGTCTTCACCTCATACGGTGTGGCCGGTATCGGCGGTGCGTTCTTGGCCGGTATCATCGTGGACCAGATCGGTGGCGAGAAGGCATACATGATAGTCTTCATCGTCATGGCCGCTCTGTCCATTGCCCCAGCAGCAGTCGCATACCTGCTTTCCAGGATGCCTCTGGATGATGGTGGCGGCGATGAGCGGGACCGTAGCCAGATGAAGGCTCGGCCCAAGAAGAAAAAGGGCCGTAAGTAAGCCCTAACAACCCTGCCCGAACCGTGTTCGGGCAGGCTTTTCCTCTTTTCATTTTTGTTTTCTGTTCAGCACTGGCTCTTTTGAACTACTAATAACACATATATAGAAGTTCAATTGTACCCGGCCGCAGGTGAAACTTATGATGGGACAGCAACCCATACTCATATTGAAAGAAGGAACGAAGCGGGAGCGCGGCAAGGGCGCTCAGTCCAACAACATCGCAGCAGCAAAGGCCGTTGCTGAAGCTGTCAGGACAACCCTTGGCCCCCGTGGAATGGACAAGATGCTCGTAGACGGCATGGGCGATGTCGTGATAACCAACGACGGTGTCACCATCCTCAAGGAAGTTGATGTAGAGCATCCAGCCGCAAAGATGGTCGTTGAGGTCGCAAAGACCCAGGACGAGGAGTGCGGCGATGGGACCACTACAGCTGTGATCCTTTCCGGAGAGCTCCTGAAGCGCTCCGAGGAGCTTTTAGAGCAGAACGTCCACCCAACGATAATCACACAGGGATACAGGATGGCCATGGAGAAGGCCGTCACCATCCTTTCGAACCTTGCAGAGGAGGTTACGGAGAACGACACCGACGCACTTGAGAATATAGCAATCACGGCCATGACCGGAAAGAGCGCAGGCGCGGTCAAGGAAGACCTTGCCAAGATCTGTGTCGAGGGCGTCGTTCGTGTCGGTGAGACCCGCGACGGTGTCTTTGATGCTGACAAGGACTACATCCAGATAGAGAAGAAGCAGGGTGGCTCCATTTCAGACACCGAGCTCATCAAGGGTGTCATCCTTGACAAGGAACGTGTCCACAGCGGCATGCCTAACTCCATCTCTGACGCTACAATTGCTCTTGTCGACACAGCCCTCGAGGTCAAGAAGACCGAGGTCGACGCCAAGATCCAGATAAGGGACCCAACCCAGCTCCAGGCCTTCCTGGACGAAGAGGAGAAGATGCTCAAGCAGATGGCCCAGAAGGTCACAGACGCTGGAGCGAACGTCCTCATCTGCCAGAAGGGCATCGACGACCTGGCCCAGCACTTCCTTGCAAAGAACGGCGTCTTTGCCATCCGCAGGGCAAAGAAGTCCGATATGGAGAAGCTCTCCAAGGCCACAGGCGCAAGGATAGTCACATCCATCGACGACCTGGCAGCCGAGGACCTCGGCAAGGCTGGATCCGTCGAGGAAGTCTCCATCGCAGGCGGTAAGATGACCTTTGTTACAAAGTGTGCATCACCTAAGGCCGTGTCCATCCTCATCAGGGGCGGTACAGAGCACGTCATCGACGAGATCGAGAGGGCCATCCATGACGCCATTGGTGTTGTGAGGTCCACACTCTCCGAGGGTCACATGACCGTCGGTGGTGGCGCTGCAGCCATGGAGATATCCCAGGGACTGCGCAACTACGCTAACGAGATCGGCGGCAGGGAGCAGATGGCCATCGAGGCCTTCGCCCTTGCAGTAGAGGTCGTCCCCAGGACGCTCGCCGAGAACGCTGGTATGGACCCCATCAACACGCTGATCGATATGCGCAAGGCCCACGCTGATGGTAACAAGTACCATGGTCTCAACGCATACGATGGCAAGATCGACGACATGAAGGCCATGAACGTCCTTGAGCCTCTCAAGGTCGGGACCCAGGCCCTCAGGTCCGCTACCGAGACCGCCATCATGGTGCTTCGCATCGACGATGTCATCGCATCCAAGGGTGGAGGCGCAGAGGCCGCAGCCGCAGCCGCTGCCGCTGCCCAGGGTGGAATGGGTGGCATGGGTGGGATGCCGGGTATGATGTAAGGCCAAATGGCCGTACACCAAAAAAGATCGGTCCTTCCTATCTGTAAACAATTACATGGGAAGGACCGACCTCTCTTTTTCTCGGCCATTTGGCCGTCATCATACCCTCTAGGCGACCTCCTGAGAGGTCTTCTTCTTGTCCATCCCTTATCACAATCCATATATCCATCCACACGGAATTGTATATACGCATCAGAACTGGAATTCCATCCGAAGCGCTTATAATACCCATACTTAATAGCGGATGCCTGATAAGCCCCGTCTATCTTCCTAAAGGTGTAGAAATTGAAGGACGTAACACACATAAACACGACCAAGATCATCGGCGACGCGTTCGGTTTCGACGTGACGAGCGCAAGGAAGGTGGCAGCCTATTCCACCTACCCAGACGATGAGATGAGGTCAAAGATCTGGAGGAACCCCCTCATCTTCGTAAAGTGGGGATTCGAGCACTCCTACATCCGAGGCCCCATCATGTGTGCCCTTCATGCGAAGAAGGCCCACGACCTTTTCAATCGCCAGACACCTGATCCGAGCGCCAACGAGCATAGGATCGACAGGGCCCTCTATCACCTGGGCTGCGCATCCCACTACATCGTAGACATGGCCACACCGTTCCACAGCGAGGCCTCCAGGATGCTCAACCACGTTCCAGGCGGTTCCCATCCGATGTTCGAGTCCTTTGTGGACCAGCAGTGGGGCGGCCTGCTGCATCTCATGGACAGCCCGTCCAAGCCCATCTATAGGAACCATGCAATGGATTCCTCATTGGGAAAGGATGCATTCGACCGGTTCTACGGAACCACTGGTTATGACATTGACAGCCTTCTATCTGGACAGGATGTCTACAGCACGGTCATGGGCCTTGCCTGCCGTGTGAGCCTCGATTCTGGGCTTCAGTTCCCATCGGTGTTCGAGGCATGGCTTTCCAAGAACCAGGGAAGGAAGCTGGAGATCTCCCACGATACCGTGGAGCGTTGTCTCGCATCAACCTACATCATGTTCGACATGGTCCTCGGATCTGACAAGACCCATATGGACGAACTGCTCACCTCCAGGAACCCTACTTATTGAACGGACACAATCCGTTTCATCCATTTGCTTGGATAATGAACCTTCTCGGGAGGATCGTTCTAGGAAGTAAGTTCATGTGATAGACTCCATAAGATGCGAAAGGGGGAGAAAGGTTGGTTCGCTCCTAAACATTCACTAACCCACTGAGCGAACCAATTTCTTGTGGAAATTTTCGCATCTTTACTCCGTCTCTCACATAAACTTCAAATCCATGGGATGGGTTCACCCCCCAGCGTGGATAGCACACGTCAGGTGGAACCAGTATGAAGCGTGACATCATCTCAGTTCTGGACATGCAAAATGACCTTGAGGACATCCTGGCCCTTGCGCAGAGGATGAAGAAGAAGGAGGCCGATGGGCCTATCCATTCACTCAAGGGCAAGACCATGGGAATGATCTTTGAGAAGCCCTCATTGAGGACACGAGTGTCCTTTGAGATAGGTTTCTATCAGCTTGGTGGCAATGCCATCTACATCTCTCCAAACGAGGTGCAGGTCGGCAAGCGTGAGAGCGTCCACGATGTGGCCAAGGTCATATCCAGGTATGTCGACGTTATCATGTACAGGGCCTTCTCCAATGAGATAATGAAGCAGCTTGCCGAGCATGCGACAGTGCCTGTGGTCAATGGACTGGACGACATCGAGCATCCATGCCAGTGTGCTGCAGACCTCCTCACCATCCTTGAGCACAAGGGTGATCTGAAGGGAAGGAAGCTCACATACATCGGTGATGGTAACAACGTGTGCAACTCTCTCCTGCTCGGTTGTGCCGTGGTAGGAATGGATATGAACGTGGCCTGCCCAGAAGGGTACGAGCCTGACCCGGCCATCCTCGACAAGGCGAACTCCATAGCTGCAGGCAACTCCTGCAAGATGCAGGTCGTGAATGACCCGGAAACGGCCGTAGAAGGCGCTGACGCGATCTACACGGACACTTGGGTCTCAATGGGCGATGAAGCGCAGAAGGCCGAGAGAGAGCGCATTTTCGCACCATATCAGGTCAACAACGCACTTCTCTCTAAGGCAAAGAGCGACGTCATCGTGCTCCATTGCCTTCCTGCACATAGGGGCCAGGAGATCACGGACGAGGTCATGGATGGCCCACACTCTGTGGTATTTGACGAAGCAGAGAACAGAATGCACGCCCAGAAGGCCATCCTCGTAACTATCCTTGGGGACCCGTCGGTCTACGACTGATCCTCATCCTCTTCTTTGGGACGGGTCTTCTTACCGGCCCGCTCCTTTTTCTCCATATCAGTTAGTTCCTTCCAGGTCATCCAGGCTCGCTGGAGGGCCGAAAGGTTGGCACCGACGATGAGAATGATCATCAGCAGGTCGATGAGCGTCAGCTGGATGTCTGGAAGGCCCATGACCCCCCAGACCCCGCTCGGGATCGGCAGATATCCGCCGGGCATGATGAGGTAGTAGATGAGATGGAACACAGGGAAGAAGATGATGACAACTATCCGCTCGGCCCTTCCCATGATGCCGGAGTAGTTCCTTCCGCATCCCAAGGCCTGGGACTGGGTCCCTAGATAGCTGACGATCAGTATAGAGATGATAGCAAGCATACCGAGCTCACGGACACAGAAGTCACTGAACGACAGACCCATTAATATGATACAATCAGAGTACCTGTCCAGAACATGGTCAAGGAAGTCACCGCGCTTGGTGACCCTATTGGTCATCCTGGCAACCTTACCGTCTATCACATCGAAAAGTCCCGACACGATGACGAACAGACTTCCAAGGATCAGGAGCACGGTGATAGAGCCTTTATCCGCCTCTCCGAAGATGCTCAAGCCCCACCATTTGGATAGGAAGAACGATAGACCTGCAAGGATCGCGAAAATGAACGAGATAAGGGAGATCTGGTTAGGATCCAACTTCATAAAAGGCTTGGAAATAGGTACGACCACTAGGTCGGCCACCTTCCTGAAGTCGTTCAGTACCATTTCATTATCTCCTCGGACCAGTCTATCTTGCCAGGTTCATACCTGTCCAGGACCTCGACGTTGTTCTTGTCCAGTGCTTTGATGAGGTCAAAGACCTGAGAGGTAACCTCTTCAAGGCTCATAAGGGTAGCGTCCACCTCAAAGGTCCGAAGCTCTTTCCCAACAGCCTCCTGTGTGATGAGGTCCATGGCCTCAGCCTCCAGGTTCTCTCGGACCTTCTCTTGTGAGTAGCCGCGCTCTGTAAGCCTTTTCTCAAGGACCTTTGGTGCAACTCGAAGGACGATGACCGCAGCCACAGGAAGAAGATGGGCCAGGTGTCCCTCGACGATCTCATGCCCGACCTTTGGACCTGTCATATCCTTTCGCTTGATATGATCGTAGAGGCCTTCCACATCTATCTCGTGGCATTGGCACTCCTCATCGAACTCACCAATGCACTGGGCCCATTCGGCCATACTGAGCACGGACCGGATAGTAAGGGTCCTATCGAGCTGGGCCAATCCTGATGCCACAGAGGTCTTGCCTACGCCTGGCACTCCCGTAAGGGCGATACGCATAGCTCACCCAGTGAGAGCTTGCCAAATAAAGGTTTTGAAAAATGAACAAAAGAAAGGGTCGACCGACGGGTGGACCGTCGGTCGTGTTTGATCTTATTGTAGAAGGGAATCTACTTCTTTTTCATGATCTTCATCCAGCCGCCGCTCTCATAGATGGCGAGCTTCCTCTTGCCGAGGGTTGTCTCGAACTCGCTCCAATCTATGATCTCGAGGCGGGAGTTTGATCCCTTGGTGAACTGAACGCCGTTGGTTCCCTTCACGCGGCCGGGCTTGAGTCCCTTCTTCTTTGCAATGTCTTTTGCCTTTCCAATATCTATCTGGGTCATAACCATTGATTTCCCTCCTTTTCAGGTGCTGGACCTGATATACCCAGAACGTTGTGTTGCTATATAAACATTGGTCCCTCTGGCCATGTTTTTTTGTGAATTTTATCCGAATTACGCTTAAAATGTGACGATTGGACAATAAATGTACCCCTTATTCCTAATTCTCGGCCCCTTTTGGCGTTGATTCTCTCAAGCACCCCCAGAAATTTCGGAATTTTGAGGTCAATGATTTTTAATTTGGCAAACTGCCCTGTCCAGACATGGAAATTAACGTGTCCAGCATCTCAGTTTTTCACTAGCCAGACATGTCCAGTGATAAAATACTTTATAGAAAGAATACTTTGCTCAAGTGTCCAGATAATGGATAAGGACGTGTGAAAATGGAAGCTCTGGTACTGGCCGCAGGCGACGGCAAAAGGATGCGCCCCCTCACAGCCAACACACCCAAACCTTTGCTGTTCGTAGGTGGAAAAGTGATACTGGAGCACACAATTTGTACACTCCGAGACAACGGTATAACAAAATTACATCTTTTGGTGGGTTGGAAGGCGAAAAGGGTAGAGGAGTATTTCCAAGACGGCTCATGGTTAGGCGTTGAGATAGACTACATCGAGCAGGATGAGCGATTGGGAACAGCTCACGCCATCGGAATGGCGAGCAATGTTATCAATGATGATTTCATCTGCATCAACGGCGACGTCCTTTTGGACGATGTAATTCTCAAGTCGGTCCTTGCAAAGTACGAGGAGAAAGGCTCCAACATCATGACCCTGGCCAAGGTCGATGACCCATCCAGGTTCGGTGTCGTTGTCATGGACGAGGCTGGCAAGGTCACCCAGGTCGTTGAAAAACCTGACAAGTTCATCGCAGACACCATCAATGCTGGCACCTACATCTTCGGTACTGATATCTTTGAGTGGATCGAAAAGACACCTCTATCATCCAGGGGGGAATACGAGATAACCACCACCCTGGAGATGCTCATCGAGCAGAACAGGGTATTTGGAGTGGTCCCCGATACTGACTGGCTGGACATCGGCCACCCATGGGACCTGCTCGAGGCTAACGAGATCCTGCTCAAGGACGCTGAGGACTCCAGGGAGGGTGTGGTAGAGGAAGGCGTCCATGTCAAAGGCATCCTCATCACGAAGAAGGGCTCGATCATAAAGAGCGGGACCTACATCGAGGGGACGGTCTTTGTGGGTGAGGACACGGTGATCGGGCCGAACTCTTACATTCGAGGCACCACCTCCATCGGGAAGAAGTGCAAGGTCGGGGCAGCATCGGAGGTCAAGAACTCCATCATCATGGACGGCTCCAACGTCCCACATCACAATTACGTAGGCGACAGTGTCATCGGGTGCAAGTGCAACTTGGGCTCTGGGACCAAGGTTGCGAACCTCAGGCTCGACCACGCTAATGTGAAGATGGTGAGCAAGGGAGAGCTGGTGGATACGGGAAGGAGGAAGCTGGGTGTCATCATGGGGGATGACGTGCAGACTGGCATCAATTCGACGCTGAACGTGGGGACGGTGTTGAGCGAGGGGTGCCGGGTGGGGCCTGGTCGGGTTGCTTCTGGGTTCTATGGGCCGGATAGCAAGATATTCTGAAGAATTTGCTCGTTGGTATATACATCCGGTGGATGTACTTGGGGGAAGGGTTGGTTGATGGACTTGCGGCGAGAAAGGCATGAAAGAGACCCTTTCGGCTCGAAAGAAGAAAGGTCATCCAGTCCCACAACTTAATGCTTCCAACACAGGACTGGATGATCTTTTTCAAGAATTCCTCACCGAAAGGATTCCTTCATCCTTTACCATTAACTATTAATAGAAATAAACCGAATCTAATTATAGACAGTAGGGCGGAACCGGTGATGGCCCTACTCTGGTCCGAGGTCTTACATGAAGAAGCTTACAAAGTTCCTGCTCATCGCTGTCATCTCCTTTTCACTGGCGTTCCTTGTGTCATATGCATTGTTCGGCAGTGTGGATGAGAGCATCTCAAGCAGGCCAGTAGCTACCATGAGCGCTGATGCAACGGTCATCACGGACACCCCGTGGAAAGTACCTCTACGTCTCTCGGACACCACCGAAGCATCCCAGTATCCATCTGTAGCCGTCGATCAGGAAGGCTGCACGAATGTTGTCTGGGTCGAGTCCAACGTCATCGGATCAAGCATAATGTTCGCAAAAGTGAGCGCCTCCGACACCATGGACGTGCCAACCTCCCTGGTCTACCAGAGCGCCCACGTCATATTCTACCCCCAGATCGATACAGACGGCAAGGGCAACATTATGTTGGCCTGGGGTGAGAGCAACGGTCTGGAGGTCAAATACTACTTCAGCAGGCTCAACCACCAAGGCGAGATGATGATGGACAAGGTCATAATCGGCGAGGTCAACTTCGCAAACGGACTGGACCAGGAGGTCGATACCGAAGCTACCCTCCCGACCCGAGGCATGACCATCCCGACCATCGAGATGGAAGATACACCAGACTCCTCCGGAGAGCCTCCAGAAACATCTGGAGATGCTCCTGACAGAGAGAATGAACCGGACAAGGCCTTCGAGGTCGGACAGACCAGCATCATGACCTCCTTCAACGACTTCAACCCCAGGGTCAAGGTCGACTCTGCAGGTGATGCCCTGGTCGTATGGGCAGATCCCCGAGAAGGGGACTATGATATCTACCTCTCCAAGATCACACCATTGGGTGTTGTGACGGTCTCGGAGATGCAGCTTACGAATTCAGATACACAGTCGTTCGAGGTCGATATGTTCCTCGACGAGCACGATCACATGCATATCGTCTACAACGAGAACTCACAGGGCCAGACCCAGGTGATGTATGCCAAGTACGACACCAACGGCGTTCCGCTCATCTCCCCCAAGTCGATAATGTCGGACATGAGGTCCTACAGGATCGAGCCCTCGATAGTCGTCAATGGCCTTGGTCATGCTCATATCGTCTACGCCGATGGAAGGGACGTCGCAAATGGCGGGTCCTACCAGATAAGGCACATATGGCTCGATGAGAACGGTATTGCTGCCTCTGAGGAAGAGCTCCTCACGGACGGCTATAGTACCTGTCATCGCCCCAGGCTCTCTGTGGACAACGACAACAACATCCACATGGTCTGGGAAAGGACCACGGACGTTGCAGAGAGGGGCGGCGAGGAGACCTGGGATGTCGAGGGCATCTTCCATATGCTCCTGACAGAGAATGGGACCGAGAAGAGCAAACCTACGGTGGTCTCTGATTCAGGCTTTGTTGGACTGACCCCGCAGGTGGACATAGGCCCCAACGGTCAGCCCAGGGTTGTATGGGTCGACACAGTGGACGGGAACAAGGAGGTCTACTACCGCCAGGGTCGCGCATCCATGCACACATCTGGTGTAGGGCCTACCACTGACATCGAGCTCGAGGAGATAACCGAGAGCGAGACCGGTCAGGTAGCTATCTCGACCATGATCCTTGGTGGCCTTGGTGTTGCAGCTTACTACGGTGTCACCATTGGTGGCAAGTGGGGACTTGGTCTTGTTGGCGTTCCACTTTACTCACGCGTCAAGGGTGAGAAGATCCTGGAGAATGATACCAGAGCGAACCTCCTCACACACATCAAGGGCAACCCTGGTGTGACCTTCAGCGAGCTCATGGACCACTTCCAGATGAAGAACGGCGTCATGGCTTACCACCTCCGCAGGCTCGAGAAGGAGGAGTTCATCAAATCCTCCAAGGATGGTATCTACAAGCGATTCTATCTTTACGGGACGCCGAACGTTCCGACCTACATCCAGACAGACATCCTCGAGGAGATCCTCTGCCACCCTGGTATCTCCCAGAGCCAGATCGCACAGGCCCTTGGAACCTCCCGTCAAGTGGTCAACTACCACATGAATATCCTAGAACGCGAAGGCAAGATATGGGTCAGGAGAACGGGCCAGAGGACAGCCTGTTATCCAAGGAACGTCGAGTAGACCCAGACCTTTCTACATCTACGCTATTTTTAAATAGCGTAGCTGTTCTATATTGCACCGGCGTGGACAATGGCTACTGAGAAGAAGAAGGGCTCGAAGAAAAGCACTTCCAAAAAGAAGAGCAAGCCCAAGGTCTCGTGCGATGTCGGAACCTCACATAGATTGTGCCTGGCAGAGTTCTATGAACTTTCTGTTGAGGATGTCATGGACAAGCGCTCATGGGACCTGCCCGTGGTCGACGTACATGCCTCTGTAGAGACCATCCTGACCATGCTGACAGGAAAGGACCACGTATGGGTGGTCAAGTCCATGGACACCTACGAATACGCCGGGATAATCACTGAAAAGAACATCCTGGACGTCATAGCACCTCCACGGGTCCATGGCTACACCTTCAAACCCTCCAGCTTCCGCTCTCTCCACCACTCGAACGTAGATGCAGCCCACCTTCTCATGTCACCCAAGACCAAGGTTTGCAAACCATCTACCAAGGTCAAGGAGGTCATTGATATCATGATCAAGTACCACTACCGGAGGATGCCGGTGGTGCAGAAGAGGAAGCTCATCGGAGAGGTTACCCTCCATGATATCATCAAGGTCTATGCCATGGCGATGATGAGCGACGAGAACGAGTTCTGATCAGGGGCCAGTAGATGAAGATAACAAGACCGTCAAGACCCGTGGTCGCAAGGTTTGCGGCCATCGTTCTCATCCTAACGGTCGTTATCCTTGTGGTCCCCAGTCTTGTCAGCACAGAGCCTGGTGGAGCACCTGCAGCCGAGGTCCAGACCCGGGCTTCCGACTTCTACAGTCATGTCTACCCACGTGACAATGTCACAGACGTCGATATGTCCATCAAGTTCGTCTCCATCGAACTGGAGCTTGTGTTCGACCCATCCCTCATCATCATGGAGATCCAGGACCATGAAGGGAACCAGATAGCGGCCCATCTTGAGTTCAACACGTCCATGAACAACGCTTCGTTGTGGATAAGGGACCATCTCGAACCGAACGAAGAATACACGGTCCAGTTCCTGGGACGCGACCTGGCGGACAATTACTACAACACCACATGGAGCTTCACCACAGGCGATGAGGATAAGACGTCCAGCATCATCGAACCCTCAGTGGCCATCCCGCTTCTCGAGATAGGTGTGGCCCTGATCCTCGCCAAGGTCCTAGCCCATGTCTTCTACAAGATAAAGCAGCCATCAGTACTGGGAGAGATCCTTGCCGGTGTCCTGCTGGCAGCCTTCATCTCCATAAATCATTTCCTCGACACTCCATTTGCTTTCGATTTCGATGGATCGTTCCAGGCCTTCAGCGAGATAGGCATCCTGATGCTGCTATTCCTTTCTGGGATGGAGGTGGACCTGCGTGACCTCAAGCGGTCGGGCACCGCAGCTTCCTCTTCGGCCATTGGTGGGGTTCTCATCCCAGGTCTTGGAGGTTTCATGCTCGGAATCCTGTTCGGGTTCAACGTCTGGGAGTCCCTCGCGTTGGGGACCATCCTGACAGCTACTTCTGTAGGCGTGACAGCAAGGACCCTCATGGACCTTGACGAGCTCCGGTCCGGGGTCGGGGTCACTGTCCTATCGTCCGCTGTTATCGACGATATCATGGCCATCCTCATCATGACACTGGTCCTTGGTAATACAGCAGGGTTCTCCATATTCGGGTTCCACATCCCAGCCATAGGAAAGCTTGGGCTGTCCTTTGTGATATTCTTCCTCATCTGCATCCTGTCAAGCCTTGGGATAATCTCAAAGCTCATGGACATAGGAGACAAGATGCACATCCCAAAGATCCTTGTGAGCTTTGCCATAGGTCTTGCGTTCATCTACTCGTTCCTGGCCCAGCAGCTTGGACTGGCAATGATCACTGGAGCTTTCGTGGCCGGCCTCATAATCGGCAATACCATCCAGTCCCATAGGATAGAGCGGAACATCCAGACCATCGCCTATGCACTGTTCATCCCGCTGTTCTTCGTCGGTGTAGGACTGTCGCTGAAGGTTGAAGCGTTCCAGGAGATAGGCAAGAGCGGTATGGGCATCACTATAGTGCTCATCGTACTGTTCATCATCATCGGTGTTGCTGGAAAGATAATCGGAGCAGGCACTGGCTCCCTCATTGCTAAACTCACACCGAAGGAGAGCCTCATGGTGGGTATCGGCATGGTACCACGCATGGAGGTGGCCCTCATCGTTGTTTCCACAGCGATCGTGGCCGGCATCTTCTCGGCTGGACGTCACGCATCCATGGCCCTGCTGATGACGTTGTCACTGGTCATTGTGACAACACTCATCACCCCAATACTTCTGAAGTTGGTCTATGGACAGAAACGGCTTCCCGAGGCCGAGGTCAAACCCTCACACAAGTTCGCTATCTACGATGACAGCCCGATATATGTCCGCGAGGACGAGGATGAAGAGGAAGACTAGGTACAGGGGAATTTATTAATATCAAATATATTGTTCACCCCCTCCCCCTATATATAGGGGCACCATAAAAGAGCGATGATAACATGGCAGACGAAAATACCGACGATACCGCTGAGAAGCAGGCGCCCCGAGGAAACGAGAACACTCACTTCAAGACAATGATGGAGAAGCACGTTCCCTTCGGAAAGAACAACTTCATTGAGATCGCACGAAAGAAGTACGTCGCAGCAGACGGTGAGAGGGAGTTCATCTCCATCTCCAGGGGTTACTTCCTCCGCGATAACTCGAAGAGGTTCAAGAACTCCATTACCATCCCAGATGACGAAGAGGTCATCGATTTCATCTCCCAGGCCATCAAGGAAATGATGAGCGATAAGGAGTGAGCATTACTTTTTTTAAAGGACCCTTTGTGGTCCTATTTATTCACAACCTAGCTCCGGCTATCCTACAATAGGTTGGGTTGGGGCTACTGTCGGTTGGGGCGTGGGGTAGGTCGGCTCAGGAGCTGGTTCTATCAACTCCGGTTGAGGTGGGCCTGTAACTTCAGCCATAGGCTCTTGGGCCTCAACAGGAGCAGGTAGACCATCGTCAGCTGCAGCTGGGGTCTCAGCAGGTGTTGGTTCTGGTAGACCATCATCAACAGGTTCGACCTCCTGGACCTCCTCCACCACCTCTTCCTCTTTCTTTGGAGGTGGGGCCTGTCCGTCCCCACCACCGCTGGATGGTGGCTTCTTCTTCTTTTTGGCAACAACCGCAAGAAGCAGGACCAGTAACACTACAAGAATGATCGCAACGGCGACTACGAAGACCCCCGCAATGACCGCTGTAGAACTGTCCACGTCCCCAAGGATGTTATCCTGAACATGAACGCTCATCTCCGCCTCCTCAGATTCCTGACCAGAGATATCACGGACCTTCATCTTGGCCTTGTAGTCACCAGCTGATGAATAGTTATGTGAGACAACAGGGGTTGTGACCCATCCGGAGTTCTTTCCATCTCCGAAATCGAAATAGTAAGCTTCTATCCCACTACCGTCGTAGGACTGGGAAGCATCGAAGGTGTATGGTGTCGATACCTTGGTCCCGGTGGTCACATTGAACACCGCTGTGGGTTTCACAGCATCGACATTGAAGTCCTCACCCTTTCGCAGCTCGGTGTTCCCAGCCGCGTCCCGGCTGTAGTAGTAGAGCGTATATTTGCCCTCTGATGTTGGTGGCTTGATAGGTAGACTGTACTTCGAATCTGGAGTGCCCACAGGGTCTGTGGACCATCGGTAGTACATATAAGCTCCATCCTCACTACACTCAAGCGTGATCGTTGGTAGGGACCGATACCATCCATCAGAGGGCATAGTGTTCTTGCGTAGCGTCGTTTCAGGGACGGTCTGGTCATACTTGACCTCGACCTCCTTCATCTCCTCAGCGTTCCCTGCAGGGTCCTTTGAGAAGTAATAGAGGGTGTTGTCACCTTCTGGGACCGGGATCTCGTCCGAATATTCGGTATATGAGGTCGAGTCCTCCTCCCATGTATAGAAGGTGGTCCAGTTGTCCTCGTTTATTACATTGAGCTTGACCTTGGGTTGGAACTTGTACCAACCATTATCCCCTGTGGGATCCAACGGATCGACGATCGCCACGGTCTCCGGTTTGACGCTGTCGACCTTTATCAAGGCGCTCTTGAGAGGCTCGACGTTACCAGCAGCGTCCGCTGCCCAGTAGTAGAGCGTGTTAGCACCCTGCGGTGCAGTTAGCGTAGCGTCATAGATGGATTCCTCGCCATCGTTCCATCTGTAGTAGATGAGAGCATCCGCCTCACTCACCAGTGTGATCGTTACAGGTGTGATGTACCAGTCACCCTCCCCATCATTGATGATTGGGTTCATTTGAAGTATGCTTGTTGGTGGAGAGCAATCGATAGAGAACGTCTTGTACCGTTCATCCTCGACATGTCCAGATTGGTCTTCGGAATGATAATAGAGCTTGTGAACACCGTCTGGAGCATTGGTGATAGGTCCGGTGTATAGTTTATCGTTGCCCGAATCCCACCGGTAGTAGGTCAGGACACTGGAGGCGTTGTCATCTGTTAGCTCCAACGTGATGGTCGGTCTATCACCGATATAACACCCGTTCTGACCATTTGGCTCTTCAGGGTCTGTCACGACTGTGGTGACCGGGGAGACGAGGTCCACCAGGATGTTGCCGGAGTTCTCGCCCTCCTCATTATTGGCCATGTCTACGCTCCAGTAGTAGAAGGTCGTCGTGCCAGAGCCAGCTGTGAAGTTACCCACATACTCGATCCATGGGCCGGTATCGCCCCACCTGTAGTAGGTGATGCAAGGTTCGTTGGTAGAGAGGTTGATGGTCGGAGCGGTGTGATAGAAGTCGTTCTCCCCATCCGGTGTTGGAGGGTCCAGGTTCAGGGTCGTCGTTGGTTTTATCTCATCAACTGCTGGGAAGGAGGTGACCACGGTCTTGAAGTTGGGTTTGGACACCACAAGGTCGATGTCAACGTTCCCGGTGATCCTTGGTATGGAGAAATGTACGTTTCCTTCGGAGTCGGTCCAACCAACGGCGTAAACGTCGTTGGCATCGTTACGGATGCAGACCAGGGCCTTCTCCACGAAGGACGAGTCCACAGCATCCCTGACCACGATGTCTATTTCGATGTTGACCATGGTCTGGGTCGTGTTCTCAATGATGAAGGTGTGAGCAGCTTCAGTGGCGATGTGGGCATCTGGCTCACCGAACAGAGTGTTCTCCAGCCAGTTTGCCAGAGTAGACTGCTGGCTGTTCATGAAGCCTGCGTTGTTATTTGCAAAGTATCGCTTCATTCCAGAGTGTGTCCCACCTGCGCGGAGGTATCCATGGGCCATGTTCATGCCGTCATACCGGATGAGCCTGCAGAAGTCCTCCTGCATGCCACTTGCGCATGGACTGTAGAAGTTGTAACCCACAGCAGCGGTGGCGGTCCTGACATGGCCAACATGTGCATAGGCACCCCCATCGATATCCTCGACGAATGCCTCGCCGATACATTCATGTCCATCGAACCATGAGGTCAGACATGCCATGCTGTATGCAAGGAACTGCTTGTTCCCGTTGGTCAATCCTCTGGCATCGTTCTTATCGAACGATCCCATAGGTCGAATGGCTGGCCAGTAATCTTCGAGCCCATGGTTCGTATACATGGCCAATGAAGCACCGCTGTTGAGCGATGGTTTGACCAAGGATTCTAGGAGGTTGGTCGTGGAGTCCTGGTTATCGTAATACTCGTTGAAGATGTCATACTTGTCAGCCAGATAGTTGTTCTTCATTCTCTGGGACTGATACTTTCCATCTCCTGGATAGGTTGGTGAGGTGGAGTGAGTCTCACCACCCATGAGCACTGCCTTGCCCTGCCAGTTCTCTGGAGCTATCTGTGTCTCCCTCTCGATCATCAACGTGGTCCAAGCAGCTATCTTGGCCTCATCAGAGGATGTCATTCGGCCTAACATGAAGTCGGGGGCCTTGTCATAGATCTCGCCAAGCTCCCCGTAGGTCTGGTCCTCGTCCCCATCCCACTTATCCCCGATGCAGTGGTAATAGGAATCGGAAGGTATCTGACCATCATCGGTGCCGGGAGCAGGGTCTGGGTCGTGACAATACCTCACTGGGATGAGGTCCGCATCTCCGTAGAACAGGACGTATTTCAGGACGCCGTTACCCTCATTGAACTTGTCACGGAGGAAGAACTTGATCTCCTCTTGGGAGTCGTTGTAAGCGTATGCAGAGGTGATCTCGTTGGTCGAGTAGATCTCTGTTGGGTATCCCTTCTGTGTCTTCCAATCTGCAAATGGCTGGAGGTCCTCTACAAGGTTCAGGCCGGTGATGATGATGTACCTTGGGGCCATGCCAGTAGGGTAAGACCTGCTGCTTCCAGACTCGAACTTGTCCATCGCCCTGTATGCTGGCTGGACGGGGACAGGTTCTGGTGGGACAATGATAGGATTAGGTGTCGGGTCGTACCTGTAAGTGATGGTCGCCTCTGAGAACATCTGGGACATGGAGGTTGCTGGAGTATAGCGGACCGGGAAGAGAACGATGGAGTATGTCCAGAACCGATGTCCATCCTCATATTCGTCACCTACCCTGTAGCTCATGTAATCGAGGTATTTTGGAGGAATGGCTTGGGTATCCAGGTAGGACTCTGCGTCCAGGTTGAAAGGCTTTGGATCGTAAGCGTTAGCGATGAGGGCAACTGGTGGAAGGGTTCCTGGTCTGTATGAAGCGCCGGAGTATTCCACGTCTATGACCTCCAGCTCTGTGGGAACCCTGATGATGGCAACGGAGGTCGGGACGCGAGGGGTTCCAGGTTCTGCCGGGTAGTGGCTGGAGCCGTAGTCAATGGATTGGTAGGTGTTGCCGAACACGCTCAAGGTATCGAACTCTGGCGTGAAGGTCACCTTCTCAGTGGCCACAGTCCAATCGCGTCTATCCTCGAGGGAAGCTGGATTTGGTATCTGGACGTTCTCCTCGATGTAATAATCGTTGACAACAAGGGATGGTCGGTCCATCTCTTGGTCCAGTTCCATTATCTGTGCGGTGACCGCAGACGGAAGTGTGAGTATCACCACCACTACCAAAATGAACAAGCTCATAATACCGATCTTTTGTGCGATCTGATAGGACCTTTTGGGCACTGGTAGCATCTGAACAACTCCCGGCAAGGATGTAAGATATGGACCAATAATAGAACCATGGTTCTAAGCCAGCATACATTATTAAAAGTTCATAGATATATCAATTATGGTCAATGTAGCACTAAAATGACGCTGTACAACAGATGATTGAACAATTGTTAATCGGGCGTGAAAATAGCAACTCCGGGCTTGTTCGCTTTGGCGGTATGGATGGAAAATCTTTTTATTGGGAATACCCTTACTCGGACGGGGACTTACATGGCCAAGAAGGTTATAGTCAAAAAGACAAAGAGCGAGATGAAGGTCTCGGACCTGATAATCACAGATGAGTTCAAGACCATCTCGGACTCGGCCGATGGAAAGGAGGCAGCCCAGGAACTTATGGGCATCCCACGTGGCGTCGTTCTCGTGATAAATGAGGACCAGGAGCCGCAGGGTGTCATCACAGCACGGGAGTTCCTCCGCAAGATCGTGGAGGGTGACAACCCGACCACGATGCCGGTCAAGCAGCTCATGAACACAGACATCATGCCAATAAAGATCACTGCAAAGCTTGATGATGTGGTCCCAGAAGTGACGAAGAAGGACCCATATGCGGTCGTCGTCGTCGATGGTGACGGTAAGTTCAAGGGATACTTCTCTCCCAAGGACTACCAGGAAGCTCTCGCTCGGATCAATTATATCAGGAAGTAGGACAAGCTCCTACCTCCCTCGCCCGCTACAGGATAGCGGGGCATATTTTAACAGTCCAGCGTAAGCCATCGAAAAAGCTTACCGACGCCTTCCCTTCTTGCGGGAGTCCATCTTCTTCCCATGGTACTTGCGCACCTGGGTCTCAAAGTTCTCCATGAGATGGTCCAACGCGGACATAAGGTCCCAGTCGTACATCTGTGTGGAGAATGTATGCTTGGGCAATGACAACCTTCCATGCAGGGTGTACTTCGAAAGGTCCCTCTCATGGTGATGATGGATAACGTGGACAGAGAGCATCTGACACCTCTGGACCTTGTTTATCCTTTTTAGATGCCTATTGATGAGCTCGTACATCTCGTTGTAGGTGTATGGATCGTGCTGCTCCAGACCGGTGATCTCGACAATGGTATCATCGCGCTCCAGATGACGCCTGACAAGGTCGATGAGGTCCAACTCGGTGATGAGTCCGACTGGCTTGTTCGCGCTATCAACGACACAGCATGGAACGCCTTTGTGCTTCATGACCTTGATAGCATCTCCAACGGTGCCGTCCTCGGTGACGGTCACTGGAGGTACGTTCTTGACACTGTCGACCCTGACGTTGATGTTGACCTTCTCACCCTTCTTGTCATACTTGGAGGCCTTCCTCCTAGGGGCTTTGAGATGGTCGGTCAGGTCCTTTATCGTGACGTAACCTGACACCTTGCCCTTCTTGTCGACAACAGGGATGGATGACTCCTCCAGTGCCATCATGTGATGGATGGCCTTGGAGACGTTCTCGGACTCTTTGATGAAGACAGGGTCCCTGGTCATGACGGTCTGGACATCCTGGGCCATGAGGATCTTGTACTGCTTGATGATCTTGATGATGTTGGTGCGGGAGATCATTCCGATGACCTGCCTGTTGGAGGTCACAGGAAGGCTGCGGAAATCGTGTGTCAGGAGGGCCTCGATGATCTTTGGAAGTTTGTCGTTGGCCACGACCTTTGGCGGCTTGACCATGAAATGCTCCACCTGGCTGGTCATCATCATCTTTCTATGCTTTGTCATCCTGGCATAGCTCAACAGCCCTACCATCTTTTTGTCCTTGATGACTGGAAGCTCGTGGACATCGTGCTTCTTCATCTTGGCCAGGGCCTCGGACACCGTGGCTCCCTCTTTGATGGTGAAATGGGTCTTGTTCATGATCTCTTCTGCTGTGAGCTTTTCAATTTCGACGTTATTGGCCATACTAGACCTCCCGTGCGAGGATGCCTCCGATATCGGTTTGCTTATATGAAGCTTGCGTATCCAGCAGTTTGACACGGAAGCGATTGAATCTTCTAAAAACACCCTCTTCTTCTTTCTCTCTTGGACCGCTCGCAATGCGAGTGGACCCTATCATCAGCGACCGTTCGGACGCTGATGATAGATAGAGATCTCCCTCCCACCAACCTTCCCCACCCATAACTCGCTCCGCTGGCCGTTTTCATCTCTTCGTGATGAAAACTCTACCACTTTGAGTGCATAGCACTCAATTTGGCCGGATCCGCCGCTCCCCCTCCGGCCTGCTCACTCGTTTATCAGTCGATTTGATTAATCGAAAATTCGCACACATCGAAACCTTAATACAGGTGAGAGTAAAATGATTCACATCAAGAGAGGGGTTGATGTGGTGATCAGACTACCTAAAATGAATCTTCCACGGCTGAAAAAAGAGTTGAAGATCAGCATTTTTTGATTGATATTTTGGACCCTATTGATTCTTGTAATGGCTATAGTTGTTTTTACAACAGACGCTTCTCCATTAATAGTCCAAGTTTTCACCATCTTCTTCTGGCTATTTCCTCCTGGCCTCCTAATTTATATCCTATTCAAGGTTAAGGAGATAAGAGATTTAGAATCGCAATAGATTGAGCACCGTGGTCCCTTTTTTGACAACTGTGCCCTGTGCATCCAGAGGGAATGTTCATTAGGGGGAATCTCATGCTACCATCATGAGCGTCGCCGAGGTCGTTGTCGGGTACCTCTCGTTCTTTCCTGATTGGCTTGTGACCCTGTTCATAGCCATTCTACCCTTCATCGAGCTCCGTGGAGCCCTACCCGTGGCGATACTCGTTCTGAAGATGCATCCGGTGGCAGCCTTTATCTTTTCAGTTCTCGGGAACATGATCCCTGTGATACCGATCCTGTACATGTTCCCATGGGTCGAGAAGATGATGAGGAAGTACCTGCCCTTCATGAACAAGTTCTTTGACTGGCTCTTTGCTCGGACAAGGAGAAAGGCCTCTGGAAAGATCGAGGCGTTACAGGAGCTTGGGATCATCCTGTTCGTCGCTATACCATTGCCAGTGACAGGTGCATGGACAGGCTCGCTGATCTGCTACTTGTTCGATCTTGATCGGAAGAAATCGCTGCTGTGTGTTCTGGCCGGTGTGCTCATCGCAGGTTGTGTGATGCTGATAATCACTTACGTAGGATTCAGTTTTGGGTTCGTGGGGTATGGTCTGGGAGGATTGCTGGTCGTGGGACTTATCGTGCTCAACTTCGGTACGGGGAAGTACTTCGAGAGGCATAGCAAATACAAGCAAACGGAGCAAAGCTCCGGAAAAAAACCATAGGAAATTGGTTTGGTCAATGAGCAAGCGATGATCTGTGGACCAAACCAACCTTTCATCTTCCTTTTCTGGAGCGTGCGGAGAGCGCTTATCGGAGGTGTGTACTCGTTTGTCGTCGAAGCCCCCCAAGATCGATGTTTCTGCCGTCATTCACCGTCAGAGCGAAACATCGAGACGCTGCTGCGGCAGGCCGTCGAACACTTTAGCGCCGCACGCGCTTTTGAGAAATTATCCCGTCCATGGTTATTGAATTTCTCAAAAGACCTTCGGTTCAAATCCCCATGGCGTCGTTGAGAATCGTAACGGCCCGCTCTTTTCAGATACCATTCTCTTGCTTAAAAGAACGGGCCTATGGGGATTTGAACCCCAGTTCGAGGCTCCGGAGGCCCCAGTGATATCCATGCTACACTATAGGCCCACGAGAAAAGAAAAGAACACAAGCATCGGCCCGAGGCTGACGCTTACTTGTTGAACTCGGTGTAGCCGCACTTGCCGCAGTGCTTCCGGTCCTTGTGCTCGGCCATGAAGACACCGTCGCCGCACTTTGGACAGAAGGTTCGCTGACGTTCCAGCTTGTCACCATCGATATGATAGAGTTCCTGCTTGGACATATTTACTCCTCCTTCTTCTCCTCTTCCTCTGCAGCGGGCTCTTCAGCGGCAGGTTCCTCGGCTGCAGGAGCAGGTGCTGCTGCCGCCGCTTTCTTCTCCCCGCCCTTCTTCTTCGCCTCACCCTCGAGGATGTGGTTGCGCTTCTGGTGATATTTGCGCTCATTTGCCTGTGCTGCGGCCTTGTTTTTGTAGACCTTGGCATAGCCAAGTGTCTGGCCCCTGCCGAAGTCGGACCTCATGTGGTCGATGATCACTGCTTCCTTTTTAGAATTTGTAGCCTCTGCTACCTTATCCCTTGCAAGGGTGCGGGAGGGCGTAGCCTCCTTTGTGTGAACGAACTTGAACCTTACCTCTGTCCTTTCCAGAAGAGGATTGCTGCGTTTGTCGAGAACCTCGAAATCCAAGGTCATGCCTCCATTGTTTTGAGTGCGTTTTTGATGAACGTTTTACGTTCAAGGGTCGGATGGGATACGACAATGCCCTGGTCCGGCTGCCCGTAGAGCACCACAGAGTTATCGGGTGCGTCCAGCAGGCAAGGGACAAAGGCCAGGTCCTCCTCGCCATCGACCACGATAAGGACCTTCTCGTTGTTGGAGATGAGGTCCAGGCCTTTTTTGACGATATCGACCAACTCGTCGGTGAGGACACCGTCAGGGTTGATGACAGCAAGCCTGTGATCAAAGGAGTCGAGGAATCTCTCGTCCAGTTCCATCCTGTTGTTGCGTTTCGTTTTCATGTCCACGATCGCCATGTCGGGAGGGAACCCCTCGCCAAAGACACGGAGTGCCGTGGCATCTCCCACCACCACCACCTTCATCCCTTCCAGATGGGTCGCCAGAGTGTCGTGGGACACGTCCTGGTCGAGGATGAGGATGCCGAAGGGCTCCTTCATCTCTTCCCGTATCTGGGGTGGGATGGTTATCATGGCCAGCCTATCGCACCTTGAGCGCATAGCGGCCATTGACCGTGATGTTCAACCTTCTGGCTATCTCGGACCTTGAATGGTCCACGACGACGAGGTAACCCTGCCAATCCTTCGAAAGCTCCCCACCACAGTTCGGGCATGGGTCTACATCTTCGGACAGCATACTGCACTTCTTACAAGCCTTCATCTTGTCACCTCACTTCTTCTTCTTGCCCTTACCAGCCTGGTCCTCGGGCTTGGTAGTGGCTTTAATGAACTCTTCATCGAGCCAGTCGAGCTTTCCAAGGCCAGCCTGCTTCATGGTCAGACCAATGCGGCTTTCCCTGGGGTTACGCTCGTTGATGGACACAGAGACGATCCTGGCCCGGCATCTGTCACCGACGCGCAGGTCTCTCTTCGTCTCCTTCCCGACGAGCCTCTCGTTGTTGATGTCGACGTCTATGTGGTCGTCCATGATCTGTGAGATGTGAAGGAGCCCATCCAGTGGGCCGAACCTGACGAACGCTCCGAACTTGAGGATCTCGCAAACGGTTCCGTATACGACCTCGTGGAGCTGTGGCTCGAACACCAGAGCGTCATAGTTGACCTCCTGGTATACGCCGCCATCACCGTGGACTATCTTGCCAGGTCCCCTGAGCTCGATGTTGGTAACAAGGACAGTGAGGTTGTTCTCCTTGTCCATCTTACCCTCGAAGTTCTTGTGCGTCAGGAGCTCGACGGTGCTTGTGAGGTTCTCGGACAGGAACTCGGGTGGTATCCTGACCGTGTCCTCCTTCTTCATCATCTTGTACATTTGGACGGCCTCCGCCGTTTTCATGGTCATCCGATGTGCGGGTCTGGAAGTGGCATCCAGCAACCCTTTTCCTTATATATACTAGACGACCGTGGGGAGGGGAGTATACCTTCATTCATTATAAGCTTTATCTAAGTATTACACACGAGTAGAAAGGTCTGGCCCAAGCCGTTCGGACCCCTTATACCTCGTACGGAACAGGGTCTTTGAGACCTGCTTCTGCAAAGCCTTTGAGCCTCAATCTGCACGAATCGCAGTGCCCACAGGCCTTCTCCCCACCCGAGTAGCAGCTCCAGGTCAGCTCGTAGGGAACACCCAGAGCGGTCCCTTTCTTGATGATCTCTGCCTTGGTCAGGTCAATGAGAGGTGCCTCGATGGTGATGGGTCTTCCCTCCACCCCTTCCTTGGTCCCGAGCCTTGCAACTTCTGCAAAGGCCTGGATGAACTCTGGCCTGCAGTCCGGATACCCACTGTAGTCCACAGCGTTCGCACCGATGAAGATGGCCTTCGCGTCTATGGTCTCGGCGTATCCCAGAGCGATAGATAGGAGGATCGTGTTCCTGGCAGGGACGTATGTGACCGGGATCTCCTCAGTGTCGACGTCCTTTGGTACCTCGATGTTGTCGTCTGTGAGTGCAGAGCCTCCGAACTGGCCGATGTCCAGGGTCACGACCTTGTGGCTGGCAGCACCCATTGCCGATGCTATCTGCTTCGCTTTGTCAAGCTCGATATCGTGTCTCTGGCCATAGTTGAAGGAGAGGCAATAGCACTCGTAACCACTGTCCTTGGCGATGGCCAGGGTCGTAGCGGAATCGAGGCCGCCTGAAAGGAGGACGACTGCGCGAGGCATGATGCAGGGTAGTTCTATCCATGTGATAAGGGTTACGGATGAGATAGAATTGTCCCCACCTACCCACCTGCCGCCCCCCTACAGCCTGCGCTGGCTCGGGCCTCTCCCCCCCTCACCTGCTCGGCTGTTGATTTCACGATATCGGTGGTTTTTATGGCTAGATTCAGCATTAAACCATATATGGAACTAGGTGAATAGCGTGGCATGGCCATCAGGAACATCCTGTTCAAACCCCTACAGAAGTTCCTCCTCTTCCTGGCACTCGTCCATATAGTCTTCGGAGCAGTGACACTGCTGTTCGCGTTCGACTCCGAGATAGCAGTGGTGTTCTCCGAGAACCAGGAGGCCATTTTCTACGAGGCCGAGCAGGAGTTGACATCAGGCGCATCGTGGATGGTGCCACTGCCCGAGAACGACTGCTGGGTCAACCTCACGTTCGACAACGACCTGGACGTCGAGAT
>JANQNL010000011.1 GCA_028279585.1 Thermoplasmatota archaeon
CTGTAGTATACTGCAGGGTCCCACCTCATGGGATCGGTGTTCTCAACAGGCTCGATGGCATAGCCCCCCTTCATGAGGAAGTCCCAGAACTTGCCTGCATCGTTCGAACCACCTGGTAGGACGCAGCCGATACCAATAACGGCCACAGCCTCGAAATCAGGCTGGCATTCGTTGTCATTGCTCTTGTTTGACCCTTGTGTTCCGGTCATGTACAACACCTTACTTGTGATACGTTAATCGTCAGACGCTAATTGGTGTATCCGTCTTTTGCCGAAGTACACAGTAGCGAGTGGTACTCGCTCATCTGCTATCGAGCTTCTGTCTACACTGCCATGGTTAGATAAAGTTTATGCAAAAATCTAGCCTGGAGGGGGTGAAAACGGGGGTTTTTTCGTGCTAGAACTAGGTATCAATTGTCGATGATTTCTAGTATATAACTAAGTAATATGTATTAGGGCTGGCACACCCGATCACCCCCTACTTATCGGACGTATATGTGTGATCTATGCAGGAATTAACATTTACAAATTACACCATATAAAAATACAGCAAATAGGAAAAGTACTCCGTTCTAGCCATATTTTGATGGAAATGCGGCCATATCGCGCTCCTCCTCGGTCAGAAACCTGATCTTGCATATGTGTGAATCCTCGCTCAACGATTTTTGAATAAGTCCCAAATACTGGCTAATTCCTGGCTGTGCAATTATGTAGATATCTACCTCTCCTGACGATCGGGGGCCCCGGGTCTCCACATATGGCTTTTCTGCGGAGGATTTATATACATATATGTGAATAGTTGAAAATAACTCGGGGCCGGTACCAATTCATATGGTGTAATTCGTAAGTATTTGCACCACATTTATACTTTGGACCATAGGAGAACGCGAAATGCACTCTCAAGTACTCATCAAACAACTCTATCTCTCCCCTATTGAAATGCTTAAAGGGGTGGAGGTATACAGCGCTGAAGATGAGGAAGGTCTACCCGGAAAATACGGCTATACATACATGCAAAAGGACGACACTGGCCGTTGGTGGCCGGTCCTCCGATGGGAGATGGACCCGATGACCCTTAAAGGTAAAACGATCGGGTATGAACATCCCAAGGGAATCCTTGAAGTTCGAGAGGTTTCGAGCTCCCCGCCGCGCTGTTGGTCTGATGTGGTGCAGATCGTAAAGGTCTTCCGGCACAATCTAGTCGACATGGAGGTGTCGGGCCTATGAGGATCGAAGCATCCAAGGAATTCGATGAGGATGACATCGATACCTTCCTCGGTGGATTGGAGGAAAGGCACGGGGACCTTGCAGGTCTTATCAAGCGTGCAGAGACCGATATGTCCATGGATCCCCGACTGCGGGATGATCGCCTGATCTGGTCCGCTCTGCTCTCATCCTCCCCAGGACTGGATGGGGAACTGATGCTCGGTCTTCGCAAGGAGATAACCTTCGAGGACCCCAAGGTCCTGAACATGATCACAGGCCGTAGGATAGAGCTTCTGTCCGATGTCCTGGAGGACCCAGACCCGTCCATCAAGGATTTGGCCGAGCGTTTGGAGCGTGACTACAAGAACACCTACGATGATGTCAAGGCCCTGCTGGACCTGGGACTCATCTCTGTGGTGAAAAGCGGTAGGGCCAGGACCGTTAGGGCCGAGGTCGACGAGCTCCATATTCAGCTTTAGGCCGATTTTCATCTTCTAGCTACATTCTAAAGATTCCCAATATCTTTATATTGCATCCTAACTTTGACAACAAGTACAACTGTTGGCTTGTCAAATTTAGGAGTTACCTGATTTTGATAACAAAGGTCATCCAGACATCAAAATAAGGTTGTAAGTGGGCCAATGGTTGTTCTGAGGCATGCCCATGGTAGTGAAAATTTCTCACATCACGGCCGTAGCCATGGCCCTCCTCATGCTCATCATCCCCATGCTCGTTCTTATGCCCAGTCCAACCGCAGAGCCTTCAGGCCGAGCAGACGTCATTTTCGTGGATTCCTTCGAGGAAGGAGCCTTGGGTTGGTCTACAGGTGGCGACCTGAACGAGTGGGAGGTTGGAAACCCCAATGGGGGGGGCGAGGACCCTGGACCAACATCGGTCCCAGATGGAGACAGCCTTTTCGGGACCGATCTCGATGATACATACGATGAGACCTGTGACCAGTGGCTTATGACCCCCGGTATCTCGCTGTTCAACCTCTCCGGAGCGACCCTGACCTTCCAGTTATGGTATGACCTTACCCTTCAGGCCACTGGTCAGCCCCCATACGAGGACCCCGTGGACGAGCTGTTCCTTGAGATAGCAACAGACCCAGGCGGTACTTTCACCCTTATCGAGAACTACAATCACACCTCAGGCACTGAGAGCCAGTGGGACGAGCATACGGTCAGCCTCGACGCTTGGATAGGGTCCAATGTCTGGTTGCGATGGCGTCTTGTGGATGTCCCCCAGGGATACCAGGACAATGGAGCCTACATCGATATGGTGGAGATCAAGGGTGACAGAGAGATCCAGATAGATGCTGAAGTGGAGTCGGTCGTAGGACCGGACCGTATCGACTTGAACACCATGGCATCCTTCGACATCAATGTCAAGAACAGCGGTAAGAGGGAGCTCATCAACACTACGGTCAAGTTCGAGATAACCGACTCCCTGGATTCACGCATTTACTACGACTACACGATAGTTCCTTCCATTGATGTAGGGGCAGAGCAGACCTACACCTACAACTGGACCCCCACTGTAACTGGAGACTATGTCGTCTACGGGGAGGTCGTTGTCTCCAACGATGAGGACCTTTCCAACGACCAGGTGAAGATGTACATAGAAGTGGTAAATATCATCTACACCACTGGGTTCGATAGCTCAAAGGAAAGGCTTGATTGGTTGGGGAACGAGACACGAGGTATGGGGACCAGGTGGCAAGAGACCTCTTCCCAGTCCTATTCAGGAAGCAGCTCGTTCTGGTGTGGGGAACAGCTTTCTGGGATGTACGTCTCCGATACGGACGACAGGCTCGAAAGCCCACTGTTCGACCTATCGGTGATGGATGGTGCAAGCCTGGAGTTCTGGCATAACTTCTCCTTCCAGAACACGATAGAGGCCTATGATGGAGGGATCATCGAGGCTAGGACCCCTGATGGGAACTGGACGAAACTGTTCCCAGATGCAGGTTACAACACCTACATCGTCAACGGCTCCACATGTTCCCTTGCAGACCAGAACGCCTTTGGCAAGTCCATAGATGAATGGACCAAGGTCACTGTGAGCCTGGATGACTTCGCAGGCGGCTATGTGCAGGTCGGGTTCATGTTCTGCTCGGACGATGCCACCGTTGATACTGGTTGGTTCATCGACGATGTGACCATCATGGGCACACCGGAGACGACCTGTGAGCCAGCAGAAGGAGCTCCTCCAGAGATCACTGGTCTATCCATCGAGGACAAGGGCAACGGCTACATAAAGGTCAACTGGGACGAGTCCGACCTGCTGGACTTCGACCATTATAACATCTACATCTCTGATGTGGACTTCAACTGCATCACTGGAATGAACTCCCTACACCAGATATACAGGCGGGACCAGCACTACGCTACCCTGTCAGGGCTGGACCAGACCAAGACCTACTACATCGGAGTGACCATCACAGATACGGATGGTTACGAGAACACGACGGTCACGACGGTCAGTGGCATCCCGAAAGAGACGGTAGCTGTAAACCAGGAGCCAATGGCAGTGATCTCTGGCTCTCTGACCGGAGCACAAGCTGGAGAGACCGTCTATTTCCATGGTCAGAACTCCAACGATCCCGATGGTTTCGTTGTGCAATGGCGATGGAACTTCGGAGACGGGGAGTCGTCGGATGCTGAATCTCCCACACACGTTTACTCCAGGGCTGACACTTACACAGTCACCTTAACTGTCACAGATGATGATGGGTCGACCAATACGACCACACGCCAGATAACCATCGAGGAGGAACAGGATGAAGGAGAGTCCATCGATATGGGCCAACTTCAGCTTGTGGCCATCTTCCTCATCATCATCGCCTTCGTCGTCGTCGTCATAGTCCTTGTATTCTACAGACGACGCCAGATAGATAAGTCAACAGAGACCGTCAAACCCCTCGAGGAACCAGCAGACGATGATGAGATGGACGATGATTATGTCGTCTTCTCCAAATCCGATGTCTCACCCCCGAAACGCACCCGCGCACGTCCTGCTACCTCCGATACAGATGGCGGTGTCACCTTCAGCAAGGTCGCCAAGGGCAAGCGGATGGGCAGGAGGGGGCGGACCAGTTCCATGAAGAAGCTTCCACCGGCCAAGTCCATCGAGCCCGAGGTCGTCTACGAGCAGGAGAAGAAGGACAAGCCTAGGGATGCGGTCTACAAAGAGACCGTGACCAAACCCGAGCTTTTAGAAAGGATCAATATCTCCATCACCAAGGTCAAGTGTCCGAGCTGTGATAAGATGATCCGGGTGAAGGTCCCGAAGAACATGAAAGGGTCTGATTCCATCGCAGTGGAATGTCCCCATTGTGGTGCTGAAGGCGAGATCGGTTGGTAGACATTTTCTCAACCCATATACTGGAAAAGATTGTCCGTTACATCAGTGAGCATTTGCTATCAGCATATGATGTAATGGACAACCTTTTCTTCCAAGGCGTTGGGGAAATGTCCTGTTTACCTCACACTCAGCCTGTTACCTCGAGACCATCATCCGACCTTATTCTGGATCGAACATCAAGAAGTTGTACAGCACCTGCTCTACATCCTCTATCGGTATAAAAGTGGGTCCCCGATGCGTTAGAGGGGATGGGATGCAACTCCAACCGTTCGGAAGACCCGAGCTTCAATAGTGGTCGGATTACATAAATCTACCGCCCCAAGCGTATGAAAATGTTGCTTGAGTGCCTACTCGGTAACTTCAACCTTTGCTGGTCTGAGTGTTTTACCTTTGTAAGTATACCCACGCAGCACTTCCTTGATGATCTGCCCACCCTTCTTCCCCTTGACCTTATGCTTCTTGATAGCATAATGCAGGTTCGGGTCGAATTTCTGGCCTGTCTTGACCTCCATGGGCTTGACCTTGTTGGTGACCAACAGCTCCTCTAGCTGCTTATGGATGAGGAAGATGCCCTCCAGGGTTCCCTTAGCATCCCCGGTCTTCTGAGCAGAGAGGAGGGCGCGCTCGAGATTGTCCATGACCTCCAAAAGGTCCAGGGCGAACGCTCCGAACCTCTGGTCCGTGAACTTCTCTGTGTCACCAAAGTTCTGCTTGCGGAAGTTGTCATAGTCGCTCTGGAGCTGCTCAAGCTTCTTCTTGTATGCCAGGGCGATCTTTTTAGCTTTAACGAGGTCCTTCTGAAGCTCTGCCACATCCTCACAGGTCTCATCCGCCACCTTCTCCTGCTCAACGCAGGACTCCCCAGCGTCCTGGCAGATCTTGTCCGTGACCCACTGGGGGACCTGGACCCTGGTGGTTATGAGCTCGGCCTCAAGCCTCTTCTCCACCTGCGGTGTGATCCACTGGAAGATGTCCTCGGACAGCCTGATGTCCGTTGCCAGTTCCTCACCATCGGTTGTGATACCAATGACCTCTGGGTAGTCCATGAGCTCCATGTAAGGAAGGACTGTGATGTAGAGGTAGATACCGTCCATGGCCGGGAACATGCCCATCTCCACACCAGCACGCTGGGCAGAGGTCTTTCCCTCAGAGCCATCCTGGGCGATCCTTTCCTCCATTGCTTCCATGGGTTTGTCGATACCGATCATCTCGAAATGCCCGTCGGGAAACTCCTGCAAGCCTCCTGGCATGGTGAAACCCCTGCCTGTGAGCAAGGTCTCGAGCTTCTTCTGGATGGTCTCGACATCGTCGGTCTTGACAAGGTAAACGGCCTGGAACATGACAACACCTTGATGGGGTAATGGACGCCGTATGAATAAATGTTACCTCCACAACACAGCAAATCCTATAATGGTCAGATGCATCCCTGCCCCCATGAAGGTGAAGGTGGTAACCGTTGGAAAACCCAAGCGGGAATGGATCAAAGCTGGAGTTGCCCATTATCTGGACAGGCTGCCATCACATGTCCGGTTGAACATCGATGATGTGCCTGATTCGAATCCCGCGACCGAGGGTGAGGCCCTGCTGGCCAAGACCAATCCAGACACTACCGTCATCCCCCTCTCCGAGGAAGGCAAGCAGATGAGCTCGGAAGAGCTTGCCAAGAAGCTTTCAGACCCTTCGACGAACGTGGTGTTCCTGATCGGTGGTCCAGATGGCCTCTCGGATGAAGCTAAGGCTTCTGGTACACTGCTTTCCCTGTCCAAGATGACATTCCCGCACGAGCTCACGCTCATACTTCTGATGGAACAGATATACCGGGCAGCGATGATCAACACAGGAAGAAGCTACCACCGCTAATGGATGTTGAACCCTTCTTCACCCTCGGGATCTTCCCACTTGACGGTCTTCCCCTTTACCCTAGCCATAGGCTGCTCGTGGGTGCACCATGCTATGAGCTCCTCCACCACTGCCTTATCCCCCTCAGCGACCACTTCGACAGTGCCGTTGGAAAGGTTGCGGACCCATCCCTTTACGCCCAGCCTACGGGCCGTGTCCCTTGCATTTATTCTGAAACAAACACCCTGGACCCTTCCATTGAAGATCACTCGAGCGCGGGATTCCTTGGACATGTGAACAAAATCTACAGAAAGCAAGATTAAACTTTCGATTCAACTTAAAGACCCCAGTTGACGGATATGGATGGCAAACGATTATTACGGGGTACTCACTACCAACGCTGATGAGCAAAGCGATGATCGGGGTCGTGGCTATTGGCCTTGGCCTTTCATTACTCATGAGCGTTCTCGGTATCAGTCTGATAGTAGCTGCAGCTGTCATCGGGCTGGACCTTCCTGCAGACATCACCATAGACGACTTCGAGTACAAGGATGATTCGTTCCAGTACACCTTCGAGGACATATCCAACGGTGTGGTGAAGTTCGAGTTCGAGTACACTGGCGACGATCCAGACTTCAGGTTTACATTCAGAGACCCGAAAGGCGAACTAATGCTGGACATTCGTTACAACCCTGATGTGAACGGCATCACCAGATGCAACGGCTCTGTCAGTGTGATCGGTGGAGGGGACTGGGTGGTCAAGATAGAGATGGACAACGTCCGCTCCAAGATGGATGGGAAGATGAGCCATGAAGCCGAGGAGGATGCTACGTCGCTTTGTCTGTGCGCTATGGGCCCCATCGTCATGTTCTTCGGCTCGTTCCTGTTCCTTATCGGTATCATCCTGGGTGGGATCTCATTGTGGCGGGGTCGCAGGAACAAGAAGCTCGAGGATGAGAACGACGAGGAAGAAGAATACGAGCGCCCACGAAGACGTCGTGA
>JANQNL010000012.1 GCA_028279585.1 Thermoplasmatota archaeon
CTGCGCCGGACCTACCGGAGGAGACGGTTGTTCCGAAGGATGTGAAATCCATCGAGAAAGCACCTGAGCTAGAACCCGTCAAGGAACAAGAAGCGAGTGAGCAGGGGGGCGGGGGAGAGGCGCGACCCAGCGCAACGAGCCGGGGGGAGGAAGGTGGGTCCGGCGGGGATGCTACCGAGGATAAGGGAGAGGCCCCTAAAGAGGCGAAACCCGCAGAAAAGAAACCTGCCAAGAAGTCTGGCAAGAAGAAGAAAGGAGGTGACAAATAGTGCACCCCTTTCTCGCCGCAGCCTTCGTAGGAGTCTCCTTCGGTAACTCCTGGCTATGTGCTTTCCTATCCCTGGGAACTCGCGGTAAGAGCCGCACCCTTGGCATCTCGTTCCTTGCAGGAAGGTTCCTTGGCCTCATGGTCCTGGGCACTGTCATCGCACTTTTCGGACACTTCCTCAACATACCATCCACGTACTACTTGCTCCTTTTCGCGATCCTTTCCATCCTGTTCGGGATCCTCATCCTTACAAGGCCTTACCTACCACATTGGGCGAAGAAGCTCACAGGCGAAAGGTTGAAGCGGAACCTGATGAAGAAGGCTGGAGCTCCTTGCCCAGGCAACGGAGGAGGATGTGGAGGCCATAGACCTGGAGACGGTTCCGGATGCGGCAAGGGCAAAAGAAAGAAAGAGAAACAGGAAGAGCGCTTCAGCACACGCTCCGACCTCATGGCAGGCATCGGTCTTGGACTTCTCCGCGGCGCAACACCCTGCGTGAAGATGCTTGTCCTTATCCCGCTCATACTTGCTATAGGACTACCAGTATCCCTGGGCGTCGTAGCAGTCTTCGCGTTAACGTCTATGCTCTACCCCGTCATCGGACTATTGCTTGGAGAAGTGGTAGGGAACATCGCGAAGCTCAAGGTCCCGATAATCAACGAAAGCATCATGAGGGTTGCAGCATCCCTCATTCTCATAGGCGTTGGAGTCTACTATCTTGTAAAGGTCTTCAACAGCCAATGCACGGTGGTGATCTGATGGAGGTGGAAGCATAGCGGTACCGAGGATCATCAAACGCGTCTTCTTGCGAAGTCCACTGACGAAGATGCGATACGGCCTTCTCCTGGTCGTGTATGGCCTGCTCAACATCGGCCTCCTATGGGACATCCACTTCGGTGAGAACCAGTTTCTGCGCTACGTTCAACTTCCGAACGCATCCTGCAGATACATCGCAAATGCTCCGACCTACTGTTACTTCTACTCGTTACAGGAAGGTCTGACCAATGGTTACACGGACTTCTACATCGACCTGTACATCCTGCTCCTGATCACTGGCATCGGGATCCTGGTCCTGGGTCGAGCATGGTGTGCGTGGCTCTGCCCACTTGGGTTTGCTGGTGAGCTTATTATGAAGCTCAGGGAGCTTCTCCGGATCCCATACAAGCAGCTCGACTATAGGATAGTGGCATTCCTGGACCACTTCAAGTATGGGTTCCTCTTCATGATCATCCTGGTAGCCGTGATAATCGGCATACCACAGCTCAACCTCGTGCAGTATCAGACAGACCTATACCTACCGTTCTGTCAGATATGTCCCGCAAAAGGTCTGTTCTCGATACTTCAGATACTTTACGTTCCAGCGGTCAGAGGCGATAATCAGCCTGCACTGGCCATCTCCTCGCTCGCGATATTCCTCATAGGTTCCTTCGGGATCCGGATGTTCTTCTGCCGCATCTGTCCAATGGGGACGGTGATGGCATTCATGAACAGGTTCAGTCTCCTGTGGCTTCGCAAGAACCCGGACAGATGCACCAAATGCAGGATCTGCCTGCGGGTCTGTCCTATGGACTTTGCAGAAGTGTTCGAGGAGATGGACAGGGAGAACATAACAGGCGGGGAGTGCACCATCTGTGGTAGATGCGTTGAGAAATGCCCTGAACCAGGAGCATTGTCCATAATGTTCCTCAGATGGAAGTTGTGGACATCAAAGAGACCTCGATAGGAGTGATAGAAATGGGATTGGACATCTTCAACATGAAGAAGAAGAAGCTCGAGAACCTCTCGACCATGAAGGAGAAGCGCTACATGCGCAAGGACATGGAACAGAGCGCAGACGAGGCATCTGAGATGATATGCAAAGGCTCGAAGAAGATGTCGGACGATAACCTGGCAAAGATCCGAACATTACCTGGACCCAAACCCAAGGCCATGGACCACTTCTATGACCTAGCCGAGTGGGATGCTGGAAGGCTCGAGGAGCTCAAAGAGTGGAAGAAGAAGGGTGGTAAGGTGGTCGGAACCCTCTGTGTGTTCACACCCAACGAACTCATCCTCGCCTCAGGTGCCAAAATCGTCAGGCTATGCTCTGGCCACTATGACATGATCCATCCAGCGAACGAGCTTCTTGGTGACGCAGGCCTTTGCCCGCTTGTCAAAGCATCGCTCGGGGGAAAGATGGTCCAGGCGAACCCTTACTTCGAGCTATGCGACCTGGTCATCGGCCCAGCAACATGCGATGGCAAGACAAAGCTTGGAGAGATCCTTTCAGATTTCGTTCCAGTTCTCATGCTAAATGTGCCTCGGGTCAAGACCGGGGAGACAACCTCGAAGCTCTGGCTCGAAGAGTGTGCTCACCTTCTTCGCAGGCTTGAGGACCTCACAGGCAAGAAGGTCAAGCGCAAGGACCTCCTACGAGTGGTGGAGGACCAGCAGGAAGCCTATGGTGCTTTCGGAAGGCTTCTCAAGACACGCAAGTCCAAGAACCTCGCTCTTTGGGGCCGGGACTTCATGTTCGTGTCCCAGCTGTACCTTTGGGACGACCCGATGCGCTGGGCCGAGAACTGTAACAAGCTTGCTAAAGAAGTGGAGGAGCTCCAGAAGAAAGGAGAGTCCGTGGTCGAAGACGACATACCACGAGTGATCCTAGGTGGTAGTCCTATAATTTGGCCCAACTGGAAGTTCCCCAACATTATCGAGGAGTCCGAGGGTGTTATCGTCATGGACGAGCTATGCACCTCGTCACGATTACTTCTCGACCCACTGGTCATCAATGAAACAACGTACAAGGCGTTGTTCACAACCATAGCCGAACGCTATCTCTACCCATGCACGTGTCCGTGCTTCACACCTAACGATGAGAGGTCACCCCGGATCGAGAACATGGTCAACGACTATGGTGCCGAGGGTGTCATCTATCACGTACTTCGTGGATGTCATCTAAACAACCTAGAAGCGTCCAGGATTGACCTGTACCTCCGTAAGCGGACCATACCCATGCTCAAGATCGAGTCCGAGTACGACGAGGGTGACATCGAGCAGGTCAGGACCAGGATAGAGGCCTTCCTGGAGATGATAGTAGCAAGGAGGGAATACTCATAGGAAAGGACATCAAGGTCGGTATCGACGTAGGCGGCGTCACAACGAAGGTGGTCCTGGTCAAAGGCGATAAGGTCATCGCCTGGAAAATGGAGACCACCACCATGGACCCTGATAGGCTGTCCGATGAGATGATGAAAGAGCTCCTAGAGAAGAAGGAGATCAGTGAGAAGGACGTCATGGGGGTAGCCTCCACCGGACAGGGTCGAAAGAGCATTGAGTTCGCAGACATCTCAAAGACAGAGTTCATGACGTTCGCTCTCGCTGCGACAAAGATCCACAGACCGACCAGGTTAGTTGTCGACATGGGGGGCCAGGGCGTTCGCCTTATGGCCTTGGACGATAACGGTACCCTTTCCAACTTCATCACTAACGATAAATGCTCCTCGGGCACGGGGACGTTCCTGGACACTATGGCCGTATCCTTGGAGCTGAACCCGAAGGACATGGGTCAGTTCGGGCTCTGTTCCGAGTGTCCATCCCACATCAATGCTACCTGCACAGTGTTCGCAGAGTCCGAGATGGTCTCGCTTGTGGCCAAAGGCCAGGAGAAGCAGGACATCGTTGCTGGCCTTGCGAAGATGGTTGCAAAAAGAGTTGCGTCCCTGACCAATGTCATAGGTGTCAAGGGAGACATCCTGATGGCTGGTGGTGTTTCGAGGAATGCTACGGTTGTCCAGGAATACCGCGAACAGGTTGGGCACAACGTGTTCGTGCCTCGAAGACCCCATATCCTAGGGGCATACGGAGCAGCTCTGATGCTCGGTGGGGATGTGGACATCTCCGCGCTGGAAGAGAGCGACAGGACCAAGAAGAAAGGTAGGGGGGCTGCCTGATGACGGTTACAGCTGGCGTAGATCTTGGTTCCACCTATGCGAAGGTGGTCATCCTCAAAGACGGCAAGCGCGTGGGCTATGGGATCTCCCCAACAGGTTCCAATCACGATAGGACCGCAATGAACACGACCACTCGTGCTTTGAAGATGGCAAAGCTCGAGTTCGACGATATTGACTGGATAACGTCCACAGGGTATGGCCGTCGTGTGGTATCATTTTCAAGTTCAAACATCTCCGAGATCTCTGCGAACTCCCGCGGGGTCAAGTGGCTCGGACAGAACATCGGCGTACGGACGGTCATCGATATCGGTGGCCAGGACACCAAGGTCATTGCCCTGGACGACCAGCTTCGGCAGGTCAACTTCGCAATGAACGACAAGTGCGCTGCAGGGACCGGTCGGTTCCTGGAGGTTCTCGCTCGAGTTCTTGAGGTCCCGCTGGAGGACATGGGCGACCTGTCATTGACATCAGAGGACCCAGTTGAGATCACGACCACCTGTCTGGTTTTCGCTAAGGCAGAGGTCGCATCACTCATCTTCCAAGGCAAGAAGAAGGAGGACATCATCGCTGGCATCCACAAAGCTGTGGCACGAAGGTTGGTGTCCATGGCCAAGAAGGTGGGGATACGTGATGTTGTGTTCTTCGATGGTGGTCCTGCTAGGAACAAGGGGATGGTGAGCGCTCTGGAGACGGAGCTTGGGCACCAGCTCTATGTTCCGAAGATGCCGCAGATCGTGACTGCTACGGGGGCTGCATTGATCGCGGTGGAGGAGATGGAGAAGGACAAGAAAAAGAAGAAGTGAGGGCCGAGATGTGATCAATACCCAAATCACATTCCCCCTAGATTCAACGTACTTCGTTTAGTAAATTATTTATGTTCTACCATTAATTGCACGATCGCATCATTTATGGAGAGGATCCAATGAGATGTATAATCGTGATTCTACTGGTGACATCGCTTCTTTTTATCAATGGACCCATTTTTGAGGTTGATCTTTCTCATCATGGTCGGGACATATCACCTATGGGCTCAACAAGATCTCAGATCAATGTACCTGGGGATCATGACACGATCCAAGAAGCCATTGACGCCGCTAATCCTAGCGGAGATACCATCAATGTAGCTGCAGGAGTCTATCAGGAGAACATCATCATTCCAACTGGAACCAGCATCAGAATAATTGGAGCTGGTGCTGACTCAACAACGATTTTTGGAAACTACACAAATACTGTGATCACAGTGGATGGTGATGGCTGCACAATCAATGGAGTGAAGGTGATTGGTTCTGGCATGCAGCCGGATGATGCTGGGATAAGTTTGCACTCCGACAACAATACTATTGAAAACTGTATCATCACAAGGAACAATATTGGTATCTTCCTAAAAGGATCGCACTTCAATACACTAGCTAATAACTCAATTGAGAACAACTACGGTACTGATACATACACAAGTGATGCGATTGGTCATTGGAAAATGGATGAAACCTCTTGGTCTGGTACTGCTGGAGAAGTCCAAGATGCGTCAGATAATGGAAATGACGGTACTGCAAAAAATGGAATAACAACCACAAGTGGGAAATTTGGTAACTGCGGGGATTTCGATCAGACAGGTTATGTTGAGATCCCGGACAATGATGATATTGAGGGAATGGCTGCTCTTACCATCATGGGTTGGTATTTCGCTGATAAAGATCCAACTAGTGATGAATATTTCTCTATCGTTTCTAAAGGAAATTACGGAGGTGCTATCTCCTATTTCATTTCATTAAATGGCCCGGGTCTACCAAGTTGGGCAGAGGGATTAAGATATGGCGTAAGAACAACGAGCGGAGATTCCTTTTGTAACACTGGGTGGTCTTCAAGACCCTCTACTAATAGTTGGCACCATTTCGCTATGACATGGGAATCTGGAAGCAATATGAAAGCATACTTAGATTTCAATCTTATAGGAACCTCCACTGCTAGAACTGGAACTATTAGTTCCAATATATTGGACCTCAGAATTGGAAGTAGCCATGGATCCGGAGAAGACGGATTTGATGGTAAGATCGATGACATTCGAATCTATGATAGGGTATTAAGTATCGATGATATGAAGAAAGACAACCAATCACGCTTAAGTGCAGGATTACATATAGAGCGATCAGACAATAATACAGTCACGAACAATACAATCGATGGAAATTCTGGGAATGGGGTAAGCTCATATTCTTCAAATAGGAATAATCTCAAAAACAATACTATTATGGCGAACTATTGTTCCGGTCTATTTTTACAGAATTCTTCATGTAATAAGATCATGTGGAACAACATTAGCTCCAATCATGGTTGCGAACCGGTCACGAACGGACTTGTCGGATACTGGAGGATGAACGAAGAATCGTGGGGTTCGACTGGAAAGCCTGTGAAGGACTCAACTGGTTTTGGAAATGATGGATGGGCGAAAAATGGTGTAACAACATCGGCTGGTAAGTATGGGTATGCAGGAGACTTCGATGGAACTGACGATTATGTACAAATTACAGACGATGGTCCGATATCTTTGGATTCCGAGCGTTTTACCGTTGAGGCGTGGTTCTATTGTAAAGGTGGTTCTGAAACACAATTGATACTTTGTAAAAGGGACACACCTGGAGACCGTTCAGCTAATTACTATCTTTGCTTGAGATACATTACCGGTAACTTCTATCCAAGGGTCCTCTATGGATACAATCCTTCATCAGCTTCCATCCGTTTTGCTGATGGTCTTGATCCTATCACTTTGAACGAATGGCACCATATTCTTGGTAAGTATGATGGTGTGGATCTGAAATTGTTCTTGGATGGGGTTGAGGTAGGTTCTACAGCTACAACAGATACACCACATATGTCTAATGCCGACCTCTTTATTGGGACGTACTCAAGCGGGGACGGAGTTGATGGATCGTTTCCATTACGCTTCAATGGATTTATTGATGAGGTCAAGATCTTAAATCGTTCACTCTCAGAGGAAGAGGTTGTTCAAGAGTATATCAATGGCATTCGTTCAGGTATTCACATTGTTGGTTCTGATAGAAACCTGATAATGAATAATTCAGTTGAATTCAATCCCGGTAATGGATTATGCTTGAACGATTCAAATGTAAATAGGATATTCTACAACACAATTTCAGAAAACAATGGAAGCGCTGTTTGTTTGGAAGATTCCTCATATAATGAGATTATAGACAACCAGCTCGAGTCGAATGATTGTTATCCACATGGTTATGATGCGGGCTTGGTCGGGCATTGGAATTTCGACGAATCCTCCTGGTCTGGTGTCGCAAATGAAGTTAAGGACGTCTCAGGCCTGAATAACCATGGGAGTTCGAACGACGGTGCATCAATTGCTGCAGGTCATTTCAATAACGCTGGAGAATTCGACGGGAACAATGATTACGTGGAGTTTAGTAACGAACAGAACTTCGATCTAACGTCAGATTTTCATATTGAGATGTGGATAAATCATAATTCTAGTTCATATTCAACAAGCAAAACGATCATATCAAAAACCAATACTGCTACAAATATTGGACACTCCTTTTACCTTGGCCTTCAAACAAGTGGGACACTTCGAGGCAGGGTGGCCTCGGGAACAAATGATAACTATCTGACCTCTCCCGATGCTATTCCTTCTGGAGAATGGGTTCATATTGCGTTTAGAGTATCTTCCAATGAGCTATCACTATTTGTCAATTCTACATTGGTCGCTACAACCCCAAAAACGATTACAATACAAGAGAATAATGCACCTTTGCGTATTGGTCGGAATCCAGATTCCGCTCTGAATTATTGTTTTGAAGGTCTGATAGATAATGTTAAGATATATGATAGGATTTTATCCAACAGTGAAATTCAAAATAGCTATCTTGATGGAGTGAGAGGCAACATTCATTTTCGAAATGCTGACAACAACGTCGTCCAAGACAATGTTTTAATGAATTCGGAAAAGTTTGGGATACGTTCAAATTTTGCCAGTGGAAACAATGAGTTTGAAAGAAACTACATAATAAACACTAATCCAGGTTTTTCCCAGGCCCATGACGACGGCACCTCCAACTTTTGGGACAACGGAACAAAAGGCAATTACTGGTCGGATTGGCAATCCCCCGATATCACCCCAGAATATGGGATCGTCGATAAGGAGTATCTTATTGATGGTTTGACCTCTTCACACGATGAGTATCCATTTTGTTTGGCATTAATTTCCCCAGATAATACTACTGCATACGAGAACGTCCTATACGATGAACGGATCGTAGCGATAAATGGATTCCAGACAGGCCAGATCTGTTTTGAACATAATGCTCCGTGGCTTTCGACCTCGCCTGATGGAAGCCTCACGGGAACACCAACAAATTCCGCTGTAGGATCATATTGGATCAATGCTTCTGCATCAGATCGTTGTAAGACGGCTTACACCAACTTCACCCTATATGTCATCAACACGAACGATCCTCCCTCAATAGATACCAACGACATCACTCTAGCTCTGGAGGATGAACTATATGCTGTTGAATATCAAGCAACAGACATCGACGTTCCACCAGATGTTCTTACTTGGTCTCTTCAGACGAATGCAAACTTCCTCTCAATGAATGAATCAGGAAATCTATCAGGCACTCCACTAAATGAAGATGTTGGCATCTATTGGGTCAATGTTAGTGTCTCCGATGGGGCGGGAGGTGTAGATTACCACAGGTTCGATCTAGAGGTCAGAAATGTTAATGACGATCCAATAATCATCACTGATCCCCCATTGACCACATTGGAGGATGAACTGTACACAATCACTTTCGAGGCAACGGACATCGATCCAACCATGGATACCTTTAGTTGGTCGTTAGATACCAATGCCAGCTTCCTATCGATCGATCAGGCCTCTGGTAACCTATCTGGGACACCCAAGAACGATGATGTTGGTCCAAGTTATGTCAATGTGAGCGTGTCTGATGGCAAGGGGGGTTCTGACCATCGGTATTTCAACTTAGATGTTATCAATGTCAATGATTCTCCATCTTGGGAAACGTTACCCCCAACAGAAACTCTAGACATGTACCAGAATTACACATTCGATGTTAATGCATCAGATGAAGATGCTGGTACTGTGCTGAGATATGATATATCTAGTTCACCGAATTCAAGTATCAAGATCGATCCGGTTACGGGTCTGATCGAGTGGATACCAGATTCAACCGGTCTGTTCGAAATGAATTTAAGCGTAACTGATGGTGTGGTCAGCTTGTATTATGAGTATCACCTCAATGTTATTCTTCCATTCACTACAATACTAGATTCTCCAGAAGATGAAGCTGAACTTATTGTGAGCAATCCCACCCTGACTTGGAGTATATCCGATCCAAGGAATTACATCATCATCTATGAACTGTACTGTGGGGAATCTGAGAGCGAAGTTGAAAATTCCGATCCAAGCATGTTGCTCTCCACCAGTCTCGAAAATAATTCCTTTACCTTTACGAACGCTTTGGCTGAGAACACAACATATTACTGGACTGTGATTCCAAAGACAGGACAAGAAGCGGGGATCTGCGAATCAGGGGTGTGGTCATTTACCATTTTAGACAATGCTACGCTTAACAGCCCCCCGATCTTTGAGTCCGAACCTGAGTTGATCGCTTATGTAGGCCATGTATGGCGATATTATCCAAATGTAACGGACGCTGATGGAGATCATATCACCATAGAATTGATCGATGGTCCAGATGGACTTTCGATATATGGGGGAACCTTTACGTGGACGCCAAGTGAGGATCAGATAGGAGATCATGAAATCGTCGTTGGTGCATCGGATGGATATGCAACTGCGCGGCAAACATTTTCTGTCAATGTTCTAGATGAGGAACCTGTAAATCGACCACCTACCATTCAGATGATCCCAAATGGGACCATTCGGGTGGGGGATGATTATTCATATCATGTCCAGTCAACAGATCCAGATGGGGATCAGATCATCTACACAGTGGTCGGTCCGACAGGTCTGACTATCGATGATTCAGGCTATATATCATGGACACCAGGCAATGATGATGTCGGAAATCACACTATTGTGGTCGAGGTATCAGATGGAGATCTTACTAACGAAGTGACATATTTCATTACAGTTGAGAGTGGCGATGAACAGGAACCTTCCTACTTACCATACATTATCGTTGTAATGATCATAATACTTCTACTGATCATATCAGGAGTGGTCATCTTTTTACTCCTACGTAGAAGGAGGACTGATGACAACGAGGAGGAGGTGGATGATGAAGAATATGCAGAGGTCAGCTCAGAGAATCTCTTCATAAAAAGCGAGATCGACAAGATCCAGAAGAAGAAGACAAAGAAACCAATAGAAGAAGAGGATGATCAACTAGCAGAGAATCAATTGTCTTCTTCTTCAGATGAGATCCTTCCTGATGACCAGCTATCACCCTCTGATGACGTAGAAGGAATATTATTATTAGAAGCTGGGAAGGGATCAGACAAGGATCTTGATGATATTGAGGATGAAAAAGATATATTGGATGTCGACCCAGATCAAGAAAGTGATATTTTGGATGATGGCAGCGAAATGGATGATACCGAAACTTCAGAAGACATCAGCGATGAAAGCGTTGATGGATCAGATATTGTTGTTTCGAAACTGAGAAAGATCTCGAAGCTGAAAGATGAGGGGATCATAACTGAAAAAGAGTTCGATAAGAAGAAACAAGAGTTATTAGAACAGATCTGAGTAATAATAAGTAACTCTTTTTACCATCGAAGAGAGAGAGTGTCAGTTTTTCAGAAGAAGTGATCATCCCTTCCCAGGGAAGAACGGCGCCTTTATCTCCCCAGGACCTCGGAACAACTTGTAGACATATAACCAGATGGTCACCAGCAAGGTCGTCGCCCATCCTGCAAGATATGCCCAGGCCATGCTCTCCACGGTTGGTCCAAAGATCAGATTGACGATGAGAACCAGAGCGAGCACACCTGCTCCAAAGAAGACATCAAGACCTAACCATGGTGACATCCCTTGTGCGGACCATTGCGTGGAGAACGGTTTTCGAAGCCACCTGCAGACTGCAGCGGTCGTGAGTATGGCCATGAAGCCTGGAGCAATCGTCAGATCTCCAAGGACAGGACTCAACAGCTGCTCCTGGAAGAGGACGAACACACAGAGGAACGCCATACAATTCAACCCGATCCCGCCTGATATTGCAAGCAGTCGCATCCCCCGCTTCCTCCTCTCCAGCCGCATGACCCAGGGCAGACCCAGGGAGACAATGGCCGAGGGGATGACCCCCACAAGCAGCACATACGTGAACGCCAGACCATACACCGCGACCTCATGCGTCCCAGCTCTCCAGAACAGAACGATCGGTGGTCCTGCGATGAACAACCCTGATGCAACGGACCGCATCCAGTATGGCATCATCTTCTTCGATAGCCATGCACACCTGGAGATGGACAGAAGGCTGAGCTTGAACTTCACACCGGAGCGCCACAGGAACTCAAGCCCGAACGTCGCGAACCATCCGAAGAACACCACGGAGAATAGAGCCCGGTTCTTCTGCAGACCCATGGTCAGCTCGAGTATGAGGAGGCCGAGGAGGATCAGAGCGTTACGGAGTATAAACGACACCAGGACCTTCTTCCTCTGGAACCTCCCGATGATGACTCCCGCATAGAGCATGGGAGCTGAGTATCGTATGATGACCATCCCTGGCAGGACCTCACCCGGGTGGGTCCAGATAAGGAACGGGGCCACGACCACGTAGAGAAGGACGGCCATGACCAGCGAGTTGAGGAACAGCTCGGACCGCTTGAGCTTTGACTGCCACTTCTTCTGCTTCGTGAGCTTCTGTGACAGTCGTGGAAGGCCTGCGGTCACGAAGGTCGAAACAAGGAGGGCCACGGCAAGGAGGTAGTAGAACTCACCGAAGTTGCCGGTGGTCATGAGCAGGGCTGCCATGAGATAGACCATGAAGACCAAGCTGTGTCCGACCATGTTCCCAACAGCTGTTAGGACGCGGGAGCGCAGGTCGTCCGGTCCGTAGTGGGTACCCACACTACCGTCCGTGGCCATGAGGCCCTCTATCATAAGGGATGATAGTGGGTGGAGGTCTAAAAAGGATGTGGCTGCCCTGGAAGCCTGATAGGATCATACTGGCGGCCCTCCAGAAGACGAGTCACCTCAAGTGTTCGCCAAAGCATGTGAAGGGCCGAGGGGTCGTGTCGACCCACAACTTCACTCTTTGTTCTTAGGCCGACCCGATCTTTTCCCACCAGAGGACGGCCCTTCACATGCTTTCATGGCTTCACACTCGAGGTGCCTCGCCTGCATTGCGCTCCCAAACGTAGCTACACAATACGGAACCAGATACGTCAATATGATCTGGAACACGTTCGTAGCTTCAATAGAGAACGTGAAGATGGCATCATAATGATTGATCAAGGCCAGGATTGTCCCCACCACAAGCGCGACCTTGACAGCACGGAACACGCACACCTTGTCCGTGGCATGCTTCAAAAAGAGCTTCATGCGTCTCGATAAACTCAGAACGACTTATTGTTTAGGGTGCCCTCCGGTCCACTATAAATAAATAATTTAAATCTCATTCAGCATCCAGCAAGGGTACCTGGAGGAAACACCATCACGACCATGCTCTACATGCCGGACATCGATGGATGCTACATCAAAGAATTCGACGCTGAGGTCACCAAAGTTGGTGACGACTACATCGTTCTTGACCAGACGGCCTTCTATCCAGAGGGGGGTGGCCAGCCGTCAGACCAGGGCACTATCACAAAAGGCGATGTAGAGCATGAGATCACAATGGTCGTGAAGAAGAGCGGTATCGTCAGGCACATGGTCGACGAGGCCAAGTCCAAGTTCGAGAAGGGTGACAAGGTCAATGGTAAGCTCGACTGGGAGCTTCGCCATATGCATATGCGCATGCACACCGCCCAGCACCTCCTCGCTGCTCACATGTACGAGTTCTACCATGCACGGGTCGTAGGAAACCAGATCCATGCAGACTACAGCCGTATCGATTTCGAGCCTCTTGACGTTGACTCCGGGGCGGCTCCAGCCATTGTCAGCGAGGTCAATCGTATCCTCTCTGCAGGATTGGATGTGACCGTTTACGAAGAGGACCGCGCTGTGCTCGAAGAGATCTATGACATGAAACGTCTCAACCTCGACCTCATACCAGAGTCCATCAAGCGCCTTAGGGTCGTGGACGTTGAAGGTCTGGACGTCAATCCATGCGCTGGAACCCATGTCAAGAACACGTCTGAGATAGGATTGCTCCGCATCATAAGGGTGGAGAACAAGGGGAAGGGGAAGCAGCGGATAACCTACGAGCTTTTGGATAATAAGAAATAAGATCTCAAAAACAACAGAGTTAGCGTAAGCTCTGCTTCTGAAAAATATCTCCGAAGGGGGAGGGACCCAGGTGGGTGGAGAGGTGGGGCTCTTGGTCGGTCCGCCGGGGTCCCTGAAATGTGATCACGTAGCACGGATACGCTTCCGGATGTTCCTCCGGACCCTTCTTCGGACATCCCCGTCGAAGATCGTTGCATCGAGCACTGATTCAATGAGCTCGTTCAATCTCTCCGGTGGGAACTCTTCCCTCTTCTCCCCCATCATGTCGATCTGCTTCTCTACCACGAAACGTGATATGGAACCCGCAACATCAGTAACGGCCTCCTCTATGATATCCACTTCCGACATGTTACCATAGAAAACATGCTGGGGGTGGTTATATAAATCTGAGCTTACGAAAACGGACCGATAGCCTTACAATGTGGACCTCAACCTAAAGTTTGAGGACCAAATGACCGTGAGCCAGACCTAAAGATACTCCGAGTCGTGGTAGTCATCAGAACCTTCAGAACTCGATGTATCGATGCTCTTCGAGGCCTTATCTGCTTCCCGGTCGGCCTGTCGGAGAAGTGTCTCTGCCTTTGCGAACTGTTCCCGGTCCATAGCGGGAAACACTTTCGAAAGCATCGAATCAGCCCTGGAAATATCAGCACCCTTGACCTGAGCTTCGATTATCTTGTCCTGGACCTTGCGGTGCTTCTCGATGATCCCAGCCTGCCTCTGAAGCGGGTTCTTACCAGACTTGGGCTTGGCCTTGGGTTTTGCTGCAGGCTTCTCCTTTGGCTTCTCCACCTTGTCTGCCTTAGTGTGGACTTCGGTCCTCTCACGTGTGTGCTCTGGCACTGGCTCGAAAGTATAGGATTCCTTTGGAGGTGTAGCGGTCGTGGAACCATCAGACCCCCCTTCTCCCTTGAACAGGGTCTTGACCATAGGGGCCAGCTTCTTTCCGAACACAGAAAGGAGGATCACTCCGGCTACAATGAATATCACAAAGATGTAGCCGTATTCGGAAAAGACCCAGAAGAACCTGGATGGTACATAGTCGACGATGAAGCTGAACCCTATCCAGAACAGGACACCGATTAGGATGATGACACGCCATACCCAGCGCATCGGGGACTTCCTGTCGACCACCATATGAGCCAATCGGAAACATGGTTAATAAGATTTAGCTGCACGATGGGTTCGTTCGTATAGTATGGAACCGTACAGAAAGTTAACAATTGTTACCGCCGATGAGGAAAAAGTATATACATATACAAGGAATCGAACATCTCACGTCCTTACTGGGGTGTCCAAATGACAATGTCCAGAACTTTTCTTGTGGCTATGCTTTTGATCGCTGGAAGTCTCATCCTCTTGATACCATCAGGTATCAGCGCGGAAGAGACCGAAGTAGCTCCCGTCCAATCTAGAGCTGTGACCTATACGAGCTGGAACCAGTTCATGGGTGGTGCAGAACATACTGGAGCTGTAGACACGACCATGCCGATGACCAACGATACAGCCTGGTACTATGAGATATATGACCATATATGGTCCTCACCATCCGTTGTCGATGGAAGGTTCTTCGTGGGAACGAACGAAGGCACCATCCTCTGTCTTAACGAATATACTGGTGAAGAGATCTGGACCAACACCACAACAAACGATGTTCAGTGCTCACCATGCATCGTGGACGACCTGGTCTACATCAAGGCTTCAGGTCCTGACAAGGACATCCAGGCGTTCAATGTATCCACAGGAACAGAGGTCTACACCTTCACCACTGAAGGTTCTGCAGACTCATCCTGCGTGAGCTATCAGGATTACATCATCTACTCTACGACCGAGCAGCTCTACCTGCTCAACAAGGACCTCACAAAAGTCTGGAACGTCACCTCTGACAATCAGTTCGCTACCCCCGGAGTCTCCAATGACCTCATCTACAACAATGAGGGAACGGACCTTGTATGCCATTACTTGAGCAATGGAACGGTGAAGTGGAGGTCCACCATCAATGACATGTATGGCTACTGCACACCGACCATCGCAGATGGCAGGGTGTATGTGGGCTCCGGTGACACTGGCGGTTTGGATCTTGAGCTCTACTGCTTCAACGCAGACACTGGAGCTCTTGTCTGGAACGAGAGCGTCAGGTCCACTTGCGCTACACCATCATATTACAATGGCAAGGTCTACATCGGTGACGACTACGGTGGTTTCTACTGCTACGATGGTGCCAACGGAAACCTGGATTGGTACTGGGAGCATCCAATGGGTGCTTTCGTTTACTCATCCACGGCCATCGCAGATGGTAAGATCATCGTCCTGACTGGTACTGGCGACACCGCAGAGGTCCTCTGCATGGACCTTGACGGTGATGGAGCAGGAGGCGGTCTGATCTATTGGAGGCTCAACGCTCCTGGTCACTTCAACTACAACTTCTGCTCATCACCAGCCATCTCCAATGGACGTGTGTTCGTGTGCGCTGACGGTGACGACTTCTCCCAGCTTGGAGGTATCTGGTGCATCGGGGCAAAGGCAGACCTTACACCACCAGAGGTCCAGTCCACATCACCAACGGATGGTTCCACCGGTGTTTCCGAGTTCACCAACATCACTATCACCTTCACAGAGGGTGTCAATGCAACCCTCGTGGATGGGACCAGGTTCATGCTCCTCAACCAGAGCGGCGGGACAGTGGCCACCACAGTCACATACGATGCCCTGACCAACTCCACCAAGATAGATCCTGTAGCCACACTCGACTTGGGTGTCAACTATACGGTCAAGGTCCTGGGAACCCTGCTGGACCCCGCAGGTAATGGTCTTGATGGGGATGGGGATGGGACCGCGGAGGGTTCACCAGTTGACGATGTATCGTTCAACTTCACGACGAGGGTGGCCAACGCACCATCCATAGGGACCATAGGTCCGATCACAGCTACAGAAGACATTCCGTATGTTGTCGACCTTCTGCCACACATAAGCGATGACGATACGCCGTTCGAAAATCTGACGATCGGTGAGAACTCGATTTATGCAGATATCAACGGGTCGAACCTCACATTGCTGTATCCGAACGGTGTCCTCTCTGATGAGTTCAACCTTACCGCATCCGATGGGAACGTTGAGGTCAAGCAGCTCATCCAGGTCACCGTTACCCCTGTCAACGACGCACCGGTCCTTGCGCCAATACCCAACCAAGATACCACAGAGGACGTTGTTCTCTCATTGAACACGTCCATGTACATCACTGACATCGATACTGATATGGACGACCTTGTTCTCATGGTCAACACATCGGCTGGAAAGGTGGATGGGATATGGGTCAATTTCACCTTCGGCGAGGGGGTAACCCAGGAGTATGTGAACCTCTCGGTCATCGACGATACATACACCATATCGACACACTTCATCGTGAACGTCACTCCAGTGGATGATCCACCGAAACTTTCCAAGATCAATGACCTGCTTCTGACCAAGGGCGTCGAGTTCTTGACCAACCTGCAGAACAGGATCACAGACCCTGACACAGACATGGCCAATATCACCATAACAACTGACTCATCGTTCGTGACGGTCAATGGAACACAGCTCATATTCAACTATCCAATAGACCATCCGTCGAACACGGACACGATAAACATCACTGTCTCTGACGGAACAAGCTCGGTCTATCAGCTTGTTGGAATAGAGCTTGTGAACGGGACCATTCCGAACGAGGGTCCGACACTTTCTGCAGATGGTGTCACGCCGACCACTGGAGATCCGACCACCGAGTTCGTGTTCACAGTGACCTTCAGAGATATCGACCACTGGGATGCAACCGTTGTGGTCACCTGTATCATCGATGGTGTCGAACATCCGATGACGCAGGGCACTGGAAACATCACAGCCGGAGTCGTGTTCACCTACACGACCACGCTAACAGAAGGTACCCACACATACAGGTTCAAGGGCGACGATGCCATGGGCAAGACCAACTCCATCAAGTTCACGTCCGAGAAGACCGTGGTGGTCAACGCAACATCCACAGATGGAACAGATGGAGATGGAGATGGTGGTTCCAGCAATACGATGTTGTATGTCGCTGTTGCCGTGGTCGCTGTCATCACAATAATTATCCTGGCTGTCGTCGTGGTCGTCATCGCTTTTGTAGCGAAGAAGATGCTCCACACTCCACCAGAGGGTGCTGTCCTCAAGGAGGAGGAATCACTGGTGGATGAGGAAGGGGAGGCCAAAGGCGAGATGGACGAGGCTCCTGAAGAGGAAGGGCTCGAAGGAGAGGAAGAACAGGAACTCGAGGCTGAACCGGACGAAGAAGAGGTCGAGACTGATACCGAGGAGGAGGCCACAGAACCAGAAGGTGAAGCCGAGGAAGAGGCTGAACTGGATGAGGAGGAGCTCGAGACCGAGGACCTTGAAGAAGATGAAGAACTGGAGGAGCTAGACGAACTAGAAGAGCTCGAACCAGAGTAAGACCTACCTCACTTGTCGTGCCTGCGTAAGAAGAACGCAAGCATCAGAAGGCCTACGATACCGGTAACGATAGCTATCATGAAGATCTGGTCCAGGTCGACGAACGGTTCACTTGGCTCATTTGGTGGAGTGTAGACCTGAACGCCATTGAAGGCCTTTGTCCCATCAGAGCCTCCGAACATGTGAACTCTGTTCTTGGTAACAGTAACCAGTGTGGGGTCCTCCTGGCCGTGGGTCAGGATACCGCTGTCCCTCCACTTCTTCTTCTCTATGTCGAAGAGGAACACGCGGGCATCGACAGAGCCGTTGAAAGTCCCACCAGCCACATAGACGAAGCGTTCATCCGCTGTTAACGAGCCACAACAGATCGGAGCTGGCATTGGGTCTGCGTCGGACCAGGAGCTCTCTTTGTGGTCGAACATCTCGGCCGTGTCGGTCACTCCTTTGCCTGTTTTACCACCAGCAACGATGTATCTCTCCTCATCCAGGGTTATCAATACACAACCAGCACGGGGTCGTCCCATCTCTGCGCCTGTGTTCCAGGTGCTCAAAGTCCTGTCATAGACCTCAGTGGAGGCGGTTGGCATTCCATCAACCTTGTCCGAGCCACCAATGGCCATGATGTTGCCATCAGGTAATCCAACGAACACGCCACCGACCCGAGCTTGTGCCAGCTCTCCGCTGCTTATCCATAGCTTCGAGCTAATGACATATTTCTCTGTGGTCTTGATCCCCATCCCGGTCAGGTCGTACCCCCCAAGAGCTAGGATCTCTCCGTTGGAGGTCTCCATGAGCTCCAGACCAACTCGAGGAGTGATCATGGAAGCGTTGAACAGGACCCAAGTGTTGTTAGCGGGATCGAACCGCTCGATATTTGCCACAGTCACATCCGTCCGGTTCCCATCGATCGTCCTGTTCTCGTAACCACCGATGGCGTAGACGCCACCAGAGGTAGGCATGATCAGAGCGTGACCTGCTCTAGGGTGGTGCATGTCATCTACTCTTTCGAACGGGTCCTCTTCCTCTTTCTCGGGGTCAAAAAGGAACGTGGCATTGGTGGGATGGCCATCATCACTGATGCCACCGCACAGAAGGACCTGCCCATTGTCAAGGACCATGGACCGGGCACCCCACATTCCCACGGGTAGTGGGTAGGAAAGGTCCTCGATGGACCCAAGGGTGTCGTCATCTGCGCTGACCATAGAAAGTACAAGTGGGATGGTCAGTAGCATGATGACCCAGACAGGCCATGGTCGCCTCATGGGCGTGGCAAGCGTTGGGATGTAGAAAAAGGTTTCCCCCACCAGTACAACACTAAGAAACTATTTAGCCAATAGATGGATAGGCCGGCTACATGAGCGAGACCGGTGTTCCAACCAGGCTCTATATCTACTGCCCACAATGCGACGATGATACTCTACATGAGGTCGTCAGCGTCAAGGGAGGCCAGAAGGCCAAGGGCCAGGCCGTGGAGAAGAACAGGACCGCAGATATCGAGTGCAAGGTCCTCTGTCTGGAGTGTGAGATGACCTCCATCCAGACCATCGCAATAAGCAAGGAGATCGACCTCAACGTCATCATCAGCGAGGGAGCGAACTCCAGGGCCTCCACCATCAGGGTTGCCGAGGATGACATCCTCCATGTGGAACAGGAACTTCTCATCGAGGATAACCCTGTGATGATCACCGGTATCGAGACCCCACAGCGAAGGGTCCAGCGAGCAGAGGCCAAGACCATCAAGACCCTCTGGGTCAAGGAGTTCGAGATAGTGACCCTAAAGATCTCCGTGTCCAGAGCAGGTCGGACGAAGAATTACACCATGGAGATGGACCCGCACAACGAGGTCGCCATTGGTGATGTCCTCCGCATCGACGAGAAAAAGCTTCAAGTCGATCGCATCAAGACCAACAAGGGCAAGCTCGCAAAGGAAGGTTCATCCGAAGAAGCTTACAGAATTAGACGAGCATACTGCAAGGAGCTCTTCGATAGACCTAGGTATGATAGGCGCAGGCACCGGAGATGAGCCTATGGACAGGTTCCTGGTGGTTGCATGCGTAAGATGCGGTAGGACCAAGGGTGTTGAGTCCGACCAGAAGACGTTCAAATGCCCTACCTGCGGTCATAATAACGCGATAGCCCAGCTCAAGGTCTACGGCCAGACCGATGATCCTGCACACCTACCTGCACTTATAGCTACCGTTCAGACAACAAGGGATGGGGGAGAGGAGGAATACTACGCTTCTGTGGAAGAGGTCCGTCAGAAGCAGGAGGCAAAGCTTGCTTCGAGCGATGACCTGGACCTCCGAGAGGTTCGAACCGTCGTAAACAAGAAGGAGCGTCTGGAGCAGGGGGTCCAGCTCCTTGGTGCTGATGGAAATACTTTCTCTGAAGAAGAGCTCGTTGAGCTCATGTTGAAACTTGACCTGAAGGACTATGCACAAGAGGTGGACAGGTGGATAGGATACCTTATGGTCAAGGATATTATCTACGAGCCCAAGGCTGGGCTTTATGGATTGGTTTAAGACAAGACCATTCAGCTGTCACCCCTGGTAGAGCGAACCTCGAAAAAGCCTTGGAAGAACGGTTCTCATATCCAATGCTACAATGATAGCTAGCGCTCATGCATTGAATATGAGAATTCTTTGTATGAAACGGTTTTTCGAGGTTCACTCTTCGTATACTTCCCCGCATACTGGACAAACGAACTGGTCTGAACCCATAGGTGCACCACAGACCTCGCATTCATACATCTCCTGATCGCCAGAAGTGGGTAATGCCTCTGCCTGGGCAGACAGTTCATCCGCAGGGATGCCGGGACCGCCTTTGGCTGCCATGGAACCTGTTGGGGCTGCCTCGTCGAGCATGCTGGCGATGCGACCGATGTCGTCGTCGAGGTCGGCCATCGGGTCGTCCATCTCATCGTCCAGGTCGTCGAGGTCATCGTCGTCCGATCCGATGGAATCAAGATCGTCATCATCGGAGTCCACAGTTGCTCCAACTGGTGGTAGGGCCGCCTGGGGCTTTGCGATGGCCTGCTCCTTAATGTCAAGTGACTTGTCCATGTAGGTAAGGGCTTCCTCGTTGGTCGGGTCTATCTGAAGGACCTTTTCCCAAGCCGCGTTGGACGTGGTCGTGTCACCGCCCATGAACGCACGAAGACCTTCGAGGATGTACTTCCTGATCATCTCCTCCTCGGTCAGGAGGTTCTCACCGCACTCGGGGCAGATCTCCTCATAGCCGTAAAGAGGTGCGCCACAGTATGGGCATTCCCTACCGGTCTGGGTATGGGATTTCATGAGGTCCTTCTTCTCTTCAGCTATCCTCATGGCCCTGATGGTCTTGTCATGCTCCACAGATAGGGCCTTCTCCCAGTACTCGATGGCCTTGGGATAGTCACCGCCCTTGAACGACTTGGTCCCTTTCATCACAAGGTCATTGACGGTCTTGTTGATGTTGCGTCTGTCACGGACAGCATCTTTGAACCTGTTGCGAAGCTCACTATGCTTCATCTTCTCCTTTGTGAGCTCCTTTGAGACCTTCTCGTTGTTCTGCCTGATGGTATCGAGGCTTCTGCGCATCTCCTCCTCTTCCTTCACCTCTTTAGGTGTTGGGAAGACGGCTATGCCTACAGCCACCTCCATGATTATGATCGCTGCGAACAACGCAATGAAATTGATGTTCCCAAAACCGTCCCCACCGCCAAAGAAATTGTAATCGATGGTGAAGAGTCCGGGAAGGACAATAGGAGCGTCCCAGACAACAAGGGCTATCGCTATTGCAGCTAGGCCAACAATGACAACACCGAGTATCTTTCGAACCTTTACCATTAGTACCATTCTTAGGATTCGCCCCATCCCTTAAAAACATATCCCATAGGTTAGATATCGTACAACAGCGAGCCAGATGTGCCAGTCACCGCATATTTGTTAGGCATCAATTATCGCACTATTCCCACAGGACCTGCTCTAAGGGATGCCAAGTATTACCAAATCATAATATAGGCCACTTGATTTTGGCAGGGTCGAGGCTTATGCTGGAACTCGACACCGTGGAATCGCTGGCAAGGACTGGGACGGTCTCTTCCACTAATGGAAAGAGGCTGCGTCTGCCTGCATTACTACATGCACCTACCAGTGATGAAGTTCCAGATGTGGACGGACTTCTGGTGGACCAGGATATCATCTCCGACCTACCAAAGGTCCTTGCTTGTGGCAACTCATTGACCGGGGGTGAGGATGTTGCTGGTGAGTTCTTCCTCAAGCTTGCTCCCAGACCATTCTATCCCCAGGTCCCACGGACCGATCCTGAACTACCCTATGATGAGATAGAGGGGGAAAAGGGTCCGGTCCGGATCTATACCCTGCCGTTCCTTGATGGGATGCGCTCGAAGCCGAACGAGCTCGTGGATGCTGTGGTCAAGCTGAGAGAACGGATCACAGCTGCAGACCTCATTTACGCTCCAGCTTGTGTGACAGCAGCAGACCTCGCCCTATTCATCTACCTTGGTATCGACATAGTCGATACTACCAGGACCGCCCTTATCGGCGCGAGAGGCGAACTCGATTATCCAGGTCCAGAAACTGAAATGGATGGTTCGAGCGAAAAGAACATCCATGTCCTAACAGCGGAGATGAAACTGGTCCGTAACATGCTATCCGCAGGCAGACTTCGCGAGTTGGTCGAGGCAAGATGTGCCTCCAGACCATGGATGGACTCAGCCTTGCGCTACCTCGACCTTAACTACTCCGACCACCTCGAACAGACCGCTCCGATGTTCAGGAAAGGTCCATACCTGTGCTCAAGCACCAACGCATTGACACGACCCGAGGTCCTCCGGCATAAGAAGCGGATCGAGGAGAGATACGTCCCTCCGGCTTCACCAGATGTGCTCCTTCTTCTGCCATGCTCGATGAAGAAGCCATACTCCACATCCAGGTCGCACAAGAAGATGCGCGAGGTCCTCTTCAACACAAGAGGGTGGACCTCTGTCCATGAGGTCATCCTCACATCCCCATTGGGTGTCGTCCCCAGAGAACTGGAAGGCGTCTATCCTGTCAGGGCATACGACATAGGTGTAGCAGGAGTATGGAACGCATCCGAGGTGGAGCTCATTCGTGATATGCTGCGGACCTTACTTTCCATGAAGAAGTATCGGGCTGTGGTCTGTCACTTCCCTGACAAGGATGTTGTGGAACCGGTCCTGTCCGAACACTTCGATGATGTCAGATACACTTGTGTGGAGCACAGGCCTACATCCCCTGCATCCTTGGAAAGTCTTGCCAAGGCACTGAACGAAGTTACAGAAAAGGGACCTTCCCCCAGGGATCGGATGGCCGAGGATTTCCAAGCCCTCGGTTCATATCAGCTCGGAAAGGACCTGGAGACCATATCTGATACCAGACCGAAAGGGAAGTTCTACAGCTACAAGCTCTACGACGACTCCAAGGAGCAGGTCGCAATGTTGAACCCCCACAGGGGTACACTGGTTTTCTCATCAGCTGGCGGGAAGCGACTTGTCACCGGCAATGGCTACAAGGTCATCATCGAGGACTTCGAGATAAAGGGTGACATCCTTGCTGTCGGAGTAAAGGATGCCTCGCCAGAGGTCAGAGAGGGGGACGAGGTCGTAGTGGTCAACTCCGCTGGTGACCTGAAAGCTGTTGGCACTGCCACAATGGCTGCGGCTGTGATGGTTGCAATGAACCGGGGCATGGCGGTATCGGTGCGGCACAAGTATTGACAACGTTCACTTCTTGCCCACATCGGAACTCTCTTGTACAGATTGTTTCCACTATTGTTTTATATCAGGGGAAAGATAGCACCGGACCGCAGGCAATCGAGGAGGCTGCTGTCATGAGATCAGTCTATCTGACCATATTTCTAGCATTGTTATTGACCGTTTGTTTACTGGTTCCAGCTCCATTTGTAGAGGAGGCTGAAGCCACACAGGTGCCCATGATCCTGGACCCTCCAGACCAGGATGCGAACAATGGTGGGACTGGAGTTACTTTCATCAATAATGATTGGTACATCGACGCTAGTGAGAATCCAGAGTACTATAACCAGACCATCTTCCTGGGTGGTAACCTTCAGATCAACAATACAGCTTCATTGACATTGGTCAACTGTACCCTTATCCTGAACAACACGTTCAACTGTGAGTTCGAGATCGATGTCTTGAGCGGTGGGACCCTTACCCTGGTCGATTGGGACGGTAACCCGGACACCGAAGATGATATGACGTGGATCGGGTCCAATGACGACATTGGAGATTTCAAGTATTCCATGGAGTTCTTCTCCGGTTCGACATTCTACATGGACGGTGCCGGGATCTATAATTGTGGCTGGAGGACAGTGGCCGACGAGTTCGGTATCCACATCAAGACCAGCAACACAGAGATCTATAACTCACTGTTCGTTGGATGCTTCAGAGCATTGGTCTATGAAGGCGTGTCAAACTCGATCGTCAACAATACTGAGTTCTACTACTGTGACGTAGCGATAACATTGATGTCATGCATTGGTGCAGAGTACACCAACAACACGATCTATGGTAGCACTTTTGCAGGGTTCTATACATTCGCAAGCAGTGGAGTCCTCTTTGAGGACAACTTCCTCGAGTGGAACCCGATAGGGATCCAGGCTGATGCTAACATTGGCGCTAAGATCCTCAATAACACGATCTATACCTCGACCTCTTGTGGTATCAACCTCACAACCTCCACTGATTCTACAAGGATCGAGAACAACACGATCTCATGCTACATCAATGACGATACCATGGATGGTTTGAACTCTTGGAACGTATGGAACGCAGCTACTGGCACTGATAACGTTTGGCGCTTCAACTCCTACGGGGATTACAACGGTATCGATACCGATGGTGACTTCATCGGCGACCAGGATGGTATGGGCACTACCCCTTACCCATACAACAAGAACGGTGTCGTGGACAACTATCCTGTGTGCCCAGACATCACAACCGATGAGCCAGGCCTTGGTGGAATGCACTTTGGTAATGTCAGGCTCGCAACACAGGTCTCCAATGACGGAGCGACCGTTTATGTGCCACAAGGCAGGTTCCACGAGTTCATCTTCCTGTCCGAGAACGTCTCCGTGGAGGGTGATATGGGTGGCGGGTCCGAGCTCTTCGGGACCATTATCCTTTACGGTCAGGTCACGCTGAACATCTCCTATCTCGAGTTCGGTTTCCAGATGCCTGATATCCAGGTCAGCGTGTTCGTTATCCAGGATAGTCCTGGACTGTTCCCGACCAACTGCCGGATACATAACAACACGTTCTTCGACCAGGCGATCGCCTTTGCGATGATCACTGGTGAGAATAATACCATCGAGAACAATGAGATCTACGGTACCAACTGGGGATTCATGCTCCAGATGGGTTCCAACAACAACACTGTCAAGGACAATTACATCGAAGATTCGAACATAGCCATCGGTCTGATGACCGAGGATGGCGTGGACGGCTCAGCAACTGGTAACATGATCGTTGGCAACACTGTTGTCGACAACTGGGGAGCAGCTTACTACATCAACAACGGCCAGCAAAACACCTTCAAGGACAATTACGGTATCACTGAAGGGTTTGCAGCCCTCTATATCAACAACAGCGATGGACTGGTCATTGAGGATTGCGAGTTTGAAACGGACCCTAGTGCATTCGTTGCAGCCCAGATCACCGAGTCCATGTCAACCTATGTTTATGACTCAAGGTTCGAAAACACCATCGCCATCAATGACACCCACGACACCCTCTTGAAGGACTGTTACATCAACGATACCAACGACATAGCGTTGTATTGTGCTGGCGGAGCAGTTCATTTCAGGATGGAAGGTTGCAAGATCAACGCCAGCGTCAACGGAGTACACTTCAACCTAACGGCTACTATCCGAATAAAGGACACTGAGTTCATGGCCGATGACCAGTACGATCTTTACTTCGAGGATTGTTACGACGTCACCGTCCAGAACTGTGAATTCTATGGGAACCTGTCCAACGGAGCAGTTGGCTTCAACGGCTCCTGCTTGACCACTACTATGAACAATACGTTCATGCTCGACGACTATACCAACGCCTCGGATTACGTGGTTATGGTCGGTGACGTGGTTGCCATCAACGACAGCTTCACCAAGGTCAATGTCAGCGGTGACCCAGACGTGGCCGGCTTCATGGCCATGAACTGGCTCCACGTGGATGTCACCTATGCGACAAACAGCTCCATTGCAACCGGTGCCTCTGTGAACTTCACAGGCAACTGGGACGCATGTGGCTGCACCCCTAACTGGGACTTCCACAATTACACGATAACGGACACGACCCCGATAGGACCTATCGGAATGCCGTACGCTGTCTATCAGCAGGGTATCGATAACAGCACTTGGACAGGTACCTATGCGTCAGCTACGATAGTTGGCGATGTCACAGATACCGATGGCCCTGTGCTTCTAGACATGAACACATCCAACACGGTTGTGTTCAGTCTTGGAGATGTGTGGGCACCAGATGAGCCTACGAACCTGACGGTCACAGCACTTGCAGCTGGAAACGCTCTGAACCTGACCTGGCGCGCATCATTCGAGGCCGAGGGATACTCTGTCATGAACAACGACACTGGCAGCTGGTCCCTGGTCCAGAACGTGACCTTTGCAGGACCTATCGGTGCGAACGTGTCCTATGTCCACAATGGACTTACAGATGGCACGGAATACTTCTACAGGATATTTGCCTTCGACCAGGTTCCGCTCGAGTCCGGCTTCATCGAGGGCAGCGGCACACCGATGGACATCCTTGCTCCAGCAACCCCTGCCAACCTTGCAGCGGACGTTGTCGGACAGACCTTCATCAATCTGTCCTGGGATGCGGTTGCAGATGCAGATGTGGATGGCTACAAGATCTACATCAACGATACAAGCTCCTCCAGGCTCGAGTGGGTCAACTCCACGGACATGACCTACCTCAACATCACAGGCTTGGAGGCCGAGACCAC
>JANQNL010000016.1 GCA_028279585.1 Thermoplasmatota archaeon
AGCATGGGCTGTCAGAGGAACAGTTCGCGCACGTTTACCAGATAACCCAAGGCCACCCACTCGCCCTGGAACTTTACGAGAAGGAGGCTGACAAGGACGAGCTCGTGGACATAAACCAGTTCCTTACCCAGGAGGTGTTCGGAAACCTTGAGGACTCTGAAAGGAGGATCCTCGAGTGCATCTCTATCTTCAGGGAACCTGTGCCAGTAGGTGAGGTTCTCGTCCAGGAAGGTATCGACTACGGCAGCATCGACAGGCTGGTCTACCGTTCCATCATCTTCGAGGTCAAGTATGGATACTACGACATGCACGACCTTCTCAAAAAGGCGGTCAACAAGCGGATGGGTCCCAAGGAAAAGGCCCACTTCCACATGATGGCCGCAGAATACTACTCCCATGTGGATGGCATCCATGCAAGGCTTGAGGAGATACACCACTACCTGGAAGGCGGGGACATGGAAAAGGCTCTGGAAAAGGTCCTTACTCACTCCACACTTCTACAGGAGAACAAGTTCTCCTTGGAGCTGGTCTCCGCAATAGAGCGCATCAAGAAGGAGATCGAGCCGAAGAGGCTCACCCAGGTCCGGGACAACCTGGACGACATCTGCGTCAGGGTCCGCGACCTCTGGGGACGTTGGGACGTTGTCTTCGAACATATCTTCCAGCATATCATGCTCTACAAGGTTGCAGAGGACAGGCCGATGTGTAAACCCTACACCTCCGCACCTCTTGCCAATCAGCTTCCGATACTCAATGGTATCTGCGAGAAAGCGTCCGGTATGGACCTTGCATCGTGGACCTTCCCACCACTGAAGAAACCCCAGCGGATGCTCATTCTCAAGTCCTACGAGGATGTTGTTCGCTCCGAGGAGGAGTGGGAGCAGGCCATGAAGGACCAGGCCCTGTCCATAGAGACCCTACGCCGAGTGGGCGACCACGCTGGAGCGGTCTCCATGCAGGTCGAGCTCGGATGGCTCCACTGGCGCCTTGGGGATATGAAGTCCTCGATGGAGGTCTATGAGGAAGCCATCAAGGAGGCCGAGAGCCACGGAATCTCAAGGATCACTGCCAAGATCTATCTCAACATGGGTCTTGTTAGGTGGACCGAGGGAGACCTTGACAGCTCAGTAGAGCTGTTCGACATGGCCATCCAGCATCATATCAATCGTGAGATCCTCATCCAGCTTATGAACATGAAGGCCGCGGTCCTATTAGAGGACGGCAAGTCCGAGGAAGCACTGGAACTGTTCCAGGACGCCATGGAGGCTTCCAACGATATCGGCCTCTACACGATGTATGCTTACTCAACACTTCACATGATCCAGACCCAGATAATCATGGAGATACGGAAGTATCCTTATCTTGGTCCCGACAAGGAGACCGAGAGAAAGATCATGGAGGCCCTTGTGGAGACCTTGCCAAAGCTTCGTGACTGCAGGACCATGTTCGATTCCATCTTTGACCGGGATGGATACTCCTGGGCTGACGCTATGGTTAGAAGCCTTGAGGGACTTTTAGAAGATGTTTCCGATCAGGCAGGATAGATCCTATCGCTTGGGACCAATCTTTCCTTCTCTTCAGGGACCAACGAGGACAGCTTGTCAACTATCCCACCGTTCCTAGGACCAGATACGAGTGCGTGGGCCAGGACATCCTCAAGAGTATCCACCGGGATGACCTGCACCTGTGACTGGTACTTCTCCTCGATGAGCACATCCTTGAGGTTGGCCCTTGGGATAAGGACCTTTTTGATGCCCATCTCGGCAGCAGCCTCTATCTTGGCCGTGACCCCACCGATAGGTAGGACCTCTCCCCTGATGGAGAGTGAACCGGTCATTGCCGTGGAAAGGTCCACAGGGATGCCTTCCAATGCAGAAACCACAGCCGTGGCGATAGAGACGGATGCTGAATCTCCCTCTACGCCTTCGTAGGTACCAATGAACTGGATGTGAATGTCACGGTTGGAGATGTCCACTCCAGTGCGCTTCTTGATGAGCGCTGAAACGTTGTGGACAGCTTCCTTGGCGATATCGCCGAGCTTGCCTGTTGCGATGATCTGTCCCTCGTTGCGGGACTGGGCCGGTGTAACCTCTGCGACTATGCGCATGACGATGCCTGCAAGCTCGGAGATGCCTGAGTCAGCACCCATAACTGCAAGACCGTTGACGGTCCCGACCTCTGCACCGGATGCGATGATGTCATTGTACTCCTGCTTGCGTTCGATGATGCGCTCAGCTATCTGGCTTTCCAGGGACCGGGCTATCTTCCTGCCCTTGAGGACATGCTTGCCAGATACCAACTTGGCCTTTTCCTCGCGAGCAACGTCTCCTGCTGCACGCACAAGACCTCCAAGCTCCCTGAAGCGGAGGGAGAGCTTGCCACGTGCGCCTGCACGCCTCTGGGCCTCGTGGATGACCTCTGCAACAGCAGCCCTGTCGAAGGCCGGGATCTTCTGGTCCTTGGAGACCTCCTGGGCGATGAACGTGATCATCTTCTTCCTGTTGGCCTCGGTGTCAGGCATTGTGGACTTGACGTAGACCTCGTATCCATAACCTCTGATCCTTGAGCGAAGTGCAGGATGCATTCCCTCGATGGAGTCAAGGTTTCCTGCAGCCACAAGTGTGAAGTCGCATGGGACAGGCTCTGTCTTGACCATTGCACCCGAGGACCTCTCGGACTGGCCAGTGATAGGGAACTTCTTCTCCTGGAGCGCTGTGAGCAGTGACTGCTGTGACTCGATGCGGAGAAGGTTCATCTCATCGATGAACAGCACACCCTTGTGTGCCTTGTGGATGGCTCCGACCTCTACCCTGTCGTGGGCAGGGGTCTCGAGGCCACCAGACTGGAACGGGTCGTGCTTGACGTCACCCAGGAGCGCTCCGGCGTGTGCACCGGTGGCATCCTCGAACGGGGACTTCTTGTCGCCCTTGTGGTTGACCAGGAGCCTTGGGATGTTCTCGGACTCGTTCTTTGGCATCATTCCGCCACGCATGACGAACCATACTATGGCTGCTGCGATGAGACCGATGAAAAGTATCATTATCTGGCCGAAGAAGATCCAGCCAAGAAGGGAAAGACCGATGATGGAGGCGATGATGACTATCTTCATCTTCGCCTTGTTCTCCTTGCGAAGCATCGCATCTGCCTTCTGTGTCTTGACGATGTCCTCGCCCTTTCCGGCTGGGACGACCCTGACCTTCGGATTGTTGCCATCCTCGTCGTTGGGATAGACGATGACATCTTCTAGCTCTCGTGCTGGAAGGAGCTCTGCCATTGCCTGGGCGAGCATCGACTTGCCGGTACCAGGGTCGCCGATGAGCATGACGTGACGCCTCTGCTCTGCGGCCTTTTTGATAACTAGGACGGCATCCTCCTGACCTATCACCTGTTGGATCAGGTTGTCAGGAATTGGAACTTCGTCTGTGGTCTTGAAGCCGATGCGGCCCAACCATGCTCGGAGGCTACCAACGCTCTGCTGCTGGGCAGGTCGCTTGTTGGTAGGAGGCCGTCTCGCCTTTGTTCCGATGGTCTTTCGAGGCATCTTAACTTCACATCCACATACTGGACAGCAGGCCCGTCCAGCTAGTTTTCATTCGGTCTAGCATAGATATACTTTTCCTATATAAATATCGGTATGAGTGTTACACTAAACTCAGTAAATTGCTGTAATAACTATCTAGATAAGAATTTATGCCATCAGCTATTTGAGATGACCCACTGGCCACATTCATTCGGAGGTACATCATGGACAAAAAGACCATCAAGCTCATCAGGAAGGTAGTGCTCATCCTGATATCGCTTGTGGTCCTGGGCATCGTCATTTGGCGGGCAAATCCTGTGGAGTTCTTCACAGACGACATCAAGGATGTGGACCTGGCCCTTTTGGGTCTTGTTATCGTCCTATACCTGATGAACACCATGACCAAGGCCATACGATGGGGTATCCTTCTCAATACCCATAACAAGGACATCAAACTGCAGCAGGTCATCCCGATCTTTCTCATGGGACTTTTCACCAACAACATCACCCCAGGAAGGGTGGCTGGTGATCCTGTCCGCGCAGCTATCCTTTCGAAGAAGTCGTCCTCAAGGTTCGGTCACGGTTTCTCCACTGTGGTCATAGAAAAAGGAGTGGACTTCACAGTGCTGACCATCTACGGTCTGATAGGCACGATCATAATCCTGCCAATGGTAAGGTTCGCAGTAGGTGCCTTGATGCTTGTGGTCCTGGGTGGTGCTATGGTCTTCCTTCTGACCTTTTTCGTGTTCATGTTCTCTGGAAAGCTCATGAGCAAGGTCATCGAGCTTGCAAGAAAGCATACACCTATGCCGAAGAAGCTCAAGGACAAGTATGGGGACAAGCTCCTGAACATGGCCTTCGACTTCAAGAACGGTTCGAAGATCGTGTCCAAGTCCCCAAAGCATTTCGTAGCGTCCGTTGGGCTAACTGGCATAATATGGTTCAACGAGTTCTTCCGCCTTTGGCTCATCCTCGAGGCGATGCACGTGGATGGTGTGAACCTAGGGACGGCAATGCTCGCTTCATCAATGGCAACCTTGTTCGGGATCTTTCTGCCAATAGGTGCTGGTAACAGCCTTGTCATCTCCGCCATCTACAGCCAGACCGGTGTAGCTATCGAGGACGCCACCAGGGCTGGTGTGATCATGGTGGGCACCTCCATCTGGTTGTCCTTCATCCTAGGTATCGCATCCATGTGGCTGACCTTCGGTTTCTCGAAGAAGAAGGAACAATAGCAGGTTGTGAAAAACTATAACTCCCACCACCTCGATTCAAGTCGAGTGAGGTGGCAATATGACATTTGAATCCATGGCTGATGTACTGGACCATTTCAAGCGGAATAAACCATTCCTTGATGGAATTCGTGGAGACCATGAGGGGATATTCTTCATCGAGTCCATCAGGATGGAGATGTACAAGGAGCTCATCTCTGGAATGGAGTGCAACATCCTCAAGGACGGGGAGTACATCAACACTGGAGAATCCTTCTCTGTGAACCTGCGTTGGAAGAACAACGTAGCCAAGATAAATGACTTCTCATTTGACCTGGATTTCAATGCTGAATATGTCCGCCCCGACCCTGCTGACCAGCCTATAAGGATCAAGGCCCCAAAGTTCGGTCTCGGCCAGGTCCTTGAGAGAAGCTGGACCTTCAAGGCCATTAAGGATTCTCTCACACATGACGATGCAGTTCCTGGATTCTATTCCATGGACGGCACCATTGTCAACATCCCGATGATGAAGGGAAAGGAGCAGGAGCAGAAGGTCGGTCTGGTAAGGATAGGCAACATCATGTACGCCTTCGATCCGGTGGACGCAATGAACTTCCTGTTCTCCTCACCTGCAGAAGAGGTTCTCCTGGGTCGAGGTGAGAGCATCATAACAGATGTGGTCCAGCCAGAGGATGGACCTGACTAGTGATGCTTCTGAGCACGTGTGCTTGAGACAGGCGCCCTGACCTTAACTCTATCAGGCTCCTTGTTCTCGTGCACCTTGATGGCCTTTTCGTAGCTTTCCATTGCGCTATCGAAGACATTGTCCCAGGTCCGGGTCTCCATCTCCTTGCGACCTGCAAGACCCATCTTCTTTGCCCGCTCTGGTTCATTAAGTAGCTTTGCGAGCCTGTTATACATGTCTCCTTTGCCTATGTAGTGGTAACCGTCGACTCGGTCCTTGACAAGCTCGGAGGATGCACCTCTGGAATCGAGGACCACCGGAAGGCCGGAAGCCATGGCCTCCTGGACCACGTTCCCGTATGTCTCTGTGATGGATGGGAAGATGAAAACATGGGAAGAGGCATAGGTCTCTTCAAGTTCTGACCCTGTGATGAATCCCTTGAACTCTGCTTCTGGTAAGACCTTCTGGAGCCGTTTCTTGTCTGGACCATCTCCTACAATGACGAGCCTTACGCCTGGGAGATACTTGTGGAAACCCACAAGCATGTCCACGTTCTTCTCCACGGCCAACCTTGAAAGGTACAGGACCGTTGGTCTCTTTGCCTTCTTTGCAGCGTCAGGTCGGAAACGTTTGGTATCCACGCCTCTACGCATGATCCTGGTGGGGCGTCTGAACCTTTCCCATATAGAACCCGCGATCATATTGGTCGGGGCGAAGTTGAATATCGCCCTGCCATAGAAGTATCTCTCGTACCACCATACGAACTCTCGCCCAAGTATCGGGATTATCTTGAGCGGACCCCAGGGCTTCCCACCCAGAAGTTTTGCAAGTCTTACTTCGGAGTAAAAAGGAACGTGAGTATGATAACTACCCACCAGGGCCACGTCGTACTTCTTTGCGGCAGTTAATGCATACAATCCCATCTGACCAGGTGTTGCGACCTGGACGATATCATAATTCTTCTTGTCGAACTGTGTCCTTACAACGCTTGGCAGCCAGCCGACCAGATGGCGTGGGATGGCAGCTACATCGAAGATCAATCCTGGATAGTACTCGAATGGTACCCTGGGAGGTACAGCGTATATCCTAACGCTACCATGCTTCTTTATGGGTTGACCACCCATTGTGAAGATGTCAAGCTTCACCTTCTTCTTCATAGCTGACTTGGCGATGTTCTGGTATGTCCTAGCCACACCATTGACCTCGTAGTAGCTGTCAGTAAAGATGGCTATACGCATGTCCACTCGAAAAACCATTTGTGGACTGGCTTATTAACTTTTTCATATTCTACTCTGTAATGGATATACTCTATAGAGTAGACCTAATAGGCCTTGGCAGACAGTATGGACCTACTTCCAGTCCGAAAGTGGCTCGTCAGAGACCGGTTCCATCTCCGGAAGTTCCTCTTCAGGCTCCCCTCCATCCCAATCCATGAAGTCCTCCTCATCAGGTGGTGGAGGATAGTCCTCTGCCTCTGGTGGTGGTGGGTCCTGGCTTGGTGGTGGAAGTGCCTCCATTGGCGGTGGAGGTTCGACCTGGTTAGTCTCTGCTGGTGGTGGTGGTGGTGGTACAGCCTCCGTCACCACATCGTCATAGATCGGTGCATCAGACTGTGTAGCTACATACACGGTCTTTTCCTGTCGTTGCGGTTCCTTGTAGGTCGCTGGTTCTGGTGCAGGTGCTGGTTTCTTCCTTCGAGACCTAACAGCCACTACGACGAGTAGGAGGACCACGAGGATCAGTAGTAGTAGACCACCGATGGCGAGCAGAGCGAATATACCATATGTGGTAGCACTGTTGGCAGAACCTGTTCCAGTCCCGCCTGTGCCTGGTATGCCTCCGCCTCCGATGATGTTGTCCTGCTTCTTGTCAACGTCTAGGCTTATGGTGGATGTCGCAACAGCAGTGTTATCCTTCTTCGAGGTCGCAGTGATCGTGATGTCCATCTCACCTTCCTCATCGTCAGGGATCTCGAAGGTCACGGTCACCTGGTTGGTGCCGTATGACGATACTTCGAGCTCGGACACAATGTCTGCCCATGCGGGGTCGAAGGCGATGCTCACGCTATCGTCAGCGTTTCCTGTAGAACGCACCTCTATAGTAACATGGAGCTTCTCTCCAGCTGTGATCTTGATAGGGCCTATCGATCGGGTAAAGCTTGTGTCCCCGACCTGCTTGACGCCCATGTCTATGCCATAGACCTTGTCGATGTTGACCTTCAGGGTCTCTATCTCCCTGGCCGTGAAGTCACCATCCGAGGTGCCTGTGATCTTGATATCAACGGTCCCAGAAAGGTGTGTGGCTGGTGGAGTGACGCTAATGGATACCGATGCTTTCTCGCCTGGCCCCAGGTCCAGTGAGGTCACGTTGGTCGTGATGGTCCATCCTGGTGGATAGTTCGGACTGACAGAGTACATGTCCGGACCATTACCGAGGTTGGTCACCTCAAGACTTGTGATGACCTCCTCACCTGGCCCAGTAGTGACAGTGCCTACAGCAAGGTCCATCTGGATGCCATACTCCTGCTCGACAGTGAGGGTTATGTTGTGACTTGATGAGAGGCTGCCATCCTCTGAAGTAACGGTCACCATGAACTCATAGACCCCTGCAGCGGGATTGGTCGGTGGAGTGATATGGACAAGTGCTGAGATCGAGGAACCTGCGCTTAGAGGCTGTAGTGGTCCCGACCAGGCTTCCCAATCCTCGTTCGGAACACTACATGTGACGGTGTAATCGTCCTCGATGTTTCCGAGATTGGTGATGTCGAACAGATGGTCGAACTCCTCCTCCACAGGGTCGTAGGTATACTCTGTCTCATCATACTCCACGAGCATATCGTAGATGGCACTAATGGTAGCTGTTGCCTCGATATCGACCTTCTCACCGGAGGATCCGAGCTCACACTGGATATAGATCGGTTGCGAGGCTGATAATGCGTCCGCTGGGGACTTGACCCTCACAGATACCTGGTATGCCTCGAACGCAGCTATGGATACATTATCCACTGGCTTGATGTTGGTGTTCCAACCAGATGGTAGAGCATCCTCATCCACAGAGATCAGGACATGGTCTCCGTGGTTCCCAGTATTTGTGAGATTGATGTCGAACGTGATCCATTCACCAGGTGGGGCCTCAGATACCGATGGCCCATCGAGCTCTGCTTTGAACCCATCCTCTGCTTCCACGGTGACGGTCAGTGTAACTCCCCTGTTCATGTCTGGCTGGGACTCGAGGTAAGTGTCAACCTCGATGTTGTAGTCGAAGGCCAAAGCTTTGTCAGGTATAGTGACCGTGACGATGGGATAGACCGACTGGCCAAGGTTCATTGTCACCTCGTCATTGTCCAGTTCAGCTGTCCATCCTTCAGGGATGCCCATCAGTGACAGGAAGACCTTGTCCTGGTAATTTCCGATGTTCTCGCAATCCAATGTGAAGTACACCGTGCTGTCCATGGTGGTCGTCTTGGCAGGTTCTGCACATTCCAAGATCATTCCTGCCATGTGATTGACAGTGACGTTGCAGGTCGCTTTGAGAGGATTGTTGTCGATGTTAACAGAAAGCAGCGTGATCTCCAGCTCGACGTTGGTGAACGCAATAGCATCCGAGGGTGGGGTGACGTCGAGGTAGATGATGCTGGACTCGGAAGCAGCGATGGTCACATCTGAGATCGGATAGGTGATATTGGCCTGCCATCCGGTTGGAAGTGGTCCATCAGCACCATCTGCAGATACCCGGAACTTGGCTGGCTTGTCACCGGTATTTGTGACATTGAAAGGAACTGTGACCTTCTTTCCTGGGTCCACGTTGGCCTGTGGTAGTTCGCAGGTCATATCCAGAGTGGTCTTTGGTATTCCACCGATGTATGTTGCTGGGTCTGCGAAGAAGACGAACTCGACGATGGTCTTGTAAGTGGCAACGTCGCCCTTCTCGTTCTGACCGTTGCAGAAGCGGACCTCTGCTCCCTTGAACATATCGCCAACCTGGTCTGCATTGCCAGAGGTGTAGGAGTAGTGGTACATCCTGTTGATGTATCCGGAGCAGGCCCATATGTGGGATGTGCCCCAAACACCGTATCCTATCCTGGATGCGGCCATGGCAGCAATACCGCCACCATTTGAGTCTGAAAGGAAGACCTCTCCGAAGCAGCGGTTGGTGTCGAAGGCTCCACACAAGCACGCGTCCACTCCCACTATGGGCAGCTTGAAGCCGAGGTTCGTGTTGGTCACATGGCCTGTGTTGACCTTGTTTGCCCATGATGTCTTCAGACCGTGATCGGAGAACTGTAGGAAACCAACACCAGCGTTCGCCTGATACTGGCCTGAGTTGCAATTGCCTAGAGAGACGTATAGTTTATTGTGCGAATATCCTGTGCCAGTGGTGTAGTAATTGTTGGCCAGGTAGTCGCACATGTATTCCCCTTCAGCAACGCCTGAACCTTCGCTGAAGGTATCTGTGCCCATGAGTGTCACCTCGTTGAAGAAAGGATCACCATATGCGTTGGCCTCGTAGTTCATGATCTTGCTTATCTGGGAGCTGGCATCTGAAGAGCTCTGTGATGGCAGCCTGCCGATGATAAGGTCTGGGAACAGATCGGTGTTCGCAAAGTCGTAACTTGAGCTTGACTCGATCTCCGCCCAGCGTGTATCATTATCCGCGTTCCAGTCTGCGAACGCCATGTTCTGCTTGTAGATGTCCACGTAGTAGAGCTCGGAGATCGTGGTGGTACCGTCAGCACCGTCATTGATGTAACATGTCCTGTAGGGGACAACTCCAGAATCCCCGCCGATGAGAACGAACTCTATCTCCCAGTTCTCCAGGGCTGCCTTGATGAAGTATTTGATCTTCTCCTGGTTGTCCCTGCAGTATGGCAGCGGGAAGAAGTCCTCGTTGTAGATGTTGTTGAGGGTCACGACCCTTGTGGACACAAGCGTTGTGTTCCTGTAATCTGCCAAGGTCTGGTATGCGCCCTTCTGGCCATTGGAGGTGATGATGACCATGTCATACTTCTCGTCACCAGCTATTGGTGCTACGTAGCATGGATTGCGGGTATACTGGACCTCGACGGTCAGCTCATCGGTCCACTGGATGAGCCCTTCCATGTGATCGTACCTGACCGGGTAGAGGGAAAGACCGACGTTGTTGGATCTGATCTGTTCTGTCAGATGTGCGTAGTTCCTATCGTTGTAGTCCTGCTGGATAAGACCAAAGGTCCTCTCGTCCTCGTGGTAGGTCGGGGGGAAAAGACCAGGCGTGGTGTAGGACTCACCGTAAAGGAGCTTTCCTTCATCGGTGCCTTCCAGGTCATAAAGGTCAGCATAGGTGTACGAGACCCTGACGGGCGTTCTCCATGGTGTTAACGTTCCATCGAGGGGTGTTTCGTAGATGTTGCCAGGTGTGACCTCTACAGAGGTAGGCATCATTGTTGGGTCCAATGCGAAGTTGACATAGTCTGAAGGGACCATTGGCTCTCCACGATTGTACCTATGGGTGAGCTCTGGGACCCAGACCTCAACAAGGCCATCACCTATGTCACGGACCTCTGGGGCCTGATAATAGTATGTCCTGGTGTATGTGAACGTGCCACCTGAACCAAAGGGTCCAGATTCTGTGTAGCATACACCATTACAGACCGAGCTCTCAGTTACTTCATCAATGACGAATGTCTGTTCCTCTGGTTCTGCCAGTTTTTCTGATCCTGTTGTCATTCCAACAGGGACCAGGAACAAAAGGGCGACCAAAAGGACACAAAATACGATTCCTTCTGTGGGGATCCTTCCTACCATGGAGACCACCTAGCATGACGCCTAGGCTCGTTTTCGGATGTGCGCCTAAAAAGCATCTTAGAGATGTATCAGCCATAGGCTGATAGCCGCTGCGACGGATATGAGGTCCATGACCCTGATTGTTATTTATAATTAATTGTAAGAATATGACAGTAATCTCTACCTTGAAATTTACTGGCCGTTCAGAAAAATAGCAAAGGAAACTGTTCGGACCGAGCATCTTCTAGGCGCTTTCTTGCCCGACTGTACAAAAGCTATACGTTACCACGGCACATGGGCGATGATGTCCAAAGGTTCGAAGGGTACGATGAGGTCCGTGTGGGGGAACCAGTGAGGCCGCAGGGAGTAGATTATGTACAGGAACAGGCCTGGAATGACCTGCATAAGCATATCGTCGTCCGAGTGGTATCTGATCTTGGAAAAGCGTCTTAATGGGGACTCTTCCTTTCTGGTCCGCGAGTAGAACATGTCCTTTCGCAGGGACCAGGACATCCTGATATCGGTAGCCTCAGCAACAAAGGAAACAACAGCTCCAACTATGGCAAGGAAGATTATCAGTGCGATGCTGTTGGTGTTGTTGAGGTAAAGGAACGGGAAGTAGACAAGAAAGCAGAACAGGAAGCCGATACCGAATGCTAAAGACCTGCGGAACCTACGTGTTTCACCGATGAGCGGGTCTCCGAAAGCTGCTGCGATGATCGCAGGTGCTGCTATGAACTGTGGGGCGATAAGGATGAGAATTAGCGAACCCAACATGAACCAGACGTACGAAGCATACTTGTGCTTCTCATGGGCCCGTATCCCCTTCCAGTTGTAGCCACCCACGATGCGGATGGTGTCCAGTGAGATGGGTAATACAGCAAGGATCAGGACTATCGGTATCTCCTTGGGGATGCCCAGGAACGTGTCCGGGAAGAAGTAGTAGATGATGGTGAGGGATGCAATGCAGTGCAAGGCCCTTCTGATGAGGTTGCCTTCACGGTCGATGCGGTAGGTCTTGAAGGACTCGTCACCGGTGACATTGGTCAGGCCCTTCTCGACGAAGTGGTCGAACTCCTCTTTTCGATGTTCCCACTCTGGTCCAGAGGAAGCATCAAGGAGGTCCTTGGTCTTGTTCAGGCCTTCCTCGATCTTTTCCCTTCTGTACTCAAGGTCGTCCCTGACGTAGTGAAGGGTGTCCCTGATATCACCTATCTGTTCATCAACTGGATCCTTTTTCGAGCTACCCAATTTCAGTCCCACTCCATCATTGGCATATTGGGGGAGTGGTTCAAATACATTCGGATTTTGGTAGTGAGGGGGGACCAGATGGTCAGAAGTTGCCAATAAGTATTTAAGCCAGCAGTTCCACTTTTTATATGGGATGGGTACCCGCATTCTCACGCTGCCCATCGGGACCAGTTACATGGCCGGATGGCGAATTCACGTAGCGGCAGGCCTAGGGGCCGTTGTCGCGACACTGTTCTTTCTAATGTGGCTACTGGACAGCACGCCTGCTGGCGACATCGGGTTCTTTTCGATATCATTGGAAGCGTTGGTCATCGGTTCACTAGCTGCTATGCTCGGTTCACTCCTTCCAGACGTGGACCTGAAGGGTACCAAGGTCCGGTACGTTGGAGGTCCCATACTTGGTGGGATCCTGGCCGGAATGGTCGCGATCAATGGGATACTCGCAGGGACAGGTAGGTCGAGCATCCTGGACGTCACTCCTCGTGAGATGATACTTCATATCGAATGGCCCCGGGTCGCTGTGATCTATATGGCCGTTGTTGTGATATCTCTTGGTATCGGGTTCATACCATTCACTCACAGGAAGAGGTTACATTCCGTCATCGCAGCTGGGGCCTATGCTTTGTTCTGGGCTGTGATGACGATAGTCCTGATGAACCTGACCTTCATAGATGTCGTGGTAATAATCATACTCTCATATCTTGGATACATGACGCACCTGGTGCTGGACGGTCAGGTGAAGACCTGGAAAAGACCTACCCGAAAGTGATCACTTCTTCGTGTGCTCTTTGACGATGTCCCACCAGCCCCACTTCCTGGCCATTGGGACATACATCTTGCGGATAGCGGTCTTTATCTCTTCTGTGACCTCGTTTATGGCCTCATTATCGTCTGCGCGATCGTAGTATTCATCGAAGTAGAGAGGCTTGCCGACGCGCATATAGACCTTTCTAAAACCAAAGCCTTTGCCTCGCTTGTAGGTCAGGTCCTCGCCACCAGTATGGGCCACTGGGACAACGGGGACTTGTGCTTCAAGTGCCATACGGCCTACACCCGTCTTGAATTTGCGCAAAACGGTCCCGATGCCTCGTTTGTAGGTACCCTCTGGATAGAGTCCCACGATGTGGCCCTGCTTCAGGAGCTTTACTGCCTTGACAACTGGGGCCTTCTCACCAGAACCTCTTGCCACAGGTATGGACCCCATGTTTGTGAAGTACAGGTTACCTATCGGGTTTTTAAACAGTGAATCCTTGGCAAGGAAGAATATGGGCCTGAACTTGCCAAAGGAGTTCGGTACCTGCATGACCCAGCTATGGTCCATGTTATGGAGGTGGTTCGACGCTATTATATAGCCTCCCTTGGGTGGCTTCTCATCGAACTTGACCTCGAGCTGGAAGATGGTGTGGTTGAGGATGAACGCCGCAACCATCGTCCCACCATATACAGCAGGGTTGTACAGCATCCCGCTTGAATCTGGCCCACGGTATATAATGCCACCGCCGGGTGGACCAAAAGCTTGAATACGTCTGGGACCTTCTGGCCGACCATGGAGGTAGACTTCCTTCGGATACTATACTACGCCTTTCTAGCGGCGTGGATCTTTTGCCCCACGGCGGTTGCCAATATGACACCGCCAATCGTTAGGGGCAAGGTCCCCATCGATGGGGGACGCAAGTGGTCCGATGGGAGACGGATACTGGGTGATGGCAAGACCTGGGAGGGGTTGATATCCGCTCCCGCCACAGGTATGATGGTCGGTATCGTCCAGATGCTCATCGCCTACTTCCTGGACTGGCCTTTCTGGAACATCTTCGGGGAGTTCCCATACTACATTGTTGTTCTGTTCTGCTTGTCCTTTGGAGCTGTTTTCGGGGACGCTCTGGGGTCTTTTATCAAAAGGCGGCTCAACATTGGTCGGGGGAAGAAGGCCATCGGGCTTGACCAGTACGACCTTGTCGGTGGTACGTTCATACTTCTGGTCCTGGCATACTTCTTCACGGACGGTTTTGTTTACACTGCATTCATCTATAATGGGACGTTCTATCCCATTGTGACGCTCGTCGCACTCGTGGTCTGTGAGCCATTGGTCCACTTTGGCATCAATGTGATAGGCTACAAGATAGGGACCAAGGATGTTCCCTGGTAATGCGTAAAGTGTCAAAGGATAATGATAATGTTCATATTCCATGTGGCATTATTATAGTACATGGCCTCATCGTTCAAGCTTGCCCCTGTGATCATCGGGATGGTGGTCATCAT
>JANQNL010000042.1 GCA_028279585.1 Thermoplasmatota archaeon
CCCGCCTTCTACCATGAGCGTCTCGACCCCCATCTGGGAGAGTTCCCGGAGTCCCTCGGACAGGTTCACCTTCCCATCCTCTGTGAGCCCGCAAGAGACGATACCTACGTTCTCTGGGAGCGGGGATGCGACCTTGGTCCTGTCCAACTCTCCAGTGAGCATGATGGAGTCCACGGTCCCATCCAGGACGCGAGCCGATGCCGGTGTCCTGAAGGTGGTGTCCACGACCACACGGACCGGGTCCACAGGCTCCGAGACATACTTCTGCTTCACAGTGAGCTTCGGGTCGTCAGTGATGACGGTGTTGACACCCACCATGATGGCGTCCACCTCGTGGCGCATCTTGTGGACGCGCTCAAGGTCCTCGGTGTTGGAGATGGCGGTCTGTCTACCATCTGGTAGAGCCATCTTGCCGTCGGCAGACATGGCGAAGTTCACGAAGACCTTGGGCCTCATATGTGGGGAAGGGGGATGGGGGGATAAGTGGTTTATGGAGGCCAGGATCTTCGTGAACTTTGCCACCCAGCGCGGTGCTATAGGAATTGACGCTAAAGACGCGGCAGGGTCCGGCAGTTTCCGATGCGTCGGTTAGCGACGCAGGAAACTGACTGGAATAGCTCAGCCTCATAATACTTCGCTAAATTTCCGTGCCACTTTCCCCATCTATACAGTATCCCCCCACAATCTTTATCTATCTCTAAACAGGTCATCGGCCGGACGTGGTCTTATGGAATTCGGAGCAGTCGAGGTCAACAATAGGGACATCATAGCAGCATACCTTACAACAGCCTGCATAGCCAGGTCGTACAGGGTCGAATCCACCCGCAACACCGTAGACCTTTGGAAAGAGCTGAAACTGAACATTCCTCTGGAATCGAACGCTGATCTGGCAGCAACCATGCTGTCCCTTCCGATGATCATCGGGACCAAGGACACAGAGACCTTCGACCAGACCACGTACAAGTCCTACCACGAGCAGATCGAGAAGACCAGGATAGAGATGCAGGAGTCCTTCCCAGAGGACATCGATGATGCACAGATCGCTTCTGCTTTCATAGCCAATGCATCCATGTCCGGCGTCAAGGGTGGCGACACAAGGAAGAAGACCATCGCCCATTGGAAGGAGGTCCATGAATCCTTGTCGTACGAGGACCCAGTAGACTACCTGGCCGCATATCTTTCACCTGCAAGGATCATGGACGTAAGGGAGCATCCTGTGGACATCTACATGATCAAGGACATGCAGGCGGGCCTGAAGGAAGAGCTCCTCAAGGTCCTGGATGACGAGGCTGTCGAGTCCATGAAGGAGGTCCCTTCACATGGAGTTCTAGCCACCTGCGCCCTTGCCGCTGCATACATTGAGATAAGTCCCAAGGTGGAGCGGTTCAGAGATATCGTCAACACTTGGAACGAACTCTCCCATCTTGCCATCAGCCCGGATGCAGAGTACGTCATCGCAACGGTGCTCATGTCAGGCCGCATCAGGGACATGGACTCCATGCACCTTGTGCAACTCGGCTCGCTCGAGTCGCAGATCGCGACGATAGTCAAACTTCTACGTGAGTAGGCTTGAAAGTGCCTTTGTGAGACAAGCTGTAAAATAATAGCTTGTTTCGTAACATATGTTACACGTTAGACCATGTCTTCAACTACAATGCTTATATAGGCATTTATTGTTCGATGGAACCGGTCCAGGAAAGCCTCAAGACCCGGCCCTGGACACAACTTCTTTGGTGAGCATATGAACAAGATCATCCGAAGGGAGCAGTTCACCCCGATCACCTATCTCTGGGAGATAGACTGTCCTGACCTTGCGAAGGCCTCACAGCCCGGCCAGTTCGTCATGGTAAGGATACGCGAGGGTGGCGAGAGGATCCCTCTGACAATTGCAGACTACGATGTTGAAAAGGGCACGATAACCTGTGTTATCCAGGCTGTCGGCCGTTCATCCAACGAGATGATGGCCCTGGAGGAAGGGTTCGAGATACCGGACCTCCTGGGACCACTGGGATTGCCAAGCCATATAGAGAAGACCGAAGGAAAGGTCGTCTACGTCGGCGGTGGCCTGGGTGTTGCACCCGTCTACCCACAGCTTCGCAAGGCCAAGGAGGTCGGTAACTATACCATCTCCATCGTAGGCTTCAGGAACAAGGAGCTCATCTTCTGGGATGACGAGTTCAAGGAGTGCTCTGATGAGTACCTCGTTGCCACAGACGATGGCAGCTTCGGGACCAAGGGCTTTGTCACCACTGTCCTCAAGGAGGTCCTGGAAAAGTATGACGACATCAAGGAGGTCGTCGCCATAGGACCCCTCATCATGATGAGGGCCTGTGCCAACCTGACCAAGGAGTACAACGTCAAGACCATGGTGTCCCTCAACACCATCATGGTGGATGGCATCGGAATGTGCGGAAGCTGCCGTGTCAACTACGACGGTGAGATCAAGTTCGCTTGTGTGGACGGACCAGACATGGACGGCCATAAGGTTGACTGGGACGAGCTCATGTCCAGGCAGACAAGGTTCTGCGATGACGAGAAGGCCTGCCAGGAGGAGTATGAGCATCAATGCAAGGCCGTCAAGAAACTGGAGGAGGGAAGCTAATGGACATGGCAGAGAGACTCACGAACAGGAACGACTGCCCAGAGCAGGACCCGATGGAGCGTATCAAGAACTTCGACGATGTGGTCCTCGGTTACACACCAGAGCTTGCAAAGGCAGAGGCTGACAGGTGTCTTCAGTGCAAGAGACCTTTCTGCGTGGACGGATGTCCAGTGCAGATAGACATACCTGGTTTCATCCAGGCAGTGGCCGACGACGACATGTTCGAGGCATACAGGATAATCACCGAGGAGAACCCACTTCCCGCGGTCTGTGGTAGGGTCTGTCCACAGGAGTCACAGTGCGAGGAGAAGTGTGTCCTCGGAAAGAAGGGACTTCCGGTATCCATCGGAAAGCTCGAGAGATACGTAGGTAACTGGGCTGTACGAGAATCGGTCTGTGCCCGCGGCGAGGCTCCTAAGGTAGAACCAAGGCGTAAGGCTGCCATGATCGGTGCAGGACCTGCATCCATCGCATGCGCGCAGGACCTGGCACTTGCTGGTATCGACGTGACCATCTTCGAGGCGCTCCACACTCCAGGGGGTGTCCTGAAGTACGGTATCCCAAGCTTCAGGCTGCCTAAGGATGTCATCGACGAGGAGCTGGACAAGCTCATGAAGCTCGGCGTCGAGATCAAGTGCAACTACGTCATCGGAAGGATATTCACAATCCCACAGCTCATGGAAGAACAGGGATTCGATGCTGTGTTCATCGGAACCGGCGCTGGTTTCCCCAAGTTCCTTGGGCTTCCAGGTGAGGGACTCAACGGCGTGCAGAGCGCCAACGAGTTCTTGACCAGGGCCAATCTCATGAACCCACCTAACGAGAGGGACTGCAACACACCTATCGGCTGTGGCAACAAGGTGGCCGTCATCGGCGGCGGCAATGTGGCTATGGACGCTGTGAGGACCGCTGTCCGTCTCGGTGCCGAGAGCTCCATGATCGTCTACCGGCGGTCCAGGGAAGAGGCTCCGGCCAGGGTCGAGGAGGTCCATCACGCAGAGCAGGAGGGCGTGGAGTTCCACTTCCTCTCCAATCCTTTAGAGATCATCGGCGAGAACGGATGGGTCAAGGGACTTCGGTGCCAGAAGATGGAGCTTGGCGAGCCAGACGACTCCGGAAGGAGGAGGCCTGTGCCAATTCCAGACTCAGAGTATGTCCTTGACGCAGACACTGTCGTCATTGCCATCGGAACAGACACCAACCCGATCATCGGCCAGACCACACCTGGGCTCGAGCTCAACAAGTGGGGCTACATCATAACCGACGAGGAGACGCAGATGACGTCGGTGCCTGGCATCTTCGCAGGCGGCGACATCGTCACTGGCTCTGCCACTGTGATCTTGGCCATGGGTGCTGGGAAGAAGGCTGCTGCTGGTATCCTGCAGTATCTGGGTATCGAGGCGAAACCCGAACCGATGTGCACTGTCGATTAGGTATTAGACTGATCCAAGCCTTTAGCGGCCGATGTGAGGTACGGAGATGCAACAGGAGGTCCAAGGTGAGATCATTCTAATGGCCCTGCGATACATCGAAAGTGCACACGGAAAGCAAGCCAGAGAAGAAATCGATCATATCGCTTCCTTCGATACTGGTTCTATAGAGCCAGGCGGTTATTATCCATCGCAATATGTACAATTGGTACATGATCATATTTCTAATAGATACGGCAAGGATGAATTGATCAAGCTCGGAAAATACATGTTCCATTATATGACCAAGGGACGGAGCATGGTTAAATTTGCACCCGTCCCAGTTGTCCTCAAGATGATGGGCAGATCATTCATGAGAATGAACAAAGGCTCCAATTTCAACTTCTCCAACGGTCCAAAGGAAACCTCGATCACGATAAGCGCATCGAGAGTTCCAGAAGATTTGGTCCTCATCTATACGGGAAGTTTGAAGCAGATGATTCAGACCATGAACAAGCGAGGTTGTATCTCTGTCGCCGAGCATAAGCCAGAGGCCGATGCCAGAGTAGTGTTCAAGATCGCTTGGGAGTGATGGCTAGCCGAATCTAAAAACTAATATAGCGGATACTCTATCTATATAATAGTCTATGACTGGAATATCTAATCTCGAAGCCTCTATTCTCGGCCTCATATGCGAACGTTCCCAGTATGGATATGAACTTGAGAAGACCATAGAACAACGTCATATGAGGATGTGGACGGATGTTGCATATTCATCGATCTATTATGTTCTAAAAAAACTCGAATCGAAAGGATATGTAACCAGTAAGAAGGAGATCGTTGAGAACAGACCCATTAGAAAGGTCTTCTCTGTCACGCCAGAGGGAAGAGTGGTGATGAAAGAGAAAATAATGGAAGTCCTTGTCGAATTCGAAAAACATGTTTTCGCAATCGATCTCGGCTTAATGAACTTGGACCTCCTGACACTTGACGAGGTGTTGGATTGTTTAGACAAGTATGAATCCGATATCGACCAGACATTGGAGTTCCTTGAATGCGTCGGAGAAGAGGTGGCTGCTAATGACGGTCCACCAAATATCCGTGCTCTTGTTAGAAAGCCAACCTATCATGTGAATGCTGAGCGCGAATGGTTGAAAGAATTTCGTCAAGAGATCACTGATCACTATAGAAAGAAAGATAATAATTCCAAGGAGGAGATGTAAATGATTCTACGTGATAAGAAATCACTTCTAGGAACACTGGTAAGAATGAGCTTAATTTTTGGATTGGTGTTTATTTTCATATCTACATCAATGCACAGCATGCTTGCCATGGATAGTGAAAAACAGACCACAGGCCACATCCAGGATGTTACAAGAACATCGGGAAATGATGATTGTATAATCGCAGGTTATGCCCTATATAATGGCAGTGAGTCTGGAATTGTAGACATGGAGGTGAACCTGTATGACGCAACCTCACAACAGGATTTTGATTCAGATTCAATGGTTGATCCAGTAGCAATGACTACCACTGACTTTTTTGGTTTTTATGAGTTCGTCGATGTTGTTACGGGGGACTATTGGGTCACCATAGCTAAGGACTGGTATCTGGAATCCCATGAGTATGTATCCGTAGGATCAGGGGATGTAGAGACAATAATGATGGACATTGAACCCAATGGAACAGAGTTGCCTTCAGTTCTTGCAGGATACGTTGTTGATATCGATACCGGAGCAGGTGTGCCAGATGCATCGATCGATATTGCTGGATCAACGTATTTTACAGATAAGGAAGGACAATTCACAATCCTCAACCTTCCTCCAGGTAACTATACTGCCTCCGCGACTAAACAAAAGTACACAACTGACACTCGAAGTAGCATCATTATTGATAGAGATTATCTTACAAAACAGGATTTTCTCATTTCGACAAGCCCGGGTTCAGTATCTGGTATGGTCACACTATCAAACTACGAGGAGTTCAATATGACTTTCACAAGCCACATCACTGAGGTTACGGTAGTGATGATAGGATATGATGATGATAGTGTTCTCGGTCCTTTCGAGACAGAAACTGATTATGAGGGAAAATTCACTATTGAGGACATCCCAGCAGGGCAATATCAGATCTATTGTGATGAATATTTTCTCGAAAAGGGTAATGATGTTGTAATAGTAATGCCCGAAGAGACTACAGATATCACCTTGAATGTAGCAATTGCACTGACAGAGATCACTTTTGAGATCGATGCACCAATCAAAAGCGGTCCGATGTATGTAGAGGTGTGGCCTTTACGGATCGACAGTCATCTTCCGGCTTATTGGTCAGATACCATGGAGTTCAATGGCTATCCTCCTAAAAGAGTTCAGATAGAAGACGGCTTTGGCACTATTACAGTCAGCGACATACCGGCAGGTGATAATGGATTATGGGTAACGACATACAACGGTAGCCCGGGGCATGAGAGATATCGGGGTGGATTCGAAGACTATTATGTTGAACTGATCATTGATCCTAACGGATCGACCGTACATGAGGCCATCATGAAACCAAAGATATCGGAAGAGCCGAAAAACGTAACGGTACGTTTGAAGGATTGGCATATTGGGTATGATTCTAGATATGAGAACTCTCAGAGCGTCGATGAAGGGACATTGACTATCCTTTCGGCAACCAATAACAACACTGTGTACTTCGAACCGAACAGAGATGACTATCTTTGGGAATGGATCATAACGGATGAGCGATACTTCCCTCAGGAACCAATAGAGCTCAATGAGGAAGGACAGTATACTCTCGTAGGACTTCCATCAGGGGATTATACATACAGACTTGAGGTTCCAGGAAAGGTGGACAAGACTTTTTCTGACTCAGACAACCTGCTCGACGAGGTATGGGATGTCACAGGCGAGCATTCAGAGTATGAACTCTATGTTTACAACGCTTTCAAGGGAAAGATGGCCGTCTATTGCAATGAAGAAGAGCCTTGGCGAATACCTTGGACAATCGACCTTCAGGGGCCAACTACACGGTCTGGATCATACCCTCCACCAGTCGGTTCTTGCCCGGAAGGTGATGGCGGTAATTTCTTCACAGATCTTGTTCCAGGAGAATATACTGTGACGGTGACTCACCCATTCTATGTCACTCAATCCAAAACAATAACCGTATATGACGAGCAATATTTCCATGAGCACAAGCAAGAAATCGTCGGAGGTTTAGATTGGGTTGAAACATATGCTCAGAAGCTATACTTTCAAAACACCACGATTAGGCCCGAGATGCTATGCGATATAACCTTAAAAGGGTTTTACTGGAACGAATATATGCAGAGATATGATCCTGGAAAAGCGCGAGCTACTTGGACTCCACAATACTACCCACCATCAGAAACTACAGGCTGCATTTATCAAGGCGATACATCCCAAGAGGAATACTACGACATCATGAGACTATGTGTAGGCAAGCTCTTCACAGGATATGAGTGGATCTCGATATCAGGGGATACAACGGTAAGCATATACTATGATCACCCAGATCATCCACCACCTACAGTACATGAGGAATTCACAAACGGGATCGTTCTCAACGAAGACGGTGGAATCAATTCAGGGGCAATTCCCGGAGCAAAACTTACCATCGATGATGGGAATCATGTGGAAGTCTATACTGATGAGAGCGGATATTATGAAACATTCTACCTCAGCGATGATTCTAAACCTTCCTCGTGGGTCTATTCCAAACCAGGATATACATCCTCGGATAATTACATTCTAAGCAATAACCCAGCGTTCCTTAACATCACCGTATTGTATAATGGCACGTCGGATCCCATAGAGGAAGTAGAGATCACCATGGATCGTGCTTATTACTCCGGGGTCACCGATGATCAAGGTGCTTGCTCGTTCCAAGATCTCGAAGGTGGCCTGTATACGATTTATTTTAAGAAATGGGCCTACAAGACCGTTGAAAAACAGTTGCAGATCGAGCTTGGGGACCGAAAGGACCTTACTATAAATATGGACCCGATCCCGCCGCCAACCATAACTGGTCTAAATGTTGGTTGTGAAGGAAACATTTTCGTCAAGGGTATCGATGCGATACTAGAGCTTACGGCCACCATACAACTTGGTGACGCCGAGGACCCTATCACATACGTTGAGTTCGGATTCGAAGAAAACTCATACAAACAGAAGGTCTTCAATATATCCAAGGATGGTAAATGGCGGTGCAATTTCAATCTCGGAAAGGTGAACACCTACCTTCCGACATTGAATTTCGAAGTGAAGGCTATGACTCATTTTGGCATGTCCGACAGGTATGTAGACACTGCCGAGTATAAATTCATTGAATGTCCATCATGGGTAACTGCCATCGATGATTTCCTAAAAGAGCATGGTCTGACCCATGATCATTCGACCAGCTTATACAAAACACGTTTGTGGTCAAACATCTCTGCTGGAATAGATACGGACAATTACATGTCCTATAACTTCTCGGTTGGATATGAGTTCGGCCTTGAGATCAACCTCCAAAGGATCTTAACGAACATGATGGGGTTCACAGATTCAGACGGTATTCTGAACGGAGTCATCTTCAAAATAGAGTTCTTTGCGATCTTCAGGTCCCATGGCAACGTCACCGGAGGAGGATATGCCGAACTCGAAACGAAATGGCCCATGGGTAAGGTAGAAGTTGCACCCCATTCGGATCCAGATAAAACCGTTGAAGGAGCATTGACCAAAGCGAAGAAGAACTATGTCGGTCTGACGGTCCATGCAAAGTATGTTGAAGATTCCTATGAGGATGCGATCCAGATCACTGAAGTCCATATAGCTGGTGGTCTGAATCAAAAGATATCTGTGAGTATTGGACTCAAAGACCTTATTGAATGGGTTGGCCTTGTGCTTGCTGGAAAAACGCTCGGACTTGCTACTTTAGCATCGAAGGTAGTCTCAAAATTATCGGACTGGCTTGTGGATGTTTCCGTTGGATTGACAATCGAGGGTGGAATCGACATAAAAGCAGTGATCGATGCTACACAAAACTCTGCCATTTTCCCATCGGTACCATTCAGTTGGAAATCAGGTTCAGCAAACTATACATTCGGACTAGAAGGAAAGCTTGCTACAGCCCTTGGAAAAGGATATATCGGATCGATCGCAACGGGCTTATACTTCAAAGTAGGAGCTGATCTTGCCTATCCTTCACCTGTCCTTAGAGGAGTCTCGGTTCACGCTAAGGCGTACATCTCAGGAAACATCGCATGGTGGAAGATCCCAAGCAACGCGAAATATGAGGCTACCTGGATGCTGTATAAAGCAGATGATGGCAACACTCGAGCAGTTCCTGTGATCACCCGAAGTGTAATGCTTCCAATGACACGATCATCCACAGACATTGAGGTAGATAGAGAATGGAAAGACACTGAACGTTTCATTGGATCGAAGGATAAGCTTGTGGAAGATACATCTCCCTATACATATCCAAACCTTGCAGTTGCTCCTGATGGGAGCGCAAAGATCCTCACTGTCAGAGACAATGTGAATAAAGAACTTCCATCGAGCCTTGGTATTGGTAGTTACGATCTTGACGGAACTTGGTCCGAAGGGCCATGGCTTTCTGATGACGGATACAGTTCATACGCTCCAACAATGGCTTTCGATACTAATGGGAATGGGCTGGCCGTTTGGTGTGCATACAAAGACAAAGATCTTACAACCGAAAAATCACCATTTATCGCAGGTAGCAAAGTGGAAATCCGCAGTGCTACATATGATGGAAGTTCATGGTCAGATCCGACATGGATAACATCCAATAATGTACAAGAGCTTGAGCCAGTACTTCGGTATGATCCATCGGGCAAGTTTGTCCTTTGTTGGACGGAGGACCGCGATCTCAATCCCATGACATCTGTCGACCGGAGGATCAGGGTAGCAGAATTCATCTCAGAGGCTGTTGGTTGGAGATCGATCGAGCCCATTGAGGATTCTCCAAAGACATTCGATATGGATGCGTCCATGGGAAGGATCCTCGTTTCCTATATCAAAGGCGATTCCATATATTCTGTTACATACACAGATGGAACCTGGGCATCACCATTGTTTGTATCCTCAACCACGGGAGACCTAGTCAGGTGCAAGCTCACAACAGAAGGTGGAATCGTTGCCTGGGCAGGAGCAAACATTGGTCTGAATTACACTTTCGTTGATTCGACAATCGTTGGTACACAGATGCAAGCAACGTCTGATGACGTACGAGCGTTCGGAATGGATCTGAATGGATTGGACCAACCTGCGTTCGTTTGGATCCAACAAGTCGAAGAAATTGCCCAAATAAAGGTCGGAAATGGAGAAAGCCTTGTAAATGTCACAACTGAAGTTCAAAGTGCATCTCTTCTGATCGATGGAGAAACCGGAACCGTTCATTATGCAATAGCAGGAAATGACGATGGCCTCGTCGATCTGTACGCAGGTGAAATTTCATCAGAAATAGAAGAAGAAGAGATAATCACTAGTGGAGACCTCGAACTTTCCCAGATGGATGTTTCTGATAGCACGCCGATGGAAGGAGATGAGATCAAGATCACATCAACCGCCAAAGTCACTGGTATTACAGAGGTAGAAGCAATAACAGTTTCTCTAAAAGTTGACGATAATGAAGTAGCAACACAAGCATTGGATCTTGATGGAGAGCTTGAATTCTCATTCATCTGGATTGCAACAGAAGGAGATCATACCCTCGAACTGGTGATCGATAGCTCAGATCTTGTTAAAGAGACCGATGAGACCAATAATCAAATCACTTCAACAGTGAAAGTATCTGTATACACTGGCCCCACGTCGACTATTGGCAACACTACCTTCCCCGATGAGACGGATGATGGAAAGGATGAGGAAACACAAGAGGATCTAAATATCATCATTTTAGTCGTTGTGGGAATCATCGTGTTCCTTGTAATCATTGTAGTAATCTTTCTGGTTGTGAAACGGTCTGGAGGACAGAGGGAAGAGGATTTTGTAGAGGAAGAAGAAAGCATGAATGACGAGGAGGACCTCGAAGAAAGCGAGGAGGATTTGGAACAGGAGGAAGAAGAGGAGGAACCTTCCGAAGAAGTTGAACCAGAGCTTGAAGAGGATGAGAGCTCCGACGAAGAACCTGATGAATCCATAGAACCAGAAGAGTCAGTGGAGGAAACTGAAATCGATCAGGAAGACATCGAGTCAGAAGAGATCCCTGATGATGACAATAAACAAAAAGAGGATTTGCAGCAAGAGGAAACTCCTGAAAAGGAAAAACCTCGTAAAAAGAAATCTGACTCTAAAAAAAGATCTAATAAGAAAAAGGGGAAGAAAGGAAAGGGGAAAGGCAAGAAAAAGAAATGATCAGGAGATGACCGGGCAACCGAGGGCACGGACGAAACGTTCGGGATCATCCACATCAACATAAACGTTCCTAGGTCGCTCCTTGTCCATGACCAGGACGCCTGCACCTGCCCTGCGAACCCTTACTACAACATGTTCTTTACCATACGGTTGGCCGCACATCAACCCGGAGAAGTCCTTCCAGACCATGAACGGGCCCTTTTCGACCCTGGCATCGATAACGTCCTCGAGGTTGAATACTTCCAGACCGGCTACGGTCTTGACAGAGCCATGCTGGATGATAAGCCTGTAGGCTGCTTTGAAGATGAAGAATCGCATGGCAGCCAACCCAAAGGTTACCGGGATCATCAGAACTAGCATCAAGACTATGAGAGCTCCAACCGCTACAAGTGGAAACAGTGCCATCATAGGATCGGAGAGCATCATAGGTATTGCCAAGAACAATCCAATGCCGATCAGAAGGATGGAGACAACACCAAGAGCGATCATCTGTACGATCGAGATAAACCGGAGCATATACAGATAGGTCATACCAGTACCGAACTCCTGCTTCCTATCCCATCCTGGCTGTGTTATAGGGTCTGCAGAAAGATACTCCTCGCTATTGTGGTATCTAAACTGGTCCTTCGCACTCTCACCCATCGAATTGATATTGGGGTCGGTGTATAAAAAGGATTCACACGCGCTTCCGGATCTCTTCCATGCACGCGTCCTTGAAGGTCGTGAGGAATTCTATCTCCCCATCGTTGGTCTCCCCACCTTCAGCCAGCTTGAACCAGTGCATCGCCTCGAAAAGATCAGAGATATCATTGTTATGGACACCGCTTTGGAAGTAGTAGACACCCATGTTCCTCTCGGCCACTGAGATGTTAACACCGATACCCATTTCCTCGGCCATCTGGTGGGCGGATTCCACAAAGACCAATGCTCGATCGAGCTCGCCGATCATGGCCAGGCTGAGACCGAGATTACCAGCAACGATGGGGAAGACCCACTGGGCCTGATGTTCCTGGATGTGGTGGATCGCTTTCTCGTAATAAGGAATGGCCTTCTTGTGAGATTCTACATTAAGCCTATCCTGGATGACAATGACGAAACCAATGTTGTTGTTGATGGTGATCAGATACTTGACGATAAGGAACTTCTCAAGGTCAGACAAGCCATCTAATTGCATGGGTTCCAGGTCATCCAGGAGCCATTGCCATCCATGGATACACTCTTCAGCCTTCTCCCGGTGGAAATCGTTACGGATCCTTGTGAGCTCGATGTCAATGGACCGGATCATCTCCTTGGGGGTCCGCGTACCATGCTCATCGATGAGGGTTTTGGCCTTGTCTATCCACCTATCAGCCTCATCATTGTTTTCCAAGGAAACATGGAACTTGGCAAAGGTATGGGCCACAACTATCTGGCCAGGTATGTTCTCCTGCTTCAGGCACAGCTTCTGAATCCTTCGAAGATCACCCTCGATCTCCGGGTCCTTGATCCGCCTGCTCTCATCCACCTTGACAGCTAAAGCGTGGAACAGACCTGACCTCTTTGTAGTTGGGTCCAACTTCTCCATTGACTCTGCGGTGCTTGCAGCAAGTTCGTACGCAGCGTCCATGTCCCCTGACATGAAGTATAGATTTACAGCGGTCTCCAGCCGCTCCTCGAACTCGTGTGGATCGCTGCTGTCAAGGATGGAAAAACCAAGGACCGGGACGCTAGTGTCGTCCTCCTTCGAACCCACCATGGCACCCAGGGCCAAGATGGCATTGTTGAAGTCGGAGACAAGCTCATCGATACGTTCGCCGTTCCAATCATCAAGTCTTTGGATGTACTTCGTCTCAATGGCGGAGAGGATGTTCTGGACTCCTTCAACAAGTCTTACAGAGGTCCCGTGGCTTGTGACCCAGATGGTCGAATGATCACCATCCACCTTGGTGATGAACACATCCCCGGAGAGCTTGATCTGATCGGCGGACCTGCTCAATGTATCCTCGATGAAATTGGAGACTGCGTTGAACATAGCTGAGACTATGTGGATATCTTTGTCTATCCCAAGCTCTCCGGCAAGGTGTAGACCTCCAGAGCTCACCAGGATTCCCCCGATGACCTCTACCTTGTCCGTCAACGACATTGTACTATAATCACACGTAGAGGTTATTTGATTTGTGCATCAGTCCGTTGGTGGTGGAGGGTCGGCCTTCTTCTTGCCTGCTTCCTCGATGCACTCTGTGATCTTCTTGTCGATGATGAGGTATTGAGTATCGTCTATCTTCTTCTTCCGATACTGCTCTTCAGCGTCCTTCTTCAACTCCTTGAGCGCTTCCTTCTTTTTCTCCGGAGTGAGGGCGTCCCTCGCGATGACCTTGTCAGCTCGCTCCATGTGGTCCACGACCTTCTTCCTCTTAGCCCTATACGCCACGATACCAATGATGCCGACTATGACTGTCAGGATCAAAGCTATAGCTTCTATCCAGGTCCAGTAGTTTGTCGGATGGAAGTCCCAAGGCATGAGGGCCGCCTCCTTGGAGGATGTGTCAGACTGCCACAGGACCTGCTCACCATCCGCTCCGTCCGCGACGATCTTGTAGTGGTTCTTTTTGTCCACATTGTAGCTATCGTTCTGTAGCGTGAACTCGACCTTGGCGTCCTGTGTATGTCTGTAGCTGGAGTTGACATGGACCCACTCATTGTCCTCGTACCAGTAGACCTTGTAATTTGCCTGGGGTGCACCTGGTTCTAAGGGAAGGTAGATGAACAGTTCCTTTGAGTTCGGATTGTAGAGATAGTCAAGCTCCTCCACGGTTGGCTCGTCTGCTGTGTCGCTTCCGTCGGATGAAGGGTCAGCTTCCATGTACTTCAGCTGGACCTCATTGGACTCTGGTCCTATCCGGTTACCTTCCATCTCCTTGATCTTGTAGATGTAGGTCATGCCCTTGACGACGTTGGTGTCGGTCCAGGAACCCTCGGTAATGGTCTCTGTGAGATACTCAACGGGAGCGTCCCAGTAACCTGTAGTCTCGGCCCTGTAGATCTTGATGTGAGTGACATGCGAACCGCTCCAGGTCCAACCAAGCTTGATGCCCTGGTTCTCAAGGACCTCTCCTGTGAGGTCAGTGATGGTGTTGAGCGGGTCGAGGACCACTGCAAGGTCGTAAACGTAAGCTCCACCAGAGTCTCCGGATTTATCACCGGACTCATCCAGGGGATTTGTCACCACAACCTGAGCCTGGGTCCCGTTAGCGTTCTCGGCTACGACAACCTGTGTTCCAAAGGCGTTGCCGGTTGAAGGATCTGCGGACTCGAGCACCTCTCTGTTCGTATCAGACAGACCATCATCGTTGTAGTAGATCCATGCAAGGTGTCTATGAGCGAAATTTCCGAACTCTCCAACCACCAGGTCGTCGAAGGAATCACCATTGACATCACCGACATCAAGGGAGCAGCCAAAGTAACCGGATTCCGCTTCATCACCTGAAAGCGTTGTCTCAGCTTCTGAATGAAGCTCACCGTCGTAGTTGTGGAAGATATAGACACGCCCTTCCCACCAATCCTTACCGTAAGCTCCCGGTGCCCCAACAATGAGGTCTCGGTAACCGTTCTTGTTCATGTCACCAGCTGCGATGCAGAAGCCAAAGGCATCGTCAGCACCCTCGGCAGTGTGGTTCCAGACATCCTGGGATTCAAGATGTCCACCTGCGGCGTTCGTTCCATGCAGCACGTGCACAGTCCCGGACATCCTGGAGCTGTAGGCCGGACTACCGGGTGCTTTGTTGCAGCCAATGGCCACATCGTCGAAACCGTCCTTGTTTATATCACCAAGGCCTGCTATCTCACCAGTAAAACCAGAGCTCGTGTCCTCGGCTGTGTAATTGAAAGCATCAGCGGCAGAGAGTCCGTTGGAATCTCCGATGTAGAGGAAGGCTTTCCCTTCGGACGTTGGTCCATTGTCCTGCTTGTATGCACCCACCATCACATCCTCGAAACCATCGTTGTTGACGTCCCCGACGCCTTCGACGCAGCTTCCGAAGTATGACATACCATCCACATCCCCCATGGCTGTCCACTTGGCAGAGGGGGAGATCCCAGCCGAGCTTCCCAGGAATAGGAAAGCCTTTCCGGCATTGGACTCGTAGTCCTCGTCGTGGTTGGATGCACCCACTAGAACGTCATCGAACCCGTCGTTGTTGACGTCAGCGGAGGACACGCTGGTCCCGAAGGCGGTATCCGCATCTCCAGAATAGCTCCAACTTGGGCTCTTTTCCAGACCCGTGTCCGAGCCGAAGAGAACGTAGGCTTTGTCTGATCCAGGGGCTCCGACCACGACGTCCATATGGCCGTCGCCGTTGAAGTCGCCTTTGTCCATGCTCCGGCCGAACTCGGCATCATATCCGAAGTCCTCGCTAATGGAGTACGAGTAGTTTGTGTTGATGACCTCTGCTGAACCTATTGGTATGAGGAACAGGAGCGGGAGAAGCATTAGGGCTGGTAGGATCCTGATAAGTTTCATGGGATGCACCCTCTGGGAATGGGTGTGGTAGTAGGATGAGGTTATATGAGGTTTGTTGTGGAGCTGAAGTTATATGGATTTCCATTCGTTCCAGGGATTTCTTATATTCAACATACTTGCCATCATTCGATCCAAATGTATTCCACCATTCTTACCCAGACATTCTCAGAAATTACATATATGTGTATGTGTATGTGTATTAATATGGCATCCAAAAACATCTCTCTGAAGCAGGAAGCCTATGATAGGCTGAAAGCACTTCAGAACGAAGGAGAGAGCTTCAGTGAGGAGATCCTCCGATTAACAAAGAACTACGAGACAGACCTATCAGACATCATTGGTCTGGATATCGACATTTCTTGGGAACAGATATTAGAGGATCGCAACAAGAGCATGGAGGTCTCTCGTGACGACTTACTTAGTTGATACAAGCTTCATTGTAGACCTCATTAAGAATCAACCAAGAGCTCTTGAGGTACACGAAAGGATAGGTGGAATGGAATCTATCAGCATGATCTCCATTTACGAGATCGCAAAACATTACTCAGGGATATACGAGGTCCTTATGAAGAAAAGGACTATCGGGTTTCAAAAGAAAGAAGCTGTTGAGGCTGCGAGGGTCTTCAAACAGTTAAAGAAGCAAGGAAAACTTATTCCCGAAATGGACATGATGATCGCTGGTACAGCTATCAGCAACGGGATGGTGCTTGTCACAAGAGATGAGCATTATAAAAGGGTAGCTGGGCTCAAGGCAGAGTTCTATTAAAAGAAAATCAAACCCCGCCTTTCGGCGGGGTTCATACTTAGACGGTTTCAGTCTAAGTTGTTTTCATTGTGCACGACCTTGCCGTTGCTGTCGATGACATCAACATCAAGCAGCCTCTGGCCGGTCAGAGCATGCGTTCCACACGAGTTGCATGGATCGTAGCACCTGAACGCCATCTCCACCATGTTGAGCAGACCGTCGGAGACCATTCCGTCCTTGATCAAGGCCTTTGCAGCCTTGGCAACGGACAGAGTGATGGCCGCGTTGTTGTTGGTCGTTGCTACGATCATGTTGATCATGGTGGTCAGACCGTCCTTGTCTGCAGCGTAGTGGTGGATGAGGGTTCCTCGTGGGGCCTCGACTATGCCGACACCCTCGCCAGGTGGCCCAACTTCCCCGCGCACGTCCGTGGACATGATCTTGGGGTCGTTGATGAGCTCGAGGATCCTCTCGCAGGAGTGTAGAAGCTCGATGGTCCTTATCCAGTGGAAGGCCATGGTGTGGTGGGCAGAGCCCTCTACGCCAAGGCTTCCAAGGGTGTCCCACATGAACTTGGCCTGTTCCTGGGCAAGAGGTGTGGTGAAGCCGCCGGTTGCGACATTTCCACGACCCAATGGACCGACCCTGTAGATACCAGAGTCCTTTCCGTCCTTGAGACCGTTCCATCCGACCTTCTTGAAGTGGGGCATCTTCATGTATGTGTTCTGCTCCACATGCTCTGCGATGTAGTCGAGATAGTCAGCAGGCTGGAACCTTGCCACTTCCTTGCGGTCCTGGTCCACGATCTTCACGTCGCCACGATAGAAGTTCATCTTGTCGTCCTTGTCTACAAGACCCATGTAGTAGGTCTCGTGATAGTAGATGTCGGGGTTCAGGATGATCTCCATGTACTTCTCATTGGAGAGGACAACGTCCTTGAAGATCTGCTGTGTGGTCTTTCCGAACTCCAAAGCGAACTCGCCCATCTCCTGGATCTCTGCGCGCTGCTCCTCGTTTATTGGTCGAGAAACGCCACCAGGGATACCAAAGCATGGATGGGTCGCCCTTCCGCCGATGATCTCCTGGATCCTCTGGCCGAAGGACCTGGCCTTGATGACCGCGCCACCAAGCTCCAGACCAACTTCCTCGACTACGCCCAGAACGTTCCTCGAGGCCTTGGGGGCCGCGGGTCCGAGGACGAAGTCTGCTGCAGCGAGTGCATAGAAGTGTGCGGTGTGGGAGTGGAGGTACTGTCCGTGGTAGAACAGCTCACGAAGCATATGTGCGGTCTCCGTGGGCTCTGCGTCGAACACGGCGTCCACGGCCCTGGCTCCAGCCAGGTGGTGGGCTGCCGGGCAGACACCGCAAAGCCTGTTCGTGATGATGGGCAGTTCAGAGACGTGCCTCCCAACGCAGAAACGCTCGAAGCCCCTCAGCTCGGGGACCTGATAGTAGGCATGTTTCACGTTGCCGGTATCGTCCAGGAAGATGTCGATCTTGCCATGACCCTCTAAACGAGTTATAGGATCGATGACGAGCCTCTTCTTGTCCGTCTTGACAGGTGTATCGGTAATTGTTTGTGCCATGTATATCACCTTGTTATCTAGCATATTTCAACTTTGTTCCTTCGTATCACACGATGTCTCTACCGTGCAACAATCAGGACCTCCTCTCTTTCACCACATGGTTGAGCATGGATTTGGGCAGTGTGAAAGCGTAGAATGTGCCCAATGGGTCCTTTACCTGGTCCATGAGGTCGTCTATGTCATCCTCTGAAAGCAGTGGTTCATCATCCCTGACGTCAAGGATGGAAGAGACCGCAGCCAGCATGGAGGTTCCCTGATCGAACACCGCTGCAGATGGGCCCATGCAGCCTCTGCAAGGCATGTTGGCCTCGGGGCACTGTGCCCCGCAGCCAGCCCTGGTGGCTGGTCCTATGCAGATGATACCCTGGTCGAGCAAACATTTCTCCTCGTCGGCCATTATCTCATAGGGCTGGTAGATCTTCTCGATGTTCCTGTCGTTCTCCACGTTCCTCTCCCTCTCGCACTCGTCGCACAGACACTTCTCGGAGGCGATGACAGCTCCCTTTGGTGGGAGTGCCGCACCCTCGGTGACGTGCTTGGCGACGATCGTTATAGCGTCGCGCATGAGGTTCTTTGTTGGTGGGCAACCGGGCATGAGGTAATCCACGTCGATGATCTCATCAAGTGGATACACACGCTCGTAGAACTCTGGGAGTTCCAGTTCACCCTCTGGGACCGGGATCTTGGTGGTTGGCCTGACCTTGTTCGGGTTGTCGTTGGATGGGAGGTCCTCGTAAACTGTCTTGAAGATCTCCTCCTTCGAGGTGACGTTGGCCAATCCGGGTGTTCCACCGGATGTCGCGCACATCCGAAGATCGCAGTCATGCCCATCCACTGTTAGCCCAGGGTGTTACAACCGTTTTCATCAATCCTGATGGCGGTGGACCAGTCGATATGACTC
>JANQNL010000113.1 GCA_028279585.1 Thermoplasmatota archaeon
TCACCCTCACAGTCGAGAACGTCAACGACGACCCCACCATCAACACAGAACCGACTTCAATCACCATCGACCAGAATCAAGCCATCTCCTACGACTTCAACGCCTCCGACATCGACCCTACAGACGACACCTTGACTTGGAGCATGATGTCGAACTCGGAGTTCATGGATATCGATCCAACGACCGGAAACCTCACGGGAACAGCGACCAATGATGACGTGGGTACGTGGTGGGTCGAGGTCAAGGTCACTGATGAATGGAACGGGAACGACACTCACAACTTCACGGTCATTGTCAATAACATCAACGATGATCCCTTGATGACAGGCTCTATCCTTGTAGAAACATACGAAGATGATCCCTATTGGGCCCACCCCATTGCGATAGACAATGATCCAGGAACAACCACATTCACCTGGAGCCTTCATACGAACGCTTCCTGGCTTGATTTCAGCACATCCACCGGGAACGCATCTGGTACTCCGACCAATGATGATGTTGGTGAGTTTTTCCTCAATTGGACCTTGAGCGACAATCAGGGTGGAACAGCTGGATGGAACCTGACCATTGAGGCATTCAACGTCAATGACGCGCCTGTTTGGGAGGATACACCAGACGACCATACGATGTCTGCTTACACCTCCTACATGGGTGTAGCAAATGCCTCCGATGTCGATAAAGGCGAAGAACCAACCTATGCTATCAGTTCCACACCATCATCTGACATCTCGATCCATGCAACGACAGGTTCTATCACTTGGGTCCCTACCACTGCTGGTAACTATACGATCAATGTGTCCGCATCTGATGCTGAGGTCACTATCTATCATGAGTTCACGATCACGGTCGAGTTCGCAGAACCGAACATCGCACCCACCGCTACATTGATGACTCCAGATGATGATTCAACTGTAAACACGCTCAATCCTGTCTTCACTTGGACCGTCAATGATGATGATGGTGATAGTGTAGCTTCGGACCTGTATCTTAGCAAGAACCGGACTGATGTTGAAGGTATGAGCCCGTCTGCCCACTTTGGTGCAACCATAATGGACCAGAGCTATACCTCTGGCATTAACCTCGAGGCTGGAGCAACATATTATTGGACCATTTATCCGTACGATAACAAGATCGTTGGAACTTGCACCAATGGCATTTGGTCATTTACTGTATCGAACACGGCAATATTGAACTCTCCACCGCGTTTCACGAACTCCCCTTCAGAGTTAGGATTCACAAACGCCCTTTGGAGCTATACTCCAACTGTTACTGATGATGATGGGGATTCGACCACCATAGCATTGGTATCAGGACCAACCGGCATGGCGTTCGAATCGGGTGTTCTTTCATGGACCCCAACATCCGACCAGATGGGATCGCATGATGTGACCATCGAAGTAAGTGATGGTATTGTCACAGTTCCATTTACTTTCTCGATATCAATAGCTGGTGTGAGTGGTGAAATTCCAGTTATTCTCTCCATTCCTGCACAAGAGGCAGATGTAGGTTCAACGTTTGGATATCAGGTCATAGTGAATGAGAATGATGGAGATCCTCTTACCTTCTCAATCTCACCCAATACATCTGGTATATCGATCAATGAGACCGGATACATTACCTGGGTCCCCACTAGTGATGATAAGGGATCGCACACTTTCACGATCACTGTCACGGATAAAGATGGATCTGATACGCAGGAAATTACCATCGATGTAACCTCTGAAGGTGGAGATCCGCCTGGTCCACCAATACTCGCGATCGCCCTATGCAGTATTGCTGCGGTCCTGATCTTGGTTGTCTGTGTGGTTGCTATCATTCTACTTGTTGTCAGGTTCAAAAAGGTATCGAAGGAACAACCAGAAGAACCACAAGAACAACCTCCAGAATCCCCCACCCTCTCCCCCGAGGAGCAGCAGGCCCAGCAGTTCGCAGACAACGTCGGCGAACCCACAGCCGTCGACTCCCCCTACGCGAACGCCGAAGCAGCATCCCCCGGTTGGAACTCCGCAGAACAAGCCCCAGAGTTCGGTCAGAGCCTTGAGACCGAGCAGGTTCCCGAGGAACAACCCTTGGAGCAGCTCGCAGAAGAGCAACCACAGGAGCTTGAGTCACAACCCGAGGCAACACCAGAGCTGGAGCAGGAGGCTCCTGCAGAACTTGGAACGGGAGATGCGTTAGTTTGTCCGACCTGCGGGGGACCGCTTGCGACGCATGAACAAGGGAATTGGTGCCAGACCTGTCAGGCGTGGTTATAGTCTCGACCCCTCCGCTCTCACCTGTTCTCGAGCCCCTTTATAATGTTCATAAGTCTCCAGACCAATCCAGGATGCAGTTCCAAAGACACATCTGTTCCAATATCCTCGAACAGCAGCTTGTGCTCATAGATCCCCCGATTATAGAACTGAGTCACCATCTCCTTCTCTTTCTCTGATAGAGTACATATATTTGTGATATAGGGCCCCACCGTCTCCTTCATCACCTCGAGGTCAACGTCCCTGCTGTCCCTTGAAAGGAGCGGAACGAGATTGGACCGAACATCCGATCCTGTAATGTCCAAAACGACCGTAGGCTCGATAGATCTGATGTCCGTGGAAGAAAGCAGGAGATAGAACAGGGTATACTTGCGCATCTTCTGTCCATCGTATCCTATCCCGGACCTAAGCATTCGAAAAACATCGAAAAGGTCCCTTGGTGTTGCCCTGGTCATAAGAGCACGGGTCTTCATGGCCATATGCTCCTCGAAGATGTAGGTCGGAAACTCCACCTCTCCAAGTGGTTCGAACCGATGCAATAGCTTCTTGTCCTCGATCCGGTCCAGGGGCAGCCTTTCGAGATAGTTGATCTCCACTTTCAGGACATCTGTATTGCCTGCTACTGCATCATAGGCCAGATGGAACTGGTCCAATGCATACGTCTGATCGAAGTTACGTATTGTGTAACCCTTTTGGTTAAAAAGCTTCTTCAAGATCGCAGTAAGGTTCCTACGGTCTTCCAACATGACCTCTCTATCAATACTTCCTATGTAGTTCAAGTCCACATCAATAGACAATCTGGATAGGTCGAAGAAAAAAAGCTGTAGTGCAGTTCCACCTTTCAATGCAAGCTTGTTACGGACCCGATCGGTCTCTTTTATGGCAGAGAGCAGGTCCACGAGCCGGTACATCTTCTCCAAAGGGTCTCTTGTGAACCCGGTCGAGTTCCTCAAACCTTCGAAGTAGCCGCGTCCCGGTGACTCAAACAACTCTCATCCTCTCCTCGATGTTCCCATCAACGATAACGTTCCATCTCTTATCCAATCTACCCCTTCCCTTCTTCACAACCCCATCCAGATAATAACATCGGTCTCCGACATGGCCTTTGATCTCCAGCAACAGGTCGGTGTCAACTTCGAGCTCGTCCCTGAGCTTGTCGAGGATGTATCCGGCTCTATGGTACAAAGAGGTCTCATCGAACTGTCCAAGATACTCGAGGGTCTTGTTCGTATCGATCTTGACGAACCCTGCAACGGACTTGAGCATCTCCTCGAGGCCGCCGCAGTACTTGGGCCTTCTGATGCAGTCGAGGATGGTCCGCTCTCTGTCCGTGACCCGGACCTTGATCCCATCGTGCATAATGTCTCTGGCACCAAACCCTTTATCGTCGTACACGAACCTGTACCTGACATCCTGGTAGTGCAGGTCATGTCTGGACCTGTCGATGGATACGAAGACCTCGTTGAACGTGGACTGGGCCACACCGTGGAGTTCTAAAGCGGTATGGTGAGAGATCGCGTGCACACCGGTATGGAGACTTTGCGCGACCAGATACCGATCTACCTCGAGATCCATATCTAAGAATTCGGGTGGAACAGCCGCGTAGAGGCCCCTGAAAACTCTAAGCGCATATCCCTTCGAACAAATGCTGGACAGAACCGTATTGAGCTTTGAACGATCGGATATGACCTCTTTTAGGTCCGAGGTTCTCGCTACCCGGCGCCGAACGAGTTCGAAGTAGACAGCCTGTTCTGTAGGGGTAAGATTACTTTTTTTATCTTTTTGTTGATTATTTTTAGGCATCATTATGATAATATGAGTAATATAGATATATATTTTTCGGATTTTAACGTATAGATGTCAGAAATTATAAATCTAATAGATATTTTTAGATATAATAATGCGTTTAACCTCTAATTCCTGGGTTGGAGTGAACCCACAGCCGTCGATTCCCCCTAAACGCACGCCGATGCAGCTTCCCCCGGATGGGACTCTGCAGAGCAAGCACCAGAGTTCGGCCAGAGCTTTGAGACCGAGCAGGTTACCGAGGAACAACCCATGGAGCAGCTCGCAGAAGAGCAACCACAGGAGCTTGAAGCGCACGAGGACGTCACGCCTTGACTCCCGCAGGAGGCTCCAGCGCAGCTCGATGGCGCGCAGGTGTGTCCAACCCGTGGGGGGCCAGGCATCGTACCACGCAGAAGACCAGGCGTGGTGGTGTGCGGTCTGCAACGCCTGGCTCTAATCCTCACATCCTACCCCCCATATATGTTACCTCCAATCCTTCATAAGTCCAGAAGTATGTTAACTCAAAGTAATATATTTCCAAAAAGTATGTTAACTTCTACTCCAAGGATCGTGATAGCTTCTGCAACTCAATTTGCATAAAATAGACTTTTATGCTAATTAACACCGAGTTTTCACACATAGAACTCGTACTCTGGCCTGAGCATTAGTAACGTGATAATTAGTATCGTAATACTAAAACAAGCCACTACGTGACCATTCTTTGACGCTGATCTTGTACCCGTGCAGACCAGCTTGTCCTCTTATTATGGCGAATTCGCCATAATTGAAATCGGGATTGTGGATCCGTTCCCAGATGCCCATGAACTCAACGGTGTTCCGGTTTCGCAGCCAATCCGAAATAAAGAAATCCCCGTCCTTTGCCTTCAACATGTCTGTTAAGGAGATGTAGTCCTCATCAGTTATCCTGATGAGCTCCCCCATAACAACAAGCGATCTACTCTTCGATGACATATGATCAAAAAAGATGTGGAACGAAGTATATCAAATTGGATAACAGGGGTAGGTGAAAGTGGAATGCTGGATAGCATTCTCGAGGATGGACATCAAGGCTGGACATTGGGTCGCTAGGTTGGGGGTCATGGAAGATTGATGGGTTCTTAACGTTGTTTCCTCTATGCAATCGTCATGACGCATAAGGTGGGTGATATTTGGCAAACCTTATCAGGGCTTAGGCCAAATATCCCCCATGTCCGAACAAGGCATCCTTGAGCGCTTCGCATACTACGACCAACCAGCGGACAGCATCGAGGACGCCATCGCCAAGTACGAAGTAAAAGGCTGGGAACGCATCCAGGACTGCTCCTACAACCAGACCGAGCACTTCACCCCCGAGATAGTGGACCGCATAATGGCCATGTTCGACCAGAACCCGTACGTCTGCTTCACCATGCTCCACAACATCGCCGTCAAGTACCCTGACCGCAGGGACGACCTCCTGGGGATGTACATGGAGTACATGCCAAAGGGCGGTCCTGCAGCGGTAGAGCAGGTCTACTACATCATCGCCAATGACAAGGAGATGGTTACGAAGGAGCTCATCGATACGATGATGGAGTGCGCGCATGAGAAGCCGTTCACGATCATCATGAACCTCCAGATGCTCATGGCCCGAAGGCCCGACCTTCTGGAGAAGTACCATGTGGAGTGGGTGCGCGATAACCTCTCTGCTGGGGCGAACCAGGCGTTCTATTTCATGCGGGACATCTCAACGGAGTATCCCCTCTGGGCGCACATCTGCGTGCAGGCTCTGTTCGCTTGTGTGCTTACGTTCCACAACAATGCGTACAAGCAGGACTTCCTTCGAGATATCGTCAACATCGCTCACAAGTCGCATATGAAGAAGGAGATCGCAGACGCTCTCCAAAAGCCTGTAGATGGGGGTCATATCGGCGCACGCGCGCTCATGACGTTCATCTTCAGACAGAAGAACAGGAGGAGACAGGTCCTGTACATCGAGATGATGGACCGCATCCTGGACTGGACATATGTCTGGGACTTCTTTGTGTTCCTCTTGGAAAATCCTGTGAGCATCAAGGACGTCTCCACCCATGTGGCAGAGAGCTTCCTCGATGGAAGCTACAGGCTCTCTTACCTGCTAAGCAACAGGCAGTATCGGGAACTTCTCCATGATCGGCTGGACTTCACTGATATCGAGCCAAGGCCATGGTCCGACGACCTTGCATTCCTTAACCGAGATGGTCTTCCAGAGCTTCGCGCCAAGGTCGAGACCATGGCCGAGCGGGTGGATGATGGAACGCCCGAGCTCAAGTGTGTGGCGAGCTTTGTCTCCAGGGCAGAGGCCATGGAGAAGGAGATCGCAGCGCTCAAGGCGAAGATCGCAGAACAAGAGGACGAGCAGCGAAAGGAGCAGATGCAGCAGCGTCTGAGCAACCTCGAGATCAGGCTCGCGACCGTGGACGATGTCCCAGAGTCTGTCAGGACCAAGCTGTGGAAGGACACCGACCAGGAGCTGCGCACCATCCTTGCAGGCCTTGTCAGCAGGATGCTTAAATCCCTCAAGCAGGATGCCATCCGCGAAGCCTCCAAGCGTATCCTCGGCTATGAAACAGATATGTGGGATGTGGACGAGGCTGTCTACCCAGCTCTGTTCCTGGTGGAGAAGGTGTCCGGCTACAACTACGATTACCTGAAGCGATTGATCGAGGATAAGATCAAGAACGAACCCTCAGATTGGCTATGGACAGAACCTCCAGTTGAAGAATGGAAGGAGAACGTCAAGAAAGCCCAACCTGATGTGGTACTTGACAACTGGAGACACGAGTTCAAGCGTTCTTACACCTACAAGAAGAAAGAGACCGAGGACGAAAAGGACAAGCGCATCAAAGAAGAGCTTGATGATGTCAGGAAGAGGATGCGCGAACTCGAGATCGAGGTCGAGGATGGGGATGGTCAGCCCGAACTTCTAGCGAAGCTTCAGAATGCGAACCCTGAGAACGCAACAGCTGGGCAGGAGCTCAAGGAGGACCTCGAGCGTATCAGACGCTATATCCGAGCCCCCGTCAGCGACTTCGAGGGGGACGTCAGCCTTGAGATCGAGACCGATCCATTTCAGTATCTGTTCATGGGGGAGTACGGGTTCGCGTCATGCCTTTCCATCCAGGGAACGTACTTCTGGTCTGCCGTCTCGAACGCGATAGATGTGGACAAGTGCATTGTGTGGGCCAGGGATCCTTACGGCAATATCATCGCAAGGAGGCTACTTGCTCTGGTTCCGAGTGGAATGTTGTCCTACAGGACATACAGCAACAGGCAGGGATTGGCGCTTCAGAAGTACTTCAACAAGTTCATCAGGGAGTATGCGAAGCATTGTAGGGTGAACCTCACCACGAAGGGGAAACCTGGGCCGCTGTTGAGCGACGAATGGTATGATGATAGGCCTGTGCGGGTGTGAATCCGACACTCTCATATACCCTCATCCAAAAAAAGTTGGAGCTATCCGGTCAGTTTTCTTCGTCTCATCACATCACTTCGAAAACTACCGGTCCAGCAGCAAACCGCTTTGCGCTTCACTGCGGACTTGGATGTTTGCTCCACGTCTACAACGATAAAAACATCCAAGACCCAGCCACGACTTCTCCGTCGCTATCATCACGTCGAGCAGGGCGGGTGACATTTAGCAAACCTTATCAGGCCATAGACCAAATGTCCCCCCGGTGATACCATCCCCTACCTCGAGACCTTCAAGATCAAAGAGTGTGATCGCATCGTCCTCGAATATTACAAGCTCATGTCCAAGCGCAAGCCCTCCAAGGTCTCTGAGATAACAGACCCTGACGACATCACCAAGGTCCTCAAGATCATGAAGAAACTCCCCGAAGAAGGAGACATGATGAAGAAGATGGGGGACTGCCCTGTGCTCATGGCCCGCTTCTACCTGAAGAAAGAAGAGATCGGCCACCTCCGCTTCTACCACGGGACGCTCAAGCTTCCAGACACGTCGTTCAGCTCCCCAGCTGATCCTGGTGAGGAGAAGCTGTTCAAGTTCTTCAAGAAGAGATTGTGAACCTTGATCCAATTTCCGATAGAACCTAATTTTTTATATACCTCCTAGCACAATTGAATCATTGTAATCAAATGACATCGATAGAGACCCACTACCTCCATCAGCATTCGGTGGAGATCGAACAGACATATCCTGGTGAATACATTGCCATCAGTGGTAACGCAGTAGTAGCTTCTGGACACAGTGTGGCAGAAGTGTATCAGAAGGTCGATGAACTTGGTATCGAGGATCCTTTGGTTACATATGTCCCAAAGGATGGCGAGGAGCTGCTTCTGATATGATCCGTCTACCATACATGCTGTGGAAGGGTAGGCATTCTCCAATGATCCCGGTTGTTGTCAAAGTAGATGATCGGTCCATCAATACAACTGCATATCTTGATACTGGAGCAACATATTCTGTCTTCCATACTGATTATGCGGATCGTCTTGGACTGAAGCTAAATGAGGGCAATATGGTCGAGATATCCATCGGAGATGGTAGCTCAATTCATGTGTTCCTTCATGAGGTCCTCCTCAAGGTTGAGGACCTTGAGTTCATGGCCAGGATCGGTTTTTCTGATGAGCTGGGTATAGGACTCAGCATCCTTGGAAGGGATTATGTTATGGATGAGTATGTCATCTGCTTCGATGGTCATCATAAGGAGATCCTGTGGAAACTTCCCGCAGAAGTGTGAACCTCCCCGACACCCTTTTATCCCCCAAGCTCCATGCCAGCTCTAGTGATATCATGGGAAAGGCAGACCCGATGGAAAGGATAGCGGACAAGGCCGGAAGATACCTGGCCGATCACATGCTCGAGTACCATGAGCTCCAGGACCTCTTTTGCTCAACAGAGATCACAAACCTCATCGCCGACAAGGATTCCAAGGTCACAGGCGGCAAGGTCTACGACCAGGTCATGGACACCTTCCACGCCAAGTACAAGGTCATCTTCGACGTCATGGACTCCTCGGACTCCAAGGTCAAGGGGACCAAGAACATCGACTACCTTTCACTTCTGATCACGCTCATGAACGACAAGACCCTCACTCCCCAGGAACTGTACCTCCTGGAGAATGCCACCAAGCATATCACTTCCAACAAGAAGTACAACATCCTCACAGCCGTCATCCAATACCTCGACGAGATGGAGAAGCTAATGAAGAAGGGCAAGACCGACGACAAGGCCCTCAACGAACTGAGGAAGAAGTACAAGTTCACAAAGGCCCAGGCAGCCCAGGTCGAGGCCATAATTTCGGAAGATGATGAAGAATAAGACTGGTGGAGATGATCTCCAGGAAGAGGATTTCCCCTCCAGTCTCACATATTTCCCAGACTTCGAAACGGCAAAAAGAGCGGGTTGATGTTCAGAACCCACCCTCCATGATTCTACCTCGTTCTGACCATCAATTTTTCCATGAAAGTTTCGAAGTCTGCTCAAATGTTCGCCTATTGTGGAAACCCTCTTATACGTCTACATAATTCCAGGCCTAGCCCGGAGGTTGTATCATTTTCCATAATACCGTAGATGGTCTTTCAGAAGTCATCCGTTCAGAGATCCCGCATAACTTTATCGTCCTAGTAGCTGGCACACCCGGCTCCCTCAAGTCAGGTCTTACCTACAGCATGCTATCCAACTACCTGGCGTCCAACGACGAGTTCGGTGTCTACGTGACACTAGAAGAGACCACCGAGAGTCATCTCAAGAACATGGGCGCGCTCAATATCAAGCTTCCAGAGAACCTCATGATATCTGACTACACGGACATCAGGGAGAAGTTCGAGCACAAGGGCTCTGGCCCCGAGATAATCGAGCTCCTCATCTCCATGATCGACTACTTCAAGAAGAAGGAGGGCGACAAGTTCACCTGCATGGGCCTTGACTCCCTCAACGCACTTTACTCTCTGATCGATACCACAGACCTCCGCATCAGGATGTTCCACTTCTTCAAGTACCTCCGCGAGAAGGAGATAACCACATTCTCCATCATGGAGATACCAGAGTTCGGAAAGCTTCCTGACTACATCGGTTCCGAGGGTTTCCTCGTGGACGGTATCATCAGGACCGGAGATATCGAGACCCAGCACGATGTCATGATCTACATGCAGGTCAAGAAGATGAGGGCCACAGAGCACTCCAGGAAGAAGCATCTGATGGAGATCTCATCCAAGGGCCTCTCCATCCTCGGACCTATCGTGGAGTGATACCATGGACAAGAACGAACAGCTCAACATAGTGGCCGCTATCCTCACAGCAGGTCATCTGATAAACACCAAGGACTGGGAAGAGAACATCGACGATGCTGTCATGACCTTTGGCAAGTATCGCGAGAAGCTCAAGGACCAGATATAGGCCCTTACCCCCTCCAGTTCGACCCATTTCAGGGTCTTGTTTATAAACCGACTTCATAATCAGCTTACCATCTGTAGAGATGGTGCTCTGTGTCCGACGTATTGAAGGAGAAGAACAAGCTCTCTGAAGAGGATGGGGTAATGCCCAAGGGCTTGGAGGCCAAGTCCCTCGCTATCAAGACAGTGATAGTCTTGGCCATACTGCTTGCTCTGACCATTGGTCTCAAGTTCCTTATCGGTGACTACGTCGAGATGGCAGGTGGATGGTTCGTCAACACTTTCGGATACTGGGGGATCTTTTTCGGGACCGTGTTCATCGACACCATTAACTTCCCACTTTCCCCAGATTTCATGCTCCTGTTCGCTATCACTGGTGGACTTCATCCAGTCCCTACCATCATCTTCGCGGCCTTTGGTTCTATGGTTGGAGCGTCTTGTGCCTACTGGATTGGGAGAGTAGCATCCAACATCAAGCCCATAGCCTGGTGGATGAAGCGAAAGGAGAAGACAGGCCACTTCCTGTTCAACAAGTACGGGCACTGGACCATCTTGATAGCAGCTGTAACTCCACTACCGTTCGGAGCTCTGTGCTGGTTCGCAGGAGCTTACAAAATGAACTGGTGGTTGTTCTATCTGATAACTCTCATAAGACTGCCGAGGATGATCGTTCCTTTCATCCTTCTCTACCTGGGATGGTCCATCGCGTAGACTACTCGATGACACCCTTGGTCTTGCATTTTGGACACTGGATAACTGTACTCTTACCTTCCAGACCCTTTGGTGCTGTGAACCTCTGTGAACAAACAGGGCAGGTCACGGCAACGTTATCGAGATCAGCAGAGTCCATGTTCCCCGACAACCCACAGTGGGGGCAGGTAACGGCAACGCCGTGTGCGGTCTCATGGGTGGTGTCGTCATCTGCCTGGAATATCTTCTCACATCCAGGGCACTCGAGCTCCATGGGCTCCCAGGCCTCACCGACGACGTAGTCCTCATCCTTGTCATCATCGGTAAGCTCCATTGTCAGTTCCTCATCGTCCCCACCGTCCCAGTCAACCTTTTTGGAGTCAACCTTCAGTTTCGAGGCGCCTTTGGACTGGCCCATCATGACCCCGTCCAGAGCTTCTCCCGTGACGTAACCATCGTCGTCATCCTCTGTTAGTTCCATGGTCCCGACGTTCGCTTGCTGCTTCGCAGCCTTCTTGGGTCCACCGAACTTCCATCGAGAATACTTCAGCCACTGGTCGTACTTCTTCCTATCATCAGGGTTCAGAAGTGTCTGCTTCGCGTCGTTGAGCTTTCGCATCATGGAGTCTGCAAGCTTCTTCTCTGCCTCGTCGGAGTTTGCGGTCCTGTCCGGGTGGAACTTCTCTGCAAGCTTTCTGTAAGCTTTTTTGATCTCTAGATCGGAAGCATCATCGTCGACACCGAGCAGGAGGTAGTAGTCCTCTACCCGCTTGTACTTGGAGAAGGATGGACACATGGCTACTGCTCAGAACACACAATTCAGATATAAGGTTTGTACTGGGCTTAAACAAGACCTCTACGACATTTTGTGACCGCAGTAGTAGCAGTACATCTGCTCGGGGTAGACGCCGTTGCCGCATTCGGGGCAATCTTGGACCTTGGTCCGCTTCCTACCACTCGTTGGTGCAGCTGGTGCTTTGTCGGAGACCACCTGGAACTGTCCATTAGGTCCCTGGACGTCCTGGTAGGCATCGGTCCAGACATCCTTCTGATCATGCTGGAGGTCACCTGCAGCTTCCATGACCATCTGTTCATAGTAGAACTGGTCGTACATCTGCTTTTGCTCTGGATGTAGTGAATCATAATGCTCCCTGAACTGGTCAACACCGGACTTCAGGTTCAGGTCTTTGAGCAGGTCCAATGCAGCGTTGAGTGTGTCCAGAGCAGTACTGAACTCCTTTTTGTCCACAAGGTTCACACCCCTGACGAGCATGCGCTTTGCTTCATCCACATGGAATCCGTTGGCCTGTGCAGTGTTCATCTCCAGGTTGATCATCTTGATGAGCTGCATGCAGATGACGTAGTCCTCGTTGGCCGAGAGCGCGTCCAGATCGTTGGACTCGAGCCATCTATCATACTCCGCCCTGCGTTCAGCATCCATGAGGACGTCCTTGGCAAGGTTGAGCTTCTTCATCATCTTGAGCGCGTACTCCTGGGAGAAATCGTCCTTCTCGGCGACCCTGTCTGGATGGTACTGGGCGGCCTTCTTCCTGTAGGCGAGCTTTATCTGACGTGTCGTTGAGTCCCTGGAGATCTCGAGCAACTGGTAGTAATCCAGGTCCTCGATGGTCAGAACGACGTGCTCTTCGTCATCGTCGTCCTCGTCCCAGTCAACAACGTCAGTCATTGCTCCACGCTCGTACAGCTGACATCGCTGCACTATGCCATATATGTTTGGTATTACTAAGCATACTTCAAATATGGCGAAAACAATCTAAGCCTATGTTCGCGCAGATCAGGATAAAGACACCAGACCACTCCTCCATGGTCAACATAACCAAGGAGGTCGAGGAGATAGTGGCAAAGTCCAAGGTCAAGTCCGGTCAGTGCGTGGTCTATGTCCCGCACACTACGGCCAGTGTTACCGTCAACGAAGGTTCCGATCCAGCAGTTGTCCAGGACATAATCAAAGAGCTTGACAAGATCGTTCCATGGCAGGATGCCTACAAGCACATGGAAGGGAACTCTGCAGCACACATCAAGGCGAGCATGATCGGTCCCTCTGTGACGCTGATCATCGATAATGGCCGGATGGTCCTTGGAACCTGGCAGGCTGTGTTCCTCTGTGAGTTCGACGGACCAAGGACACGGACCGTCTACATCAAGGTCCTTTAATCCAGAAGATACTTGATGAGCAGGGTGGCGTAGGAGCCGGGCCCCAGGTCGAACTCCATCTTCACAGAATCTCCATCTACCTCTACCGTGAGGTCTGTGGGCTTGAAGAAGAGTTCGCGCTTGTTGTTGCGTAGCGTGTCAGGCCAGACCTTGTCGAGCTTTTCCATACCGATGTCGGTGAGGCCCAGTCCGTTGAAGACATCCTGGTAGGCCTGGGCCCATTCGTCATCCCCGTCAGGCATGACGTCCCTGCTTTCCCCCGAAAGGTCTGCGAGCTCTCCCCCATCGAAGAACTCCAGCGCCTTGTCCAGATGCTTGTAGAAGGAGAGCGAGCCCATGACGTACTCCACCTCCGTGAGCTTCCTTTTGGAGGTGCGCTTCTTGAGCACACGTCGGAGTGTCTGGTTGAACATGAACGACTGGAACGCAGCCACCATGAACTTGGTCTCCTGGTAGCTTACCGCAGCGAGAGCCCCTTCATAATCGTCATGGTTCTTCGAAAGATGCTTCACGATGCGGTAGGTCGTTCTTTGGCTTCCTTTCGGTAGCTTGCGAAGGACCGCCTTCCACTTACCCCAATCCTCAAGGAGAATTCGCTTAGTGACCTTGATCTTGTTCGAAGCCTTCCTGTCTGGAGCTGCAATGATGAGCCAGACCGCGCCTTCTGCGTCACCTTTGATGATCTCCATTGCAGCAAGCTTGCCAGTGGCTCTGGCAGAGACGAACCTCTGGGAGTCGAAGTAGTTAGGTAAAGGGATCTTTTTGATAAGCTCGACACGCTCTTCAAGGCGGTCGATGATCTTTTGGTCAACCTTTCGTGCGATGATGCTGAACCGGTTTCCCGTGTGGTCCCCCAACTTGAGAGGTCTGTCGGAAGTTCCGACAACCTTCCAGCTGGCCTGTTCTTCCCCACCCTCCTCTGGCATCTCCTCGAAGCCTTCTGCAGGGATAGAGACGTACTGGAGCGTAACCGCATGTCTGTCCTTGAGCCCGCAGTATCCGATGCTTCCGGGTTTGACACCGATCGCTTCTGCCATCCGTCTGATGGCCTCGGAGGTGTCGATGCCCCGCTTTGTAAGCTCGTAGATGGCATACTCCTCGGCACCAAGGTCCGGCTCGAATATCTCCTCTACCTGAAAGTCCTCTGGACTCTGGCGCAGCTTGTACTTACCCATCTTCTCCCTCCTTGTCGAAACTGTGGATGTAAATGTATCCGTCCTCGTTGAGATGCTCCAGGTTCGCGTCCATCTTTATCCCGAACTCCTGCTCTGAAAGGGCGATGACCTCCTGGGCTTTCGTCGTGAGGTCGAGCTCTGGACCCTCTCCAATGCCTGGACAGTCCGGATATACCCATAGGACGTGCTTGATCCCAGAGATCTTTTTGAGCGTGAACGGAAAGCCTCGGCAAGCTGGTGGACGCTCGGTGTAGCGCGTGCAATGGTAGTTGTCAGGATTGAGCCTGGGACACATCCCATTGACCGCTTCGCCACCGATGTGCTTCAGGATCGAGACTATCCAGTCCTCTGTGTAGTGGTTCCTGCAGCAGTTGCCGCAGCGAATGCAGTCCCAGTGGAAGCCGGGCTTGACGATGCCCATGGGGGCGACAATGGGTACGTCCTTTTTATTCTATTCTCTTGACCCAACCGGATGTTAGTCCAAAATGTAATCAAACTCCATGACCTCCGTAACGAATGAAAAACGGTTGATATTCACATCTGACCGTCAATAGCAGTATAGATGTGAATATCAATTTTTCAATGATAGTTACGGAGGTCATTCCGCTTGTTTATCGCTCCAAGGCGACGCTCGAGCCTGACCAAGGCTTCGTCCAGAAGTGTATCTGAGCGGGAGAAAGTGAAGCGCAGCCAACGCTTTCCGGTCTCGAACCCAGTCTCGGGTTCTTCTTTATTACGGAAGAAGAAACTTGAGCCAGGTACTGTGGCGACACCTTCCTCGGACACCAGATGCTTGCCGAAGTCCCAATCATCCCAGTCTTTCGGAGCTATCCCATCAAAGCCTGCGAAGACATAGTATGCACCCTGTGGCTGGATGCATTCGAATCCGAGCTTTTCCAGGCCAGGAACGAACCGGTCGCGTCTTCTGGTGTAGACCGATCGGAGGTTCTCGTAGTAGTCTTCCCCCATCCTCAGACCTTCAACGACCGCGGCCTGGAACGGTGTGGGCGCGCATATGGTCATATAATCGTGATATCGCCTGATCCCCACGCTCAACCTCTCTGGAGCGCAGGCCCAGCCGACCCGCCAGCCAGTGGCGCCGAAGGTCTTTGACGCGCCGTTCAGGACCACCGTCCTGTCCCACATCCCTTCCATCGTGGCCAGCGAGCGATGCTTCTTTCCGTCATACAGCATCTCTGAGTATATCTCGTCTGTGAGAGCGATAACGTTATTATCAACACAAAGGTCGCGTACCAGCTTCATGAACTCGTCGTCCATGACCCACCCGGATGGATTGTGGGGGGAGTTGAGAACCACTAGAGCCACATCTTGCGCGAACGAGTCCTTCACAAGCTCGTGGTCGAACTCCACTCCCGAGGGTGACAGGTTGGACGGTGGGACGAACAGCGGCTTGGCCGAGGCCATCACCGCGCCTGGATGATAGTTCTCGTAAACTGGCTCGAACAGCAGAACCTTCCTGTCCTTCTCCACAAGCGCCCCAACTGCAGCGATTATCCCTTCGGACACACCGCAGGTGATGGTGATCTCCGAGTCTGGCTCGTAATCAAGGCCGTACCTTTGGGACATCCATCTTGCGACCTCGTCACGCAGACACTTCTTCCCCCAGGTGAAGCTGTACTGATCGTCCTCCTCGTTCAGGGCTTTAAGGACAGCGTCCTTCATGGGTTTGGGAACAGGGTCGTCAGGCATTCCCTGGGACAGGTTCAGTGCGTTGTGGACCTGCGAGAGCCTGGTCATCTCTCTGATGACGGATTCTTCCAGTACCGAAGCGCGGCTTGAGAGCATGCCAGTGCAACGGTACGGGGGTATTAAGGCTATTTGTTCATCATAGCTTCGCTTAGATCCAATTGATGTTCGGATGTGAGACGATATTACCATTCTGCCAAGACCTCTTTGCAAGCTCTGGAAAGGGAAGAAGGTCGATATCCAGAACTAACTGGCATATGTCCACTTCAGTTCTGAATATCGATTTTTCCCAGTAGTTTTCCAAGCTTGCTATATCGGCTTGTCAGAATGGCAATATATATGTAGCAAAAAATCATTGGTCCTTATAATAGGTGATGATGATGGCACCACCAGCAGCAAAAGGAGGGGGCGCTCCCCCTGCTTCGAAACCGCGACAGTCCGGCAAGATCATGATGTTCAACAATCTCCGATGGGCTTGCTATCTGTTCTTCCCGATCGTCGGATTCCTTATCACACTCCTGGGTGTCCTTCTGGCACTGGTGATATTCCTCAACGTAGGAGACTTCGAGCCTGCAGGTGCATTTGGAGTGATAATCGCTGGCGCACTCATCACTTACGTCGCGATCTACTTCAATAAGCGGTCGTGAAGCCGAATTGGCTTGAAAACCGTCCACAAATGATCATTTTGCTCAACCGCTAGCTACTGCTATCACGAGCAAAATGACCGTTCTTCATTGTTTTCGAGCCAAAAGGCTTAAGACCGCTCTACAGCCGCTGGCCCATCAACCGACCACTAGTGGTCCTCTCATAAAAATCTATATATACCTGCCTAGTTTTACGCCGCAACATGGCCAGACGGCATAGGAAAGGTATGACACGCCAGAAGGGACCCGGCGGCAAGGTCAAGCAGGTCACCAAAGGCGTGAAGGAGGCACCTGTTCAGAAGGCAGCTGACGGCACACCCATCGAAGATGATGGCGTCGTCAAGTCCCAGCGCCCCCACATCATCATAACCTACCTCCTCGGTTTCTTCATGTCAGCCGTCGTCCTGGGCCCAATGTGCGTCATCGCAACATGGGTTGCCAAGATCGGGCCAGAAGTGTTCGAAAAGGGTGCACAGTGGTCAGCCTTCTCTGGCCTCATCATCGCCCTTGTACTTTCACTCGGTGCTGCTGCAGCCATTACGTTCTTTGCGAACAAGCAGTTCATCGATGAGGGCATCTGAAACCTTTTCTATTCGGTGGTCGTTGACCAGCCCATGGAACCTATCGTAGTAGCCCACGGTGGGGTCGGAACCCGTAACGAACATTCTGACGGACCTATCAAGGCCGCTAAGGTGGCCATGGACAGGCTTACAGGCGTAGTAGAACCCCTGACTGTAGAGTTCATTGAGTTCCAGCGCCCAACGGCCAGGGTCGTGGATGCAGTGGTCGAAGGCACAGTCGTCATGGAGGACGATCCACGCTTCGACTGTGGAACTGGCTCATACCTACGCCTTGACGGCTCCATCGAGATGGACGCTGCTGTGATGGACTCCAAGGGTGAGTTCGGCGGCGTTCTGGGTATCTACGACGTTCAGAACCCTATCCGCGTAGCCAGGCTTGTCATGGAGACCCCGCACAACCTCATCTGCGGAAGAGGGGCCGTGGACTTTGCCAGGCAGTTCGGGTTCCAGGCTGCAGATTGTACCACGGACAAATGCGAAGAACGCCTACAGAAGGTCAAGGCAACACTCAGAGGCGAACGTGAGGTGAAGCCCTGGGCCAAGCCTTTTGCGGACTTCGCGCACAGATCATGCTACATCGACATGTTCCTCAAGACCGACGGCTCCGAAGCAAAGGATACTGTGGGGGTAGTGGCCAGGGACGAGGATGGGAACTACGCCACAGCTGGGTCCACCGGCGGTACCTCCTACCAGCTTCCGGGTAGAGTGGGGGACACAGCCGTCCCTGGAGCAGGTCTGTTCGCAGGAAAGGATGGAGCAGTTTCGGCTACTGGCATCGGAGAGGTCATCCTCGAGCGTGTTCTTGCCAAAGCCGTCTACGACCTCATCGCGTCTGGAGAGTCCGTCCAGAAGGCCTGTGAGTGGGGTGTGGACCAGTATGATCCTGACATCCCTGTTGGCATCATCGCTGTGGGGGATAGTGGTTATGGGATAGCAGCCAATGATGTGATGGCTGCTGGAAAAGCGTTGCTCGATTAGTATCGCAGGATAGCTCCAAGTCCGCCGAAACTTTTCAGCTGCTTTCCGGCATCGTGTGTTGTGGAGACCACCATATGCCCAGAGCCCATGTTCGTGGCAAGCTCCAGATACTTTTCTCCGACGCCGGAGCGCATCTCCTCGTCAGTGACGAGCAGAAGCTCCACCCGACCAGCCTCCAGTGCCTCCTTCACCTCATTGGGTCCATAGGCGGCCTTGCCGTTCTTGGCTATCTCAGACATCATCTCCTCTACAGCAGAGACCTCCTGCAGCACCCTTGAGCCTTCTAGGGCCTTCTCCACGGTCCCTGACTTCATGACCTCGTAGACCGCAGCCATGCCTGCCTGGCCAGTGCCGTGTAGGACGTGGGAGCCGAGCTTGATGCCCTTGTCCTTGGCCCACTTGGTGAAGTCCTCCTTTGTGAAGCCTGGACCTACAATGACAAGGGGGATCTCGGCACCGTCCGGAGAACAATCCGTCCTGGTCCTTGTCACCTGCTCGTAGACGTCCTTGAAGAAATCCTCCTTTCCCCCCTTCTGCGTGAACATCTTTCCAGAGCCTGGCCCTTTGATCTTGCAGACCTCTTTGACCCCGTAGTGGTGCAAGCGGGTCAGCACCGCCTCGTCATCGTCCAGGGCCAGGATGAGAAGCGAAGGGCGCTTCGCAGCCTCCACAGCCTCCTGCAGCCTCTCTCGAAGGTGCTTGGACCAACCCTTCTCCTTGACCACAGTGATCTCATCACCACTCTCCAAGTTCAGAGTGTGGTAGGAGCCAAGGTCCTGGGGACCTTCCTCGATGATGCCGGTCACTCGGAGCCTATTGGAGAAGTCATGGAACTCGAGACGCTCCACCCGGATGCCCAGTACCATCTTCTTCTTTCCTGCCTTCACCGCCCTGACCATGTCCGCGGGAGCATCGTCCTTCCTCTCGGTAAGGGAGAACACCACATCACCCGCCAGGATGATGTTGTAGAGATGCCACAGGTCGTCGTCGGACTGTATCCGAAGCTTTACCTTCCCATGGTCCAGGTCCTTGTGGACGAGGCGCATGGAAAATGCGAGGAGCAAGATGGTATTAAATGTTGTTGAAAGAAAGAAAGAGAGACCCGTCCAAGGGGCATGGACGGGCCAAGCCACCGTATGGTGGCTGTAGTTCAGGGTTCGAAATTCACTGTGGTCCGCCTGATAACACGAGCCTGTAGATACCATACTGGCCCATGATCAGGTCGATGTATCCATTGGACACACGCGCCAACCTTACGTAGCCTGGCACGCTGTAGCCACCGATGTTCTCGATGCCTCCGTTATCAATGCTCAACACGAGCACAGAAAGGCTCGAGGAGTCGTAAAGGATTATCATATCCTCGGACATCCCAAGTGTGCTGAAGCTTCCCTGCAGCTCAACGTTCGCGATGAGCTTCGGAACAGATGGATTGGACAGGTCGATGATGAGCATGGAATATTCGCTTTCATAGCCGTAGTAGTATGGCATGGACCTGCCATACATCCCATATCCATCGTAGTACCACCAGTAGTCGTAATATGACTCCTTGATGTAAGCCACATCGTCAACGATGGTGATGTCCACCCACTGTGACTCCAGCTTGATGGAGGACTGTATCCTGCACTTATCGTTCGCAGAGTCTATCAACAATGTATCCAGCGTGCTGTAGAGATATGTTTGATGCTCGTCATCATCATGCCAGTCGGACTTGCAGTAGATGTGGGATCCCTCATCGTTGACACCAACGAGCTCTCCTGGGATGTTGATCTTTGTGAGTGCGGATGGATTCGCCTTGTCGGTGAAGTCGATCCTATTGAGATAGTAGGTGTAGTTATAATGATACTGCCAGTAGTAGTATGTTCCACCATAGTACTCGTCCTCATACTCGACCTTCTCCTTCCAGTACTCATACTCGTAGTCGGAGAAGAACAGTATTCCATCGGCGAATACTGCAGCGTTCATCATATCAACATCCAGGCCCATCTCTGAAACCTCAGTGATGGTGGTGTCGATCTTGACGACCCACAGGTCGTAGCCGTCATCGTCGTAGTAGTTGTAGTTCTGGTCGATAACAAGGAAATGGTCATCACCCATTGGCCAGAAGGAGCTTATCCTGTGTCCCTGGCCAGTGTTCCACTCTCCAATGGAAGTGAGCTTGCCTTCGGAGTCTACAGAGTATGCGGCAACGAATCCCTCATACCTGTCATACCAACTGGTGTAGTCGTACTTGTCCCAGTTGTTATCGTATGTATACCCATAAAGGACAACCAGGTCACCGTCAACATAAAGGTAACCCCAGTCTGCGTCTATCTGGACCTCGTCGAGCTTCGTGCCGAGGTCGTAGTCCTCCTCTGCACATGTGCGTAACCGAAGGACCTCTTCCTGCCAGTTCCTGACAAGCTGGACATTGACATCACCGTTGAAAATTGAGTCCACGATATTTGCGGACAGCTCAACAGTGGTGACGATCTCTGGTTCATCGAGGTCTGATGCGTCAACCACCTGGAGGGTGCTGTCAGAGGTTGCCAGGATGTATCCGTCCTTGTACCTTGTCCTTGTGATCTGGTCGATGCCGTTGATGGCTCCCTTGTCCTCGAGGTCGTCCTTCTTGAGGTCGTACTCGACTATCTGGAATCCATATGACATCTCGTAATCATCGCCGTATGAGGAGAAAGGCACCATGACGATGTTCTCCTCTTCCACGATGGTGAAGGCCTTGGGGTCCCAGTTCGCCTCGGACCAAGCGTAGTCGCCGCCGATCCTGACCCTGTCTTCCATGACGACCTTGTATGGGTCGGTTACATCGAATAGGGAGACCGCGATGTTCCTCTGGCCTTCGGAATCATCCACACCAAGGGCCACGATCTTGTAGCCGATCACATGCATGTGGGTTACCCAGCCAGGCATCTCGAACACATCGCAAAGCTTGGGGTCTGATGGGTCCGAAAGGTCCAGGACATCAAGGGGATCTATGGCCCTTGGAAGGTGGATAGTATATCCACGCTCGCCCGCAAACCTGGTGGCCATGAGGCTTCCGGCGTCATCTATCATAAGCCTGCCCTTGATCTCGATGTCGTCGGAATCCTTAACATCCCAGATCCAGAGCTGTGAGGAGCCAAGCCCCTCGTAGAAGTGGGTGACTATCCTGAAGGTCTCGTCGTAGTAGTCCATCTGGTACCTGTCCGTCAGGTGGCCAGGCATGGTGATCTTGTCCTTGACCTCGATGTCACCATCAGGGTCGGAGATGTCCACGTAGGTCACCTCTGTCATGTAGTAGTAAGTATCATCAGTATCGTATTCGTCCAGGTCGTCCTCATCCTCTTCCTCTTCTTCGGAGCTCGAGGAACCACCCGATGATCCTGTTGCAGCCTTGGGTTCTTCGATATCTGTACCGTTACCATCACCACCATCGAACCATACCTCTTCCTCCTCTTCCCACTGGTTCTCCCACCAAGTATAATCATACTCGGAGGAACCCACGTAGATGGTGTCAGGTGTCACATGGATCTCGTTGGACGCACCGTCGAATGTGACCTTGTCCTTGATGCCCACCTGGGTGGGGTCCTCGAGGTCCACTGACACGATGTACGTTGCATCATTGGATTCCATGTATGCACGATAGTAGTACCAGTTGTACGTGTTAGTAACGCAGTAGATGACATCACCGACACGCCTAGAATCAGATGAGAATCCGTTAAGGTCGAACTTCTTTGCGATGTATGGGTTCTCCTCGTCGTAGACGTTTATGACAACGAGCTGGGAACCGATGGTGAACTCTGCATCGTCACCGTCCTCGGCATACATGTCGTAGTAGTACCAGTATCGATAGTTGGTGTTCAGGATGACGAACACAAGGTAGTCCACGACATACATCTCGACCGGGTATCCGTTCACACCAACACGAGAGATGATCTCGGACTCATCCGGTGTGGATATGTCTGTGATAATAAGTCCGCGGTATGGGTTGAGGATGAACATGCGGTCGTCGACGACCTTCACGATATCCGCCTCTTCCACTTCGCGCTCTTCGCCGCCGGAATCCTTGTCGCTGTTGGAATCCTCTGCAGCTCCAGCTCCTCCGCCAGCACCGTCAGAGTCGCCGCCGTAGGATCCGTTCCCACCACCCGTGCCTTCTTCCTTCGAGGTAACGAACTCTTCCTGACCAACAAGCTCTGGTACGAGCTCGAGGTCTGTTGTGAGGTTCTCCTCATACATCAGGTCGGTGTTGGGTTCAGGAATGCTCTCGTCCTTGTAGTCCATCCAGGCAGAGTATGCCTCTGTCGACAGCTTCTCGTTGGTGACGATGGAGGGTCCGCCGCCAGACGGGTCGTTGCCGTCGTCGTTGGCGAGCGATATCGCCACGATGATGGTTATTGCACCTGCGGCCAGGAGTAGTGCGCAGGCGAGTATCGCGATGGTTGCAATGATCTTTTTTTCGGCCATTATTTCAGCCTCCTAGTAGTAAGTAGTATAGAGTGTGTATATATAAAGGGTGGAACACTTGTACACCATCTCGAAGAAAGGAAGAAAGCAACTAGAAACACTTTCTTCGAGGCCCCCGCGGCGCTAAGGCCAACGACGATAAGCCGCAGATGGGTCCAGCATTTTCTGACCTGGATGTTTAGGTCGGTGTGTAATACAGCCTATCATCCAAGTCCGCGCGCTTTGAATATCAACAACGGATTAGCGCAGCTGGATCGAGAGGTTTATGATACGAGATCCATGACGAAGGAAACGTCTCGTTCCATTGACGAAGGAAAATGACTGGAGTTTTATCTTCTTCTTCCACACTGGCTCCATCCCCCTCTCAACAACCCATAAATATCCGGACCATTATACCCCCTCGCTTTACAATAAAGGTGGTATTACATGCCTATCAAGACCCCATTTTACGACAAGCACGTGGAGCTCGGTGGCAAGGTCATCGATTTCCATGGATGGTACCTCTCAATGCAGTTCACTGGCATCCCTGATGAACACAGGGCAGTCAGAGAGAGCGTTGGGATCTTCGACGTATCCCACATGGGTAACGTCATTATCAAGGGCCCGAACGCAAAGGAGTTCCTCAACAGTGTTCTTACAAACAGCATCTACAAGATCGATGTGAACCAGTTGAAGTACTGCCATATACTAAGACCTGACGGGTCCATCATCGATGATACCATCTGCGCAAGGGTTGGCGAGGAAGAGTTCTATCTCGTTCCTAACGCAACCATGATAGGTCCTGTCTTCGAGTGGTACAAGGACCATGCCCCAGAAGGTGTGGAGCTCGAGAACGTTTCTGACAAGACCGGTATCATAGCGCTTCAGGGTCCAAAGGCGAAGAAGGTCCTCAAAAAGATCACAGATGACGACACATCTGACTGGGACTTCTTCCAGTGCAGGTGGCTCAAGCTCAACGGCATGGACGAGCCGACACTGGTCTGGCACTCCGGATACACTGGCGAGGATGGCTTCGAGCTCATGCTCCCAGAGTCCTATGCAGCAAGCATCTGGGATGCGCTCTGGGAGGCTGGCCAGGAGTACAACATCAAGGCCATCGGACTTGGAGCAAGGGACACCCTCCGCATGGAGAAGGGCTTCCTCCTTTCCGGTCAGGACTTCGGTGGACCTGACTCTGGACCAAGGACCACACTGGAGACCGGCGGAAGTGGCGGTTTCGCACTGAAGATGGACCACGACTTCATCGGCAAGAAGGCCTTGGAGAAGCAGCAGGAAGAGGGCCTTACGGACATGTTCGTAGGGATAACGACGATCGAACGCGGTATCCCGAGAGAGGGTTACCCGATACTCAAGGATGGAAAGAAGGTGGGGGTAATAACCTCTGGCACCATGGTCCCAACGACCAAAAAAGGCTGGGGGCTGGGATATGTGCCTATCGAGCTTTCAGAGATAGGAACAGAGTTGGAGATAGAGATCCGCGGCAAGCCAGTAAAGGCTGTGGTCGCAAAACCATAGGTCAAGTTTCAAACAGGAGTTGGAAAAATGTTGGAAGTAGTGGGAACAAAGGTAGATGAGAACCTCAAGTATACCAAGACCAGCGAATGGATCCGCGTCGAAGGTGACGTCGGTATCATCGGTTTCACAGACTATGCCCAGAACGAGCTGACGGACATCGTCTTCGTGGAGCTCCCAGAGGTCGGTGCTGAGACGACCCAGAACGAGCCATGCGCCGTTGTGGAGTCTGTCAAGACAGCCGCCGATTTCTATGCTCCAGTTTCCGGCGAGGTCGTTGAGATAAACGAGGCCTTGATGGACAACCCGGAAAAGATCAACGAGGACCCGTTCGGTGAGGGCTGGGTCGCAAAGATCAAGTTCACAGATGCCGGTGAGCTGGACAACCTCCTCGATGCGAACGCCTACGTGGCTCACATCGACGAGACCCACGGCAAGCACTAATTCTGTGCTGCTCGAAGACCCCGCTCGATAGGGTGGGGTCGAATTCTTCTTTTGCTTTTCACTCGATGAGTTCCACTTTCACACACCCCTCTCATTCAACCTTTTATACATCCCCGCTCTAGCATTCTCCACAACGTTCTTTATGGGGTTCACTAGAAATGTTTATAAATATTATAAACTATTTATATTCTGATATTATGGTTAGCGCCTTCAGCATTCCGCAGATCATGGAGATGGAGATAGAATCCCTGGTCCAGTCTGGCTACTACTCCTCGAAGTCCGATGTCATCAAAGACGCCTTCAGGATCTTCCTCGAATCTAGACCACACCTCCGTACCGCCGCGGCAGTGGAGATGTACAAGCGAGAAGAGGTCTCTCTGGGCCGGGCTGCTGAGATCGCCTGCGTATCCCTTGAAGAGTTCAAGGATATCCTCCATGATCGAGGTGTGGCAAGGACACTATCACCTGATCCAGACACCGATAAGAACGTTGCCGAGATTTTGGAGGCACGGGGTTGAAGGTCGTCTGTGACACTGATATATTGTCAAGTATAGGAAAGATGGATCGTTTCGATATCCTTTTCAAGGTTCTACCGAACGTTGAGCTGCTACGGCCTGAAGCAGTCGATAGAGAACTCATGCGAGCTAAGGAAAATGGTTCAGCTTTCCCTGATGTGATATTTTCGAACACAACTCTCTTCTCAACTCAAAAGGAGATGCTCATTGGCCCTGAACTCATGAATTCTCGAAAAGAACTTGGTCCGGGTGAGTTCGAATGCATCCTTATTGCTCTGGAGTATGATATCCCAATGCTGACCAACGATAGGTCTGCAACCAGGCACGCAAGAAAGGTTGGTATCATTACATGGAACCTGCTCGAGGTTCTTAGAGCAAGTTATATCACAGGGACCTTTTCAAAGGAAGGGGTGGAACAGATCCGAAGAGAGCTGCTGCAAAAGGACGGATTGGAGGTCCGCGACTCTGAATGGTTCTGTTGATAGCAGCCATCATCCTTCTTTTGTGCAATATACCTCAACCTAGAGTTTGTGCGGGTAAGTAGTTAAAGCACAAACGACATTCATTCGCATGTTCCGACCTGCCATAATTTCCATTTTCGTGATGGTACTCCTTCTATCCGGAGCCTGCGTCATCGCTTGCGAGGACCAGGCCGGAGAGGGGCCAGTCTTCTATCCAGAGCAGGGCCCGGAGCAATGGAACCCTCCTGCATCGAGGTCAGGTCTTGCAGAAACGCTCCTGCCTATGCCGCAGCATTTGGAGGAGCTTGGTTTCGACGTCACGGTCGATAGCTCATGGACCATACTGGTCGGAATGGACCCTGACCACAGTTTCGCAGCGGACTGGTTCAACGATGAGAACAACGCGCAGACCCCGCTGACCTTGACCATCGAGGATGGGGATACGTCCACGATCACGGAGAACCGTATCGTCATCGGTGATCCCGCGAACCACGATTTCATGCGTGACCTTCTACTCCAGCGTAACATCCGGATACCGAACAACCTGGGGGAAGAAGGATACATCCTGCTCGTCTTCGATGACACTGAAGAGATCATCATCGCAGCGAACACACCGAACGGAACGTTCTATGGCATCACCACGCTCCTTCAGCTAATCGAGGGAAGCCCCACAGTACCTGGCGTCCGCATAGTGGACTACCCAGAACAGAGGTACAGGGCCATCTACGAGCAGCAGTTCAAGATGAAGAAAACCGGCGGTGTCTACGACTTCGACCAGGACCTCAAGGATTTCGTCGACAGGATGGCCAATAACAAGATCAACGTCATCTTCGTCATGAACTACGGGATCTTCCTCAGGGACGAATCCGAATGGAACGCAACTTTCCATGAGATCTTTGACTACTGCCGCAAAAGGCACATCGAGCCTATCCCGAGGATCCAGTCCAGTTCCACCCACGGTGCATACACGACCAAGGAGATGCAGCAGGGTTGGTATGTGGAGCCAGAACCGTTCACTTTCAACGCCACAGATACTGCGGTGGCAGATACCCCCATGGTCGATATCTGCACCAATGGGGACTTCGAGCTTGACATTGACATGAATGATAAACCTGATGGATGGTCTGTGACCAACCGTACCGGGGCCAACTGGACCCTGGACGATACGGTCGCCTATTCTGGAACCCATTCGATGCGTCTGGACATCCCTGTTCCGACCTCCGAGAGCAGTTCTGCATCCCTTCGACACTATCTGAACACCCCCGACCCAGACACACATTACTTGGTGGAAGCATGGGTCAAGGGAACAGGTCTGTCCGGCACAACTCCTCAGTTCACATGGTACTCGACCAACACTACAGGATTTACTCGCCCGCTCATCTCTGACAGGCTGGAGGAGGACTCGGACTGGAAGAGGATCGGTTGTGTGATCAAGACAGCTTCCGATGTGGACAAGGTCACGTTCTACACAAGGATCCAGGGTGGGGGAAATGGAACCTACTGGATAGATGATGTCCGAATGTTCCGACTTGATGGTGGGATGGTGAACGTTATGAGATGCTCTGACACGGACATCGTAGTCACTGACATCACAGGTACGACGACCTACGTAGAAGGTGTTGATTACACTATCAAGAACGGAACCTACCAGGGCACGCTTTCCTCAACAGAGGTCCCATTCCTGGTGAACCGCACCCCAACTGGCAGCATCGGTTCTGGCCAGCAGGTCCTCATCAGCTACGATGCCATGTTCTACGCAAAGCGCTCCGACGCCTGGTCACAGCCGATGTGCGTGGCAAACGAGGCTTACTGGCATGATTACATCTTCCCCCAGCTAGAGATAGTCATCAACAACTTCAAACCGATCTGGATCAATGCTCCCTGGAGCGAGGTAAGGGGTGCTTATCGGGATTCACGCTCCAAAGCTACGTTCGCATCACCTGCCGAAGAGGAGGCTTGCTTCTTTAACCGGTTCGAGGGAAAGATGCATGAACTGGACCCGAACTGCAAGATGTTCTCCTGGGACGACATGCTGTCGAAATATCACAATGGGAACAGGGCATGGTACCAGGTTGACTACGGAGGTGGATGGGGCCGGATGGACCTTGCCATAACGGACAAAATGATCAATACCTCGGTCCTGATCGATGTCTGGTACTATGGTGCGGATCAGCTATCAGAGATGGTCCGTGTGGGCAACCACTTTGCAGAAGAAGGGTTCGACATTCTAGGCTCTCCATGGGGATCATCGAGGAACATCCAGTTATGGTCAGAGGTCCTGGCTGCTAACAACAAGTCCTTGGGGGCTGCAGACACCAACTGGGGAAAGACCGACACCACTTACTTCGACACCTTCGCAGACCACATGTGGAAGACCCGGAACAAGCTTCACTACTTCTCGGACCTCGAAGACGACATCGACGACAACGACGAGCCGGATGGGTGGATGAAGATCGGCACCCCATACTACCTCGAGACCTCGTCCGGAAGCCCACTGGGAGGTTTCTACCGATCTGGTGTCAATGTCACTGGCTGGGACTACTACATCTCCGAACCGATAGCTATCAGACCGAACACTGACTACAATCTTTCGTGCTACGTTGCCAGGGAGACCACTGGAACCGAGGACCCCCAGCTCCTCATTGACTGGTATGATGCCACACAGACCTTCATCAGCACATCTTCAGGGACCTTGAGCGGGGTCACCGATGATTGGGAACCTCGTGACATCGTGGCCACTTCCCCCGCCAATGCCAAGTTCGCAACTTTGAGCATGCGTGGACCGACCGGGGGAAGCGAGTGGTTCTTCTTCGATGTCATCAAGCTAACCGAGGAGACCATGTATATTGGTATAGCAACTGAAGAGGTCCTGGAAGATGGTATCGTGAACAAACCCTACACCTCGACGATAGAGGCGTGGGGGGGAAAGCAGGCTTACACCTACACGGTCGATTCTGGAACCTTCCCACCTGGCCTGACCCTGAACACCGATGGGACCATCACCGGGCTCCCCCAGGCCAATGGTCTGTTCGAGTTCAGCGTGAGGGTCACAGACTCCACAGAGCTTACCGATGTGCGGGACTTCTCCATCAACATCTCCAGCCGAGACCTGGAGATCGACCATCTAGGCATCTTTGGCAACCTCAAGATCGGTGAGACGGTCCAGTTCAATGTGACCCTCGACAAGCTGGGGGGATGGTCCGTCCTCATCGATTATGAGGTAACGTTCATTCTGGACGGCATCAACATCTCCACCCAGCAGGTCGACACCGATGATACTTACCCCCTGAACCTCTCGACCACATGGACCGGAAGCCCTGGCCACCATTCTCTCGAGGTCGTTGTTGACACCACCAACAACGTTTCAGAATCATACGAGGACAACAACACCAAGACTTTCAACTTCTTCATCCACGACCATCCCGACCTGTACATCGAGTCTCTGGAATACGAGCCAGACGTCATCATCTGGACAGAGCTAGTTACGGTCACGGCGACCGTGGGTCTGAACTCCACCTCGCCGATGGTCGAGACTGTCTGGTTCGACCTGTTCGTGGAGGGTGAGAAAGCGTCGACGAAGACATTCGTCTTCGACACCGTGAACGAAACAGAGCTCGAGTTCACGATCTACCCAGACCTGGGCTCTTCGAACATCACCCTCAATGTGGACCCGGATGATGCCCTCTTGGAGAGGAACGAGACGAACAATGAGATGATGATATCGCTTACGACGTACGATCGGCCGGATGTGTGGGTGGAGAACGTCACAGCCAGTGATGTGATCCTGGGTGAAGAGGTCCTCATCAATGTCACACTTGGATGGGAATGTGACCTGAACATCACAGGTGTAGTTCCGGTACAGATCCTCGTTGAGGCCTTAGTCATCGATTCAATTTCCATTGCCTATCAAGATCTGATGTCAGGACCGTTCACCTTCAATTGGACGCCTTCATCTGTTGGGGTATTCAATCTCACTGTGATCGTTGATCCTGATGATCTGTTGAACGAGTCGGACGAAAGCAATAACATTGGGACGGCCGTTGTTCTTGTTAACCTTCTACCCGACATCTGGGTAAGCCTCATCGAGATCACAAATGGCCCGTTCCAAGCTGGTGATGAAGCAACGATAACGGTTCACGTTCAGTCCTATGAATTGATCATGGTCCAGGTTCCCATAGACATCTTGGTTGATGGCGATGTGATCTCTTCGTTCGATCTGGACCTACGCAATGAACTCAGTGACCTTGTCACGACCAACTGGACAACAAGTCCCGGAGACCACAATATCACAGCTATCATTGATCCAAACAATATCCTGGAGGAGAGGAATGAATCCAATAATGAAGCGACCGAACTGCTTCATGTTGTAGTGCTTCCAGACCTTGGTATCGATAGAGTGGCCATGCCGACGATGAAAGCGTATGTTGGTGATGAGGCATTATACAGGATCTCCTTTAATGTGACCTCCGAGATCTTACTTGTTGTCAATGTCACGGTTGCCTTGTTCGTTGATGATGTAGTGGTGGATGAAGAGGTTGTTTCCTTTGCAGAGCTTACCACTTCCGAGGTCAACTTAGGTTGGACAATAACAAGTGGAGAGCATAACTACAAGATAATGGTAGACTCGAAAGATGTGGTAATCGAATCCGACGAGACAAACAACGTCTATGAGTTCTCTGAAACACCTGAAAAGAGACCGAGCGATGACGGCGGCGACGACGGCTCCGGCGGCCCCCCCATCCTCGCATTCGTCCTCTGCGGCATCGCAGCCATCCTCATCCTCATCCTCATCCTGATGATCATAGCCGTCATCTTCCTCGTGGTCCGCATGAAAGCAGCCTTCAAGGAGGACGAGGAAGATGAAGAAGAGGAACCGGAAGAGGACAAACCCCAGGCACCAGTGGACTGGGACTCATCCCCTGAACCCGACGAACCTCCAGACCTCTACGCCCAGGATGAGTATGTCCCTCCTCAGCCCGAGACCACCTGGGAGATGGATGACGACTCAGAAGATGACCTTGACGATGACGACGATTTCGATGATGACGACCTCTTCGAGGAGGAAGAGGATTTCTTCGAAGATGATGACGACGACGACTTCTTCGATGACGACGACGACATCCTTGAGGATGACCCAGAGGACATGTTCGACGACTGGGACGAGGACGATTAGGTACCATCCCTCCTCCTTCATCGGCCTCGCGCTGAAGATGCAGACTCTCTACACAAGCTCCGAAACGAGGAAGAATGGCCGCTGTCCAGACCTGTTCTGAAGATTGGTCGATCGGTCTGACCATCGGTTCTTATCAGATAGTTTCGAAGCTTGCTTCGTTCATCCACATCTTAGTAACCCTTATTAACACACCTGGTATTCACCGGTCCGGAGACGAAGGACGGACCGAGGTAAAGCAGGTCTGGGGGAAACAGTTCTCCTGCCTTTTCCAACGTCCGTTCTCTTACACCTCTCCAGGTGTGTTACAAATGGAAGAAGTAGTTATCGTGAGTGCGGCAAGGACGGCCATGGGCAGGTTCGAAGGGACCCTTCAGCGCATGAAGGCCGGAGACATCGGCGCCGTCGCCGTTAAAGAAGCCGTCGCAAGGGCTGGCATCGAGCCTGCCCAGGTCGACGAGGTCATCATGGGCAACGTTCTCGGAGCAGGCCAGGGACAGAACCCTGCCAGGCAGGCATCCATCAAAGCAGGCATCCCTGTGGAAGCCGGCGCACTGACCGTCAACAAGGTCTGTGGCTCTGGAATGAAGTCGATGATGATAGCAGCATGTGAGATAATGGCCGGAAAGGAAGGCATCATCGTGGCAGGCGGCATGGAGAACATGAACCTGGCACCATACAGCCTCCCCAAGGCCCGTGGTGGAATGAGGCTCAACAACAGCACGGTCGAGGACCTCATGGTCAAAGACGGCCTCTGGGACGTCTACAACGATTTCCACATGGGCAACACCGGCGAGCTTGTGGCAGAGGGTTACGAGCTTTCCCGTGAGGATATCGACGCGTTCGCCTACAGGTCCCACCAGCTGGCATCCAAGGCGCAGGCCGATGGTCTGTTCAACGACGAGATAACTCCAATAGAGATCCCACAGCGCAAGGGCGATCCTATCGTGTTCGACCACGATGAAGGTGTCAGGGCCGATACCACCCTGGAGAAGATGGGAAGGCTTCCAGCAGTGTTCAAGAAGGGTGGAGTTGTCACAGCAGCCAACGCATCCCAGATCTCTGACGGTGGGTCTGCCATGGTCCTGATGTCCAGGTCCAAGGCCGACGAGCTCGGCATCAAGCCGATGGCCACCATCAAGGAGTTCTGCACTGTCGGTATGGTCCCAGAGAAGGTCATGTTCACGCCTGTTCCTGGCATCAAGAAGATCTTCGACCTCACCGGCTACACAATGGACGACATCGACTACGTCGAGCACAACGAGGCCTTCGCCTCTGCATCCTGTGCTGTCCAGAGGGAATTCGATATTCCAGACTCCAAGTTCAACGTCAAGGGCGGTGCGGTCGCTTTGGGTCACCCCATCGGCTGCTCCGGCAACAGGATCATGGTCACACTTCTCTACACCATGCTCCAGAACAACGCAAAGCGCGGCCTCGGCACCATCTGCCTCGGCGGTGGCAACGCGACAACAATGATCCTCGAGAGGGAGTAATATGAAGATACAGAAGGTAGGCGTGCTCGGCGCGGGCATCATGGGACATGGCATCGCCATCGTCGCCGCCCAGGCCGGTTATGAGGTCGTCATGCGCGACATCGAGCAGGGATTTGTCGATAAGGGTATGGCTTCGGTCACCAAGTTCCTCGACAAGAGCGTGGCAAAGGAAAAGATCACCGAGGAGAAGAAGAACGAGGTCCTTGGCCTTATCAAGGGAACCACGGACATGAACGAGCTGGCAGACTGTGACATCGTCATCGAGGCCATCGTCGAGAACGAGGAGATCAAGAAGAAGGTCTTCAAGGAGCTCGATGGTATCTGCAAGGAGGACTGCATCTTCGCATCCAACACCTCCACCATTCCGATCACCGGAATGGCTGCAGCGACATCCAGGCCAGAGAAGTTCATCGGTATGCACTTCATGAACCCTGTACCGATAATGAAGCTCATCGAGTGCATCAACGGTATGCAGACCAATGAGGAGACCTCCGAGGCTATCAAGGAACTGTCCGAGAAGATGGGAAAGACCCCCATCTTCGTCAACGACTACCCAGGCTTCGTCGCCAACAGGGTCCTGTTCCCAATGATCAACGAGGCCATATACTGCGTTATGGAAGGCGTCGGCGAGCCAGAGGACATCGATGGTGTCATGAAGCTCGGAATGAACCATCCACTTGGCCCACTAGCACTGGCAGACCTCATCGGTCTGGACACGAGCCTGCACATCCTCACTGTCCTCTACGAGGGTTTTGGTGATCCAAAGTACAGGCCATGCCCGCTGCTCAAGAAGATGGTCTCCGCAGGATACCTCGGCAGGAAGTCCGGCCGTGGTTTCTACGACTACAGCAAGTAAGGAGTGGTCCACATGGATTACGAGGTTACCACGATGGAACGCGACGACAAGGTCGCTATTATCACCATCAACAGGCCAGAGGCCATGAACGCATTGAACTCCAAGGTCCTTGAAGAGCTCACAGCAAGGATGGACGAGGTCCAGGGGAACAACGAGATCTGGTGCGTTATCCTAACAGGTGCTGGAAAGGCGTTCGTCGCTGGAGCAGACATCGCAGAGATGTCCAGCCTCGACCCCGCAGGCGCAGAAGCCTTTGCAAAGAAGGGCCAGGCACTGTTCGACAAGATAGAACAGCTCAGGTGCCCAGTGATCGCAGCTATCAACGGCTTCGCCCTGGGCGGGGGCTGTGAGATCTCCATGGCCTGCGACATCAGGTATGCGTCTGTAAAGGCCAAGCTCGGACAGCCCGAGGTCAACCTCGGACTCATGCCAGGCTTTGGCGGAACCCAGAGGCTCTCCCGCCTAGTAGGACGCGGAAAGGCCAAGGAGCTCATCTTCTCTGCGGACATGGTCCGTGCGGAGGAAGCCCACAGGATCGGTCTTGTGGACCAGGTGTTCGAGCCAGAAGAGCTCATGGAGAAGACCGTGGCCATGGCCAAGAAGATCTGCTCCAAGGCACCGATAGCTGTGTCCAAGTCCAAGCAGGCCATCAACGAGGGTCTGGACCTCCCGCTCAGCGGGGGAAATGATCTCGAGGCCAAGCTCTTTGGTGGGCTCTTTGCCCTCGAGGATACCAAAGAAGGTACCTCGGCGTTCCTGGAAAAGCGTGAGGCGAACTTCCAGGGCAAGTAGACCGGTCTAAGGACCGGTCTGTCTTTTTTCTTATCTACGCTTGAGCCGAAGGCATGTTTCCAACCCATACCATACACCATATGCTCATAACATTCCAGAACGCGCGCGTGTGCGAAAATACTAATACCAATTTCTCATTATGATAACACCCATAGGGAACGTTTTCCTGGCAATACTGGAGGCACATGAATGGACGGGACTGGGGAAGAGGCACTTATCACAAAGCTCCAGATCGAGTACACCTTAGGCACGAGCATAGAGATAGCCGAAGGTGAGACCGAATGGGATATCGGCCTCCTTTACCTCACTACACAGAACCTGTGGTTCGTCAATCCCCAGGCGGAGCGGACACAGGTATCGTTCGACAGTATCCTCACGGTGGACGCTATCACACCAGCACCAGAGGGTGTCAGGACGAAGTACACAGAGGTCCTCCAGGCAGACCATAGGCTGAAGATAGACTTCGAGTCTGCAGACGACCATACTGCCAGGGCAATAGTCATATCGGCGTCCATGGCCGTCCTGAAAGCGTTCCGAACACACCTTGACCATCACCTTGACTCCACCAAGGCGTCGGTCAAGGAGTACAACACATACACGGTGCCACAGCCTGCCACGGCCAAGACACCAGTGCTCACCCGCGAGGAGATGCTCCGGCAGCTATCCGCCCTCTTGTACTTGGAGATCAAGGAGGACAAGAAGCTGGAGTACTTCCTGCAGATAGATGAGAAGGACCTGATCAACCTGCTCATCGAGCACACGACCATCATGAACAAGTGATCCAAAATACGGAGGGAGAGAAACGAGCCAGACAGTGGTGCTACACAAGCCCGACGTGCATTTCGATATGTACTGGCAGCGATCGGTCTCTGATTGTGAAGAGACAGTGGTCGAGCCGGAGATGCACGGTGAGATATACATCGAAGGAGACCACATATACCTGGGCAGGAACAAGGTCTGGCTGAAACTGCCCATTCTCAACATCTCCAAGATATATCATATCGGTACAGCAAAGATAGTGGAGCTTTGCTTTGGTAACTACTCACTTTCCATAAGGTCAGAGGACTTCGAGCAGATAATCGCTCTGCGCGACTTCCTGCTCCTGACCATCTACCAGCAGGGAGCTGGTGCAGCTCTTGACCTTCAGTATCAGCCATGCATAGGGGGTGTTTCATGAGCGACAGTTTCGCATCTGTGATGAACGCCTTCGGCAAGCTCACAGAGATAGAGCAGAAGATAGACATCGGCATCGAGCGCTCCAAGGTCCCTAACGTGGAGACCAGGAAGTTCCTGAGAGGGATGGATGCCAGTCAGTTATCCTCATCACCGCTCCTCCAGTACATGGAGGACCTGATGTACGAGATGGGCCTGGGCTCCATCAACCTCAAGGAGATGTCCGCGTTCAGATATATCTTCAGCACTGAGGATTCAGACATCTATCTCCTGTTCCCGGGTGTTACGGACAAGGCTGTCTGCACCCCATCGGTCGAAGCACTGGCCAGGTTCTTCACAGAGGACATGGGCCTCAAGTGCAACGTCAAGGAGATAGCCTGCAAGAACATGGGCTCCGACTCATGCGATTTTGTGGTGGAGCTCGAACCACTATCCGTCTACCAAAAGGTCCTGGACGAGAACGATGTCAAGATCCTGACCTCGGCGGACGAGGGCGCGGTAAAGGTCGAGAAGGCCGCATCCGCAACAGGCATGGAGAGCGAGGATCTCAACTTCAAGTTCGAGGTCCTGCGCTACTACCAGATAATCAAGGAGGACCTGACCTTAACGGACGCAGGTTCCGCCTACAGCCATTTCATCAAGTCACATCCTCCCCAGGAGGACATGGAGGACTTCGACCCACCATGGAGGTCCATGGAGAAGCTCTCCTCGGCTATAGCCGCCACCAAGTCCTTTGCAGAGGCAATGGTGGAGATAACAGAGGACGAAGAGCTGCCTTGGAAGCAGGATGACGCAACACTTCTCGAAGCGAAGGAGAAGGCTGCGGACAAGAAGGGCTTCGCAGAGCTCATGAACGAGTTCAGCAAGGGGATGGATGACGAAGAGGAGTAAACACAAGATCACTCAATAATCCGGAGGAGTAACATGACAGAAGAACGCATCAAAAGCGGCATTTTCGGTTTGGATAGGATACTGGATGGAGGTTTTAGAGATAACACCTCCGTCGTTGTCGTGGGTGCTTCAGGTACTGGTAAGTCGACCTTTGCCATGCAGTTCATAATGCATGGTATCTACACCGGCGAACAGGGCCTGTACATATCCATGGAAGAGGAGCCAGAACAGATAATGCGGGAAGCAAAGCTTCTCGGCTGGGATATGGAGAAACACTTTGAAAAGGAGCTGTTCTTCATCCATCTCAAGGGCAAGAACTTCAAAAAGATGATCACGGAGCAGCTGCCCCAGTTGGTCAAGGCCCGAGCCGATTACGCTGTGAAGACCCGTGTGTGCATCGACCCGATGACCCCCGTCATCTGGGCCGTTGAGGACAAGCAGGAGCAGAGAGAGCTCATCGCATCCCTGTTCGGGACGCTGAAGAAGCTCGGTGTGGTCCTCTCAACAGTAGAGGAACACTCCAAGCCCGGTGAGACCATCGGCGAGGACGTCCTACTTCCTATCTATCTATCCGATGGGGCCGTCCATCTGGACTACCATCCGATAGGTGGCGCGTTCAACAGGACGCTACAGATCATCAAGATGAGAGGAAGCGCACACGGCGAGGAAGTATACCCATACATCTTCGCAAGAGGCGCTGGTGTCATCGTAAGGACCACAGCAGAGGACAAGGACGATGCGACACAGAAGGAGTTCGACTCCATATTCGAGGACGCTCTCAAGACCGCAGAGAACCTCAAGGCGTCCGAGGACGTCATCGCTCGTCTGAAGTACATGCAGGAGAACTGGACATATTCCTACTCTCCCGAGGAATCCCTGCAGATCCTGTTCGACAGCCTTGGACTGAAAGAGGACTGATATTCGGGTGAGGGCTATGAAGAAGACCCTCGATGCAAAGGACGTGGGGCTGCTCAAGCACCTACTGGCAATGGAGCTTGAGCGGTTAGCAGAGCGCTCCGGAGTGAGCGTCATCCTGTTCATGGGGACCGACGGTAGGTTGTTCTCCTCCTATGTCCCAGAGTTCCTGTCGGTCAGGGAGTATCACCTCCTCAACCTTGTTCAGGGAAACCTCACAGACCTGTGCTCACAGCTGCGTAGGCAGAATCTGAAGACATCCACCCAGCAGTATGAAGATGGGGTGGTTTTCCTCTCCGGTGTGGGAAAGAGCGCTTTCCTAACAGCGGTCGTGGCAGAATCCAAGACCACAGAGGAGATCCAGACCGTGATGGAGGACATCATCCTCACAGCACAGGTCGTACACCACATCTTCGAGCTTAAACCGTTAACGGACGAAGGCTTGGCCGAATACCCTCCGGAGGTCAAGGATGAGCTCGAGTACCTGGGTAGGCAGTTGTTCAAGGAGAGGTTCACCCAGACTAAGGACTACAAGAAGAACCAGGAGATCCTCAACTACATCAAGTCCAAGATAGCCTCTGTCGTAGGCAGAGGTTCTGTGGACGAGATAGTCACAATGACGTTCAACGAGATGGGCGTGCGCCTTGGCAACATGGACCGCCACTCGTGGATGATCTTTGTGGACATAGTCATCAAAAACCACATCGCGGCCGTTTCTGGTGATATCGTTGCAGAGCAGTGCTCGAAGACTTGGGTGCCTGATGTGGAAAGGAAGCTGAAGTCGTTCATATAAGACGAGAGGTTCCATATGCCAAGGAAGAAGAAGGAGGCCCCGACCTGCCCCCACTGCGAGAGGACCTTCAAGTCCGCGTCAGGACTGAAGCGACATCTCAATGTATGCAAGTCGGCCCCTTCCAACGCTCCAGAGCCAGAACCCGAGTCTGAGCAAGAAGTTGAACAGACACAGCTCGAGGTCTCCGAACCTGACGCCGAGCCAGCTCCGGCAGAGGACGAGTCCCTGAAGAAGGAGAAGGAGATGCTCCAGCGTCAGATGGATGACGCACTGGAGATGAAGGGCAGGCTTTCCGACGAGCTGCAACGGCTGCGAGCACAGTTCCAGATCCACGAGGAGGCCCAGAAGCAGCTTGAGGCAGAAAGGGACGAGCTCCGGATGCTCAAGGAGCAGTTGCTCGAGGAGCTCAAGGCATCCAAGGAAGCCCCTCCAAAGCCAGAGCCTGAACCAACTCCCGAACAAGAGTATACTCCTCCTGTCCAGGATGTCTATGTCCCCGATGCCTACAACGAGGATATGGAGGCCGAGCTGGACGAGCCAATGGACGAACCACCCGCTGAAGAGCTGGTGGAGGAAACAGTGGTGGAGGAGGCTCCAGAACCTGTTCCAGAAGCTCCTGCCGAGATCCCATCCGATGTGGCGATAAGGATAACAGACCTTGAGGACCAGATCCAGATGCTGCAGGATTCCCTGGGCAACGCGACCCTCCGGATAGACACCCTGGGACAGCAGCTGACAGATGAGCCTGAAGAGGTCAAGGAGGTGGACGAGGACGACCTGGAGACCAGGCTGCTCTCCATCGAAGCTGCCCATAAGAAGCTCAATGACAAGTTCTACCTCGTTCTCGCAGAGATCGGTATCGGTGAGATCATCGATGTCTCCAAGGTCCCACCAGATATCCTTGAGAACGTGTACCAGACCATCCTCAACGATGTGGTCGCACAGATGAAGGCCAACATCGGTCCCAAGGACATCGAGGCTGTGATCTTCAACATACTTGAAGGTATCAGGATGGAGACCTCGGGTTCAGAGCTGTTCGACTACGACGGGCGAAAGATAATCACCCGAGACATCGCCAAGGTCGTGGAGCAGAGGCTCATCTCTGCAAAGCAGGTCCAGGAGACCTACGAGGAGTTCCTAACAAGACTTGTGGCATACACTTACAAGTACACTCCGAAGAACTTCAAGGCCATGGTCAATATCAAATCCCAGGAGTACTCTGTGAAGAACACCCAGAGACACTCTGTGAGGATAGCAAACATCCAAAAGGAGGTCAGCGGTCTCAAGGCCGACCTCTACACAATCCCCGACAAGCTCACTGCCGAACTGGAGCAGGAGAACTCCTACATGAAGGAACGGCTTGACTCCATGCAGGAGCAGTTGGACTTCTTCAACAATACCATCGAGGCCATTCAGACCGAGAACTCTGCTATCAAAGGAGAGCTCATGGACAAGGACCAGCAGATAGCAGAGCTTGAGACAAAGCTCGAGGAGTCCAAGTCCGATGTCCCTGACGATCTAATGACCCAGTTGAAGACGTGCGAGGAGCAGATAGCAAGTTTCGAGGACGTCCAGCAGGTCAATGTGGCTCGCTTCAACGCCTACGAAGCGAAGCTCAAGGAGCTTGTGGCGATGCACGAGGAGGAGCTAAAAGTGGTGGAGGAGAAGCCCAAGGAGAAGAAAGAGGAGAAACCAAAGGAGAAGCCGAAGAAGGAGGAGGAGAAGACAGACGAACTCCTCGATGCTGTCAAGGCTGCTTTGAAGGATGGTCCTCTGACCCTGAACCAGCTCCATAAGGCCGTCAAGGTCAAGATAAACAAGGATGAGCTTGAGAAGAAGCTCGAAAAGATGGATGGGGTGAAGGGGGAGAAGGCGGGCCGGTGGATGAAGTACGGGCTCGAGTGATCTTACCAGGTTTCCACTCTCAAACCTTCGATCCTTTCAAAGTGTTGAATATTACGAGTCATTAGTGTGAGGTTGTAATGTAGAACTGTGGCTCCGATGAAAAGGTCCATCGGATGTATCATCTCACCTTTATGAGCAAGGTCCCTACCTATCCTGCTAGCATCTAAAGCTGCATCGAGCTCAAAATCGAGGACCGTTAGTGACGACAGGAACTCAAGGATGGCTCTTTCCCTCTTATCCGAGAACCCCTTAGTTACGTACGTAAGCTCGAAAACACTTGGTGTTGTGATGAACACATCCCCTGCAGCGTAGAGTTGCTTCATGACATCATCAGTAGGTTTCTTTCCCTTGATGTAGTCAATAGCGAAATCAGAATCAATACAGTACATATTTTCAACGCTCACGTAGTGACCACATCTGGCGAAGTTCACTTCTTGCATCGATGATGTCGCGCTCTTCTGTTGGTGTCAGATCATCCCATATGCCGAAGAACTCCGTTGGCTTGGGTTTATGGTCCAGAAGACGCTCTATCAGCTGGCTGAAACTCTCTCCTGGCTGTTTCTGGCGCTTCAGTTCGAGATAGATATCTTCACGTATCATCAAGGTGCGGCTAGCCATTGTATCAATATACATATGTATATGCATATACATAGTCTTTTTGGTATCTCACCTGTGCTTTCCGACACCTTTTTTCTCACAGTAGTTCTCTACAGGACATTCCGAGCATAGCGGAGATATTGGCTTGCACACGTTCTGGCCCCATGTCACAAGCAGGTCGTTGATCTCGATCCAGTGCTCCTGAGGAAGCTTCTTGCGCAGTGCGAACTCGGTCTCGTCAGGTGTCTTTGTCTTGACATAACCGAACCTGTTCGAGATCCTGTGGACGTGTGTGTCCACGCAGATTCCAGGCTTGCCGTGACCCAAGGTCATGACAAGGTTTGCGGTCTTCCGCCCGACGCCTTTCATGGACAGAAGCTCGTCGATATCGTCAGGGACCCTTCCCCCAAACCGTTCCAGAACGTCCTGCGAGACCTCCTTGACAACCTTGGACTTGTTCTTGTAGAATCCCACGGGATAGATGAGCTCCTGGATCCGCTCCTCGTCCATCTCGATCATGGCCTCAGGGGTGTCCGCTTCGTCGAAGAGCCGGTACTGTGCACCGCGGGTGACCTCGTCCTTGGTCCTGAGAGATAGAAGACAGGAGATGAGCACGAGGTATGGGTCGCGGCGCTTCTGGGTGAGCTCCGTGACTATAGGCATCTTGTATTTTGGGTACTCACCGCGGAGTATCTCGATGATCTTGACGATGGTTGGGGTGTCCATGCACCTGTATATCACATCATGGATATAAGGCTAAAGAAAAGGTACACGCCAGCCTTCATCTGATGGTCTATCGAGAACAATGAGTATCGAACTCCACAGGCTCCGAAACGAAAAAGAGACGTTGATATCCACAGCTGAACAATTGAGAGCGCTTGCGCTGTGAATATCAATTTTTTCCTGTAAGTTTCGGAGCCTGTTACGTTCGCTCCTCATTCCCAACTATCAAGTTCGTTCTGCTCGATGACCACCGGGGCAGCCTTCCTTGGCTGTCCGTTACCGTACCCGTTCGAGGGTGCGTTGTTCTGCGATAGTTGTGGTTGGCTGGAACCCGGTGGGATGTACTCCACCTCTGGCTCGATCGCCTCTTCCACTGGTGGTGGGTAATCCTCCATAGCTGCATCCCAACCTGCCTCGATCTCATCCTCTGGTGGTGGGTAGTCATCATTTGAGCTGGGGGAGTCATAGGCCTGGTACATGTCTGGAGAGGAGGACTCTGTCTCTGATGTAGCGTAGAGATCAGGTGTCGCGGTCTCCTCTGGTGTGGCGGTCTCTGCAGGGGTTGAGGTGTCGGTCGGACCTGCGACCTCTCCCTCCTTGCTCTTGGCCGCAGCCTGCGGTTGTTCCTGTTGTGCAGGTGCTGGAGCAGGTTTTCTCTTCCCGCTCCTGGATTTAATGAGGACGACCACCATGAGGATGACGAGCAGCAGGAAGATGACGAACACGAGGCACACCGTGCATGGGATGAACGCGCCGTAGGTCATGAGGTCGGAGTTCCCGCTCCCGCCACCACCACTTCCTCCACCCCCAGAACCACCACCGCCGGAGCCATTACCACCTGTTCCACTTCCTCCGTCCGTGCCATTGGTCGAACCTCCGCCACCAGATCCTCCATCTGTGGACCCACCATCGCCACCGCTGCCACCGTCAGTGACCGTGTTAGCGACTGTGACAGTTATCTCGAGGACCGTAGACTCAGTCGTCCCATCAGTGGCCTTGGCCTTTATCTTATAGTCCCCATCGTCCACAGTGGTCGTGTCCCATGTGTAGCTCCATGATGCGTTGCCTGGTGCGATACCGTTTATCTCCAGGGATTCCCACGCAGCATTGTCTATGGATATCGATACGTCCACAGAATTGTAGAACATACCCTTGATCGACACCTCGCCCTTGACCGTCCCTCCATCCACAGGTTCTGATATTGTGACCGTTGGAACAAGAGGTGCTGTGACCTCGACGTTCGCTATGGCCTCCATTCCAAAGGCCTCGGCCTTCACGGTCCCTGTGCCCATGGTGGTGGCCGTGAACAACCCTGTATCATCCACGTTGCCGATCTCACCTGTGACAGTCCAGGTCTGTTCAAGTGCTGGAACTGACATCTGTGCGCCGTGGATGTCCACAGCCACAAGGTTGAACACCTGTGTCTCCCCAGCAGCGATGGTGAGGTCCGACGGTGTCAGCTTGAGATGGTCGATATCCTCTGAGGATGTCACCACGTTCTGGATCGTGAAAGGTTCGTCGTTGAGGTCCACAGCATACTGCATGGCCCCATCTTTGAGCATGACCTTGATGAAGCAGTTCGTCGACGCGACTTTGGGGACCTTCCATGATGTACTACCAGTATCGTCAAGTGTAGCAGCTATCGTCTCGAACTCGCCTTCTGTCCCATTGGTCGAAAGCAGGAGGTCTACAGCTACCTTGCCATACCCTCCAGTGGTGCTCCAGTTGATGGATATGGTCTCGTCCGCCTGGTAGATCTCACCACCAGCTGGGTTGGTCAATGCCACGGAAAGCTCTGAGATCTCCACATCAGTGATCTCGAACGGATCGTCGTTGATGTCCGCTCCCCACTGGTTGTTGGTATCCACGACCGTTGCCCGGATATAGCATCTGTCGGACTTGTCGTTGGGTATGACCCAATCGTATGTCCCAGAGTTTGTAAGATCAGAAGCTATAGAGCTAAACACCCCGTCCTTTCCATCTATGGAATACTCAAGGTCCACCGTAAGCGTCCCTGTTCCACCGGCAGCCAACCAGGTCACCTGCTTGGTCTTACCGATCTGCCACATCTCGTAGCCCACCGGTGTCAACACCTCGATGGTCGGTATCGGGATGTTCTCTGTGGAGAATTCGAAGCTGTAGGGTGTCAAGAACGTGTTCCCGGCCCTGTCTGTGACATTAGAGGCCAGTGTAACATTGTACGTGGTGTTAGCACGCAATGCCAGGTCTGGGGTGAACGTGAGCGTCGTGGTTGGCTCGTCCCATCCGATAGAACCGTTCACATGCGGAGTGATCGAGAAGGAGTGCTCGAACATCGTGGAGTTCACGATCTCGGAGAACGTCAGGGACACCGACGATGACACAGGCACATCCACATCGGTTGATGGCATGTGGTCAGTAACCTCTGGTGGTGTATGGTCCGTGGTCATGAAGGTGTAGTCACCAGAGCTCACCGGTCCGTTGCTCGCCTTGTCATTCGAAATGATCTTGTAGTGGTAAACGGTCCAATCCGTCAGACCGGTCAGCAGCACGCTATGCGCGGTGGTCCAGGTATCGTTGGTCTCCACAGTTCCGTATGTAGCATCAAGACCGTAGTTGACCTGCGCGTCGCATATCTCATTGGTCGACCAGGTGATCAATGCCCAGGTATCGTTAACGACAACCGTGGGTTCACCAAGTATCGGAGCACTCTCGTCCAATCCCTCGAACATGAAGAAGTAGCTCACATCGTTGGGTCCGGGGATGTTCGCATACGTCTCATGCAGAAGGACCTCCCGGTTCCCATCATTGTCGAAGTCTCCTGTCCACAGGGTCGCTGTTGCTGACTCGTCGTTATGGTCCGCGACGTCTTCAGGATTCCATGAATCGAACTCGTACCCAGCATAATCCAGGTAGTTCGTGGTACTGGTCCATTCCGTAGCATTCGCGGGACTGATGATCTCCACGCTCAACCTGACATAGGTATAGTAGGTCGTGCTGACCTGGTTCAGATAGTAACCGCTCGAGCGATAGACGATGAACTCGTCCTGCCCATCGGAGTCCAGGTCGTAGATCCTTAGGTCGACACCACCCTTGAACTCCCTAACCCAGAAGTTCTTGGTCACCCCATCGAACAGGTAAAAGATACCAATAGCGTCAGGGTCGAGGACATCTACGTAAGAGTCATGCATCAGGACCTCGATGTTACCATCATTGTCCCAATCTCCAGTATAGAACGTGCAGCCTGCGGATTCATCATTGTGATCAGCTACATCTTCTGGGTTCCACGAGTCGAACTCGTATCCTGCATAATCCTCGAAGACGGATCCTGACCGCCACTCCGTGGAATTGTCAGGGCCTATTACTACAACACCGAACGTGACGTAGGTGTAGTATGTGGTGCTCTGCTGGTAACCCACGTAGCCTCTGGACTGGTAGACAACGAACTCGTCCACATCATCACTGTCGATGTCCTCGATATGCAAGGTTACTGATCCCTTGAATTCCCTTACCCAGAAACTCTTTGTCACTCCATCGAACAGATAGAACACAGCGATGGCGTCAGGGTCCAATACATCCACGTACGAGTCGTACATCAGGACCTCGATGTTGCCATCGTTATCCCAATCTCCAGTATAGAACGTGCAGCCCGCTGACTCATCGTTGTGGTCCGCAACATCTGCAGGGTTCCACGAGTCGAACTCGTATCCAGCATAGTCCTCGAACACGGTCCCGGACCGCCACTCGGTGGAGTTGTCGGGACCCATGACCACGACGCCGAAAGTGACGTAGGTGTAGTATGTCGTGCTCTGCTGATATCCCACATAACCTCTGGACTGGTAGAGGACGAACTCCTCTACACCGTCAGAATCGATGTCCTCGATGTGCAGCGAAACAGATCCCTTGAACTCCCTGACCCAGTGCGCATGGGTCTTACCATCGAACAGATAGAAGATCGCGATAGCATCAGGGTCGAGCACATCAACATATGAATCGTAGACAAGGACCTCGATGTTCCCATCATTGTCAAAGTCCCCAGTGTAGAAGGAACACCCTGCCGTCTCATCATTGTGATCGGCAACATCTTCAGGGTTCCACGAATCGAACTCGTATCCAGCATAATCCTCGAAGGTGGTCCCAGCAGTCCACTCGGTTGAGTTGTCCGGTCCCATAACGACGATACCGAACCTGACGTACGTGTAGTACGTCGTGCTCTGCTGGTATCCCTGATAGCCTCTGGACTGATAGACGACGAACTCTTTCACACCATCCGAGTCAATGTCCTCGATGATGTAGGAGACTCCGCCTTTGAACTCCCTATACCAATGAGCATGTGTCTTGCCATCGAACAGATAGAAGAACGCTATGGCATCGGGATCGATGACGTCCAGATATGACTCGTAGACCAGGACCTCGATGTTCCCGTCAGCGTCGAAGTCACCGACATTGAAGACACAGCTTGTGGACCTGTCGTTGTAATCGGCCACGGTCTCTGGGTTCCATGAATCGAACTCGTATCCCGCATAATCCTCGAAAACAGTTCCAGACGACCACTCTACCACATTGTTGTGCGAATAGACCCGGATACCGAACAGGCAGTATGTGTAGAACGTTGTGCTCTGCTGATATCCCTGGAAACCTCTATGCTCGTAGGTCACTATCTCGATGAAACCGTCAGAGTCGATGTCAGCTGTAGTGAACGATATCGCTCCTGTGAACTCTCTGGACCACTCGGTTCCCTTCTTGACATTGATAAAGTGCAGGAACGCATGGTCCTCGAAGTTCGTATCTTCTTCGTATGGGATGTAAGCCAGGATGTCCCAGGAGCCATCGTTGTCGTAGTCGTTTATCATTAATGTAGCTGAAGATGATGCCTCGTTGTGGCTTGTAACGCTCCAAGCATCGTTGACCGCGTTGTAAACACGACCAACATAGTCCCTGTAGATCGTGGAGCTTGTCCATTCGGTAGAGTTGTCCGGTCCGCGGATCATTATCTTCCGTTCGACCCAGTTATCCCAGTATGTGGAGCCGGAGTTGTAGACCGAGTGGAATCCTGTGAGCTCGTATGTGATTATCTCTGTGACACCGTCAGAATCGATGTCGAACAGAACATACGAAGGATTTCCTGCCATTCCACCGGCCCACTCCTCCTGGTAGGAGTTCGCCCTGGTCTCGGGCAGATCTATCACCAGCTCTGGTTCTGGCTCGGAGCCAGTAACAGAGATGGCTGCAAAGCTCATGACGAGTAAGGCCATGGCGGTAAAGAATGAGATAAGATGTTTCGTGCGCATGCGATCATCCTAGCTATAGTACTGGGACGAGGTAAACCTCGTCCCATATACGTGTTATGGAAAGAACTGCTTTATTGCGACAAAGGGGGAGTCTACAGGTCGTGGTAATCCTCAAGGACGAAGCGCAGTTCCTTGAGGTTGTCCAGTAGCCTTTTTCTGACCTTTTCCTCGCCCACAGCAGAAAGCAACAGAGGATCGACGGACTCGATGTAAGGCAACCTACGACCGATCAACCCGTTGATAAATGTGTAGGTCAATTTGTCGCAGTAGTTGTGGTAACCACCTTCCAGCAACACAGCCAACTTACCGATGGCCCTGGTCCCAAGGAACGTGGCCATGTCGTAGTATCCCTTGGCGGTCAGGTTCAATGCGGTGAGCCTGTCCCGGTAATAAGCATCGAACCCGCAGCATCCGATGTAGAGGTCCGGCTTGAAGCTCATCATCAGAGGCTCCACGATCTCGGACATTACCATTCGATACTCATCATCACCAGAGCCCTTAGGCATCTCGATGTTCACGTTGTATCCAAGACCAGGTCCTTTACCCATCTGTTTGGCAAAGCCTGTGTTCGGGTAGAATCCCTTTGGCTCCTGATGTATCGAGACCACAAGGACGTTCGGATCGGAGTAGAAGATGTCTTGGGTTCCGTTCGCAGCATGAGCGTCCCAGTCCAGGATCATCACCCGCTTGGCCTTATCATTATGCAAAGCGTAAAGCGCAGCCACAGCAGCGTTGTTGAAGATACAGAATCCAGCATGCTTGTCTGCGCCTGCGTGATGCCCTGGCGGCCGAACTATGCCGAACGAGAACTCGAACTCGTGGTCCACAACCCGCTTAACACATTCCGTAGCTCCACATGCAGCGTCCATGGCAACGTCGTAGGTCGTCCCAGTGAAGTATGTATCATCACCCAGGAACCCCCCACCCTTGTTCGAGTATGCCTCGACAAAGTCAACATACCGTTTCGTGTGGGCCCTGTTCAGGTCCTTTTTGGTAAGTTTGATAGCCTGGTCGGAGTGGGTGATGTTACCCCTGAACAGGTCCACCTTGTTGCTCAAGAAGTCGTAGATCGCCTCGACCCTAAGCGGCCTTTCTGGAGAGGAAGTGGGTGAAACATGGGTGACGTGGCTGCCGTTGTAGTAAACGAACATGGTCGGTTCGATACCACCCGCAACAGGTGACTCCGGAACCTCCTCGTTATCGTACACCGGTTTGGGCTCCGAAGCAGGCTCGCTCTCCACAAAGATCGGAAGCTGGGTCACGGTCATCTTCTCGAAGCGCTCCAGAACCTGCTTCTTCCGAACCAGCGTCAACGCGTAATAGCCAGGATGCTTGGAAAGGTCCATGGCCAGGTTCGGGATCTCACCTGGTGGAAGGAAACCGTTCCTTCTGAAGAAGGTCTCTGCCCGGTCGGACACAGGCTTGACGATCATGTAACCTACGGTGTTCTTCAGACCGAGAGCGACAAGCCTTGTCCCTATCCTTTTCCTGCGAAGCTTGGGCTCGGTCTCTATGGCTCGAAGGACGTAGACGCTGTTACCGTCCGAAGTGTAGCCTTCCTTCCATTCATCGACGTAGATCCAAGCTGCAATTCGCTTGTTGTATGTGGCTGCAAGAAAAACAGGTCTGGGGAACTTTCTCATCCACGCTTTGAAGGTCTCCTGGTAGTCGATGATGCCAAAGCCTTTGAAGAAGTCAAAATCACTGACTTTGAACCTGTTCACGTCCTCGGGTCTCGTGAAACGGTAATACACGAACCCGCCAAGCTCCAAAAGCTTCTGCATGTGGACTACCCGGTAAGATGTGAAAGAAACCAGAGGGTTATCTTCCTAATTAAGCAAATAGTTCATCCAGGGGGACAAATGTCCCCCTGGTGTCCAAGAGGACCTACGTTGTGTCGGGATACAAGATCCAGATACAGGCGTTGGAACGCTGGAGCATGTTCAGCTTCGTCAGGGAGATCTGGGCCTTCTCCAAAAGGATAGGCAGCCACTCCTCGGGGGCGCGCTTGTGGCGGCCGTCCTGGGAGACGTTGGAAAGCTGTGCATACCTTATCCTCTTTCCAGCCACTCGGATCCGCTCTGTGGCGAACTTCCTGAAGGTCTGGTGGATGACGCAGCTGGTGTCCAGAGCACCTGGCTTGATCGTGTTGTTGTAATACTCCGCCACATTGTAATGCTGCGGGGCCAACTCGCCGATCCTGCGCCTGTACTCCGCGATACCGCGCCAGTATGGGCAGATCGTGGTGACGATACAGTAGTCAGTTGGGGTGATGACGTCCTCATAGACCGAGAGTGAGGACTCGCGGTTCTTGAGAGCGATGAGGAAGTCGTCCCATGTGGCATACTCCTCCTCGGGCATGGACTTTGCAAGGGATGCGGCCAGGGACATGAGATAGTTGTTCATGCCTGCTTCTCCCTGCTTGTCCGCGATGTCCTCGAGGAACAGGAAGGCGGCCACATCTACCAGGGGATTGTTATCGATGAGCGTCTTTGCCATGTTACTCCTCCTCTATCTTCATGGGATTGATGTGTGCGTCCCGCAGTAGCAGTCCGTAGACGCAAGCGAAGTTACGCAGCAAGCTTCTGATGTAATCGGGGTTGATGCCGATCTTGTTCAGAGCTTCGACGTTTATCTTCGTCTCTCCGGTCACACCTCTGTCCGCAAGCTGGATGCACTCCAGGACGTGACCTCCAACCGTAATGCTCTTTGCGACCTCCTCCCTGAACTTCTGGTGGATAACACAGAAGTTGCAGACCGCAGTGTCGCGGACGCTGTCGTTATACTCCTGGGCGACCTCGCGGTCAGCCGAAGGCATCTCTCCCACAGAGTCCATTACCCGCCGGATGGTGGGCTGGAACACACAGGTCTTGAGGGCATAGATGTATCCTACGACGTCGCCGTCCTCGTCGGTGATCGCCAGGTCGGTCAGCGGGTTGACCTCGCCTTCTATCGAATACGCGGTCCTTCCCTCTCGAAGGGCCACGTTGAAGGATGGCCAGCCCATGTAGGCTTCTTTGCCCATCCTTTTTGCGAGGTTCTCGCCTACTCGGGACCAGTATTGAATCGTACCTTCGATCCCTGCTTTTTCGCTCATGTCCTGGATGAGCGAGATCAATGCAACATCCAACATATTGGAAACACTCCATTTTTGTGATGTGAAAATGACCTTATAGTCAGGCCTGAATTCTCATTCACCTTGTGTTATAAATACTATATGACCGAACGGCCACATACGTTGGGGATGTGGGGTTGCATGTATGGTGGGTGTTGTAAAGGTTGTACTTCGATGTTTAGGTCGCAGCGAGTGCCTACCTAACATCGAAGCCCGCCCGGTGTGAATTGGAGCGACGGTTTACCGAGGCTGGACTTGGATGTTTAGGGTAGCTATAAGCAAAGGCTAACATCCAAGTCCGTCGTGAACCACACCTTGGTTTGCGACTGGACCGTGAGGTTTTCCAAACTCTTGCCATGACGATGGGAAACCTCACTATCAATATCTGAAGAGTGTGAACGTTGGAATGACTCCTGTAAGTTCCTGGCGTCATGATGATCGTCTTCGGAACTTCAGGACGCAGTTGGAAACAGCCCTGCTGTTCCCAACGCGATCGGATGTTAGGTTCGCCTCTGCTTAGACCTAAACATCCGATCGCAGCCGCGGTCTCGTTACTGGCTCTTGCCACCGCGCGCGCATTGAAGAAAGTTGAGTTCACACATGGATTCTTTCTTCAATAAACAACTTTATAACCCATCCTACAGATTCTCCCTCGCCTGAAACACGGTGACTTTGTCGAGGTGCTATCATGAAGTGCGTTGTATGCGAAGTTGACATGCGCAAAAAGATTATCAACGGCATAGAGATCGATTTCTGCCCTATCTGCGAGGGCATCTGGCTCGACGAGGGTGAGCTCGAGGCCTTCACCGGTCTCAACCCTGCAGAGTCCAGGGAACTGACCTGCCCCATCTGCGACTGTGAGATGAAGGCCAAGGTCGTTAATTACATCGAGATCAACTACTGTCCTGACTGCGAGAGCGTCTGGCTCGAGAAGGGTGAGTTCGAGAAGATGTCCGGTATCAACCCGAACACCGGCCGTGAAACACTCCTCCACGAGTTCATACACTCCGACTACTACAAGACCATAGTCGAGGGTGAGGACGACAATCTCTACAAGAAGAAGGCCGAACAGGACCCATACTAGTCCTGTAGCCTTAAAAAGCTCTTATGGTAGCTACGCCACTAGAACTCCAGGATCTCGTCCATCTCCCTTTCCAGAAGCTTCAGCTCATGCGTCTCGACAGTGGACGGGGAGATAGGTATCAACAGGACCGAGTGCGAGATGGCCACCTGGTCCTTTAGCGACTGAACGAACTTGAGAACCGATTCGTACTTATTGTGAGTGATGAGGTACTCCAGACCATCCAGAAGGACGATGCCGCCCTTGTGTTCCTTTAGGAACTGGGCGATGTTGTGACGGATCTTTTCCAGGTCCGAAGGCCTGATCATACCGTCACCCTCAACATTGGTGAGCCAGATGAGCTTGGTCCCCTCGATGTCGTACTTCTCGTAGATACGCTTGGGGAACGCCCTTGTGATGCACAGACCGACCGTGCCCTTCTTCACAGAAGCTGCGAACATGTCGAAAACAGTGTTGGTGGTCTCGCTCTTGGCAAGGTAGGTGTAGGATTCAGCAAGCTTTGCGACAAGCTCGTCCACGGACATGTCCTTGGAGTCCTTATCCTCTACCTTCTCCTCCTTCTTCGTCTCCTCCTTGGGCTTGTCCACCGCTGGGGCCATCTTGTCGGGGAGCTCATCCATTGTGTCCCCATCGACCACTGGGAGGTTGGTGTACTTGACCCACTTGACCCCCACCGCCTGATACTTCGCATCATCGTAGTGGCGATAGTAACTGATCTCCATGTCAAGTGGTATCTCGCCAAGCTCCTCGGAGCGCATGGCCATCTCCACGATCTTTCGCTCCCCTGCCTTGAGCAGTGGGATCCTCTGAAGCCGCATGACCTCTACGGATCCGGAGAAGGTAAGCTCCACGTTCTTCGCATGTGCCTTTCCAGAGTTAGTGATGTTGAGCTTGCACCTGTTCCAGACACCGCTCTGGAAGGTGTTCGATGCAAAACCGATGGAAAGCCTTGGCCTTGCAGCGGTCTTTATCTTTTCCAGGGTGTCGGTGGCCTTGCGAGCGCAAAGCAGGGCATCCTCGTAATCGTTATCCTCCATGGCGTACTTGGCATCCTCGATGAGGGTCTCTGCCTTGGACACGTCCATGTAGTTCTTGTACTCATTTATCTCATTGGCCAGGTCCCTGATGAGCTCTGTTGCCGAGGTGTAGTTGGTCTGGATGGCCTCCATGAGACCCTGACCCTTCTGGGCGAACTTCTTTGCCTTTTCCAGGTCCTTGCCATCGAGCTGTTCGATAGCATCGTCCAAAGCTTCTTCGGGATCGGTGGTGTCCATCCCGAGCTTCTTCGCGCTCTGGATGGAGCTTTTCAGGTTATTTATGAGATGTGTGGCCTGCTGCTTGGCAGACATGGAGGACGTGTCGACGGCCAATGTATCGTCGAGCATCCTGCGGACCTCGTCTGTGAACTCCAGGACCTGGTCGTAGTCGCCGGTCCCCATGGACTTTTCAGCCTTCTTGTAGACCTTGTTCACAGCGTCCAGCTTCTTTCCTTCCTTCTTAGCTTCACTCATGAGGCTCTGGACGTATTGGAGCTGGTCCCCAGCCTGCTTGTGCTTGTAGCGCAGGTCCTCGAGGATCGCCTTTGTCCTGGACGTATAGTCCATGACACGCTGGAAGTCCCTTTCTGCAAAGGCCTGGGTGGCCAGGCTGAACTCGTGCTCTGCTGGGGAAACGTCCACACTGTCCTTTCGAGCATCCGAGAGCATGGACTGAATGAACATGACCGCATCGTTTGCGTCCTGTGATAGTTCCGACATCTCCTTGTGCTCGTATGTTGCACCTTCGATGTAGGTCTCTATCATCCTGGCAAGGTCCATGGCCACATTGAACTCCATGTGATTGATGGCGGCCTTCATCTTGCCGACCATCTCAGAGGCATCGTGAACGTTGACACCGCGGTTAGCGGCCTTTGTTATCATACCTTCCAGGTAACGCAGCCTCTCCTCGGTCTCTGATTTCAGGTCCTTGGCCGTGTACTCCTGCCAGAGTGCCTGATGGTCCTGCTTGGAGATCGCCGTCAGTGTTGTGAAGGCCTTGAAGTCACTGATCTCGTCAGGCTTCTTCTTTGAGTATAATCCATGGACACCCTGAAGGAAGAGAACGATGGAGTAGTAATCACCATCACACTCCAGGGCAATGATCTTGTTGAGAGCAGGGTAGGAAGTATCTTCAAGTTCCCTGTAGACCTTGGCCTTGATATTGACAGCAAAATACGAGGACTGGACCTTGACGACCCATGTGTGTCTGGGGTCTTTGACATCCACGACCTCGAGCGTCGCGTTAGGGTCCACTTGCCTGATGGTCTTCCATGTTGCAGAACCAAGGTCTGTGAAGGCCAGGATGTTCACGCCCTCTGGGGATGTGACCTCCTCTATCTTACCCTGTTTGAGCTTTCCCAAGTTAAGGAAAGGGCGGTTCCGACGCGGTTGAGCATAGAACGTTACGTGAACCAAAGGTTCTCCCCGACCGTCAATATGTTTTCTTTCATTCTGAAATCAGTTCTGGCCCTGCGAAAGAAAAAATGTAAAAGTACCTTTATAAGCCTTACTGAAATAACTGTGTTTTTTACGCAGTCTTTATATAGAAAATGCGGATTTTTGTAACCACGGTGCTGTGGTTACCGCCTTAGTCCCCCCTTAATTGCCAGGCTCGGCCACAAGATCTTCCAGGTCCTGCAGGGAGCAGACCTTGTGAATTTGTCCTCTTTTTTCTTTGGGAAACGACAATTCATTGAGGTAGTTCGGAAGGAAGGCACGCATCTCCTTCATGGCCATGAGCTCGGGGTCCGAGGCTGGCATCACATACCCTGCGACCTGCATCTGTGTGAAATGGTCTCGTAGAAGTTCGCCATGCTCCAAGATGACCTTTCTGATGCGATCAGGATCCCCTCGCTTTTCGATCCAGCCAGGCAGTTCACGGACAGGGTCCTTGATGACTCGAACGATATCTTCGAAGATCCATGGTCTTCCAACCGCTGCGCGACCGATCATTATGCCCTGACAACCGGTCTCCACCATCATCCTGACGGCTGTGAACGGGTCATTGATATCACCGTTACCAACCACTGGCACCTGCCCGTCGATCTCCTTAACCGTAGCTGCTATCGGAGCCCTGTCCGCATCGCCTTTGAACATCTGGGACACCACTCTTCCGTGGACAGTGACCATTTTCGCACCTGCATCAACACAATTCCTGGCCACCTCTGCAACGTTGATGTTGTCCGGTGTCGGACCGTTCCGCATCTTCACGGTCACTGGAGCAACATCCGCCTCCACCATGGCCTCGACGATCCTTTTCGTCACCACAA
>JANQNL010000154.1 GCA_028279585.1 Thermoplasmatota archaeon
TTATTTGAAGGCGGAGAAGCGAACCTCAAAGCGCTTGGGTCCATCTACGAGCTGGACATGGACTTCGAGCTGGACTGGGACCTGCCCCAGGGAGACCTCAACATAACTGTCCTTGTCGGGACAGCCACTACAAGCGAGCTCTACTGGAACACAGCTTACAAGTTCAGTACGGAGCTTGACATCATCGGGACCTTGATCCTGACCGCAGGGTTGCAGGGAGACGTCGATGAGGGGGACTGGATTGCAGGTGGAGAATCGGTGTACGTCACAGGTCTTGAGCTTGTCTATGATGTGGACACGGCCGAAGCACCTGCAACATCCTACCTTACAGTGGACGGGACCGTGAGTCGTGCAGCGATCGACCAGTTCATCTTCTCACCCAACCAGACAGGGAAGATGGACATCATAATCAGCGGTGAGGGAATGCCATCTGGAAAAGCTCCTACACCTGTGTCGACCTACCTCAATGTCGATGCCACACCGCCTACTGCCCCTTCGAACCTCGTGATACATGCGGATAGTACTGCAGACACCCAGACCTCCATCGATAACGACAATCAGGTCTATCCCACATGGACAGCGGCCACGGACGTTGGCAGCGGGATCGCATACTACCTCATCGAGGCCAATGACGACTCACCCGATGTCTCGATCAACGAGGGGGACACCATCACTATCGCTGTTGAGGGTGTTTCGACCATCTACATGCGTGCAAAGGACAGGATGGGCAACGTCGGCCCACTCATACAGACCACGTTCAGGATAGACACACATACCCCCACCATCACATCGATAATTGCTGGAGAGGGGGAGTGGAACACTGACAAGATAGTACCCGTGACCGTCATCTTCGACGATGATGGGGGAAGTGGACTTGACACCACATCACTTCGGTACAGGACATCTACCACAGGTTCTGCGGACACTGCTTTCAGCACCTGGATGGAACCCATGAGCATAGATTCCTCCAACGATGGAACAGAGACCACAGTTACGTTCAATGCCATGTTCGAAGAGGGAACCAAGAACTACATCCAGGTCGAGGCAACGGACATTCTTGCAAACGGAGTGGTCCGCTCTGACAAGACCGGGGTGTTCGTCGACCTCACAAACCCTTCAACTCATATCTCCAAGCCATCGAACAACTCTGCTGTGGGTGATGTGGTGGAGATAGAGGTTCACATCGAGGATGAGATATCTTTGGTCTCCTCGAGCTCCTTGGAATACAAGATCGAGCGTTCCACATCGAATGATGGTCCATGGACCCTTGAGCAGGACTGGACTGCAAGGGGTGTGGACCTGCTTGGTGTTACATCATTGCAGGCCATAGCAGACCTGACCATCGAGGAGAACCTCACCCACCACACATACAACAAGTTCAGCTTTAGAGTATCGGACAATGCTGGAAATAGAGCCTTGCTCGATGGGACGCTGGTAGTAGCTGCAGACCTGGCCCCTGAACCGGTCATAGCATCTCCAGAGGATGGGTATCAGATGCTGCAGGGTTCAGAGGTCCTTCTGGACGCTACCGGTACCACGGACGCTGACGATACATCGCTTACCTACTTCTGGTCCTCGAACATGACCGGGGACCTTGGAGAAGGAAAGACAGTATCTGTGGACCTTGCTCCCGGGACGCACATCATCACACTTACCGTCAGTGACGGATTCCTTTCAGTTACAGCTACCGTTTTAGTGGAGGTGGAGCCTCTGGAAACGACAGAGGTCACATCCGAAGGAGTGGATGCAACGTTCATTGCCTGGATAATAGTCGCTGCTCTTGCTTTGCTTGTTGCTGCAGCTATCATCGGCTTCATCACTATCGTGATATCTTCTGTCATTCGTGAGAAGCGCTACTTCGCCCAGTACCAGATGGCCATGGGCGCAGCACAGGCAGGTCAGAGTGCGGGTCCTGCTAAAGGACCTAAGCAGAAGACCAAGATCCGCGTCGTTGTGAGCGGACCTTTCTCACCAGAGGACATACAGAGGTTCAAGGAGCTTGGTGTGGACCTGGACCAGATCAAGCTCAAGTACAATGCCTACGAGCTCCTGGGCATAGCAGAGGATGCGACACCTAAGGACATCAAGAAGGCCTATAGGAAGCTTGCATCGACCTATCATCCTGATAGGGTCGCACAGACCGGAGGGGACAAGGAGGAGGCCGAGGAGAAGATCAGGAAGATAAACGAGGCTAAAGGCATCCTCGAGGACCCTCTCAAGCGTGGTGCTTACGACATCTACCTCAAGGGCCAGAAGCATGATAAGAAGCTGCTAACGCTTTCTGACACTACATCAGAGCTGCTCAACAGGAGGCTCAAGGCTGCTGTGGAGAAGCTCGAGCATCTTGAGGAGAAGGGATTGAAGGCGGACAAGTTCTACAAGGGCTGTGCGAAGGTCCAGAAGAAGATCGAAGCATCGGACTATGCGGGTGCTGATGAGACGATGAAAGCACTGGAGAAGGCCCTGACCGATGCTGCGCACGCTGTGGGGGAGGCAAGCGGTGGTGGTGGTGCCAGTGGTGAGATGAAAGGCTATGGGTATGGTTTCGAGCATAAAGCGACCAAAAAGCGAATGCCGAAGTAGGTCCCAACCTTCTTGGTGGGTTAAGATCGTTCTGTCCTAAGGAGGAAGCATTAAGTTGTGGGACAGAACGACCGTTCTTTGATGGTTGGGACCTACAAGGATTGCTTTTTGGGCGCTTTATCTATCTGCCCTTTTTCATCCGTAGATCTTCTCCACCATCGATCGCCGGATCCTCTACGATCATTTCCTCAGCTTCCTCATCAGCCTGTTGAGCAGGCGTGGACTGACGTTTCATCACGACCACGATGGCTACGACAACAAGGGCTGCAAGAACCAATACAACCAACGCGATGAGCCCAATGGCCAGACCTACAGCCCCCATTCCATCGTTCGTTTCAGTTGATGTACCATCAGTCGTAGAGCCTCCGTCGGTACCATCGGTTGTGCTTCCCCCGTCCGTTCCATCTGTTCCGTCCATGGTCGATCCACCATCTGTACCATCTTCGATAACGGTGGTGTTGACGATGATGAAACCTTCCTCTGAGGTCATCACATCATAGAGAGGTTGGTCCCTTCCATCCTCGGTCACTCTGATCCGCAGATAATATGTGCCTGGGGGGAAGGTCCCTTTCGTCATGGAATACAAACCAGTGTTCGGTATGTCCTCGGCCACGGTCTCGAAGTCTGGTGGACAGCACTCTGCTATCTCTATCCCGATGTAGATGCTGACAAGGAGATCATCGTCATTGGGGTCCGTTGCTGTCCAGGTAATAAGGATGTCATCAGTGAAGGAGACCTCCTTGAATGGATAAATGGATGAGATGATCGGTTTGAGATTGTTCTCGATGTCAAAAGCGTCCGAGACCACTTCTGCGGAGTCACCCTGGGTGTCCTCAATGATCACCTTGAGGTAATACTCACCATTGTCCAGAGGCAATATGTTCCAGACATGGAAACCCTTTGCCATCTCGTTCTCGATGATAGGGTACCACTCTATGGAATCTGTTGAGTAGTAGATGGACACCACAAGTGCATCCATTGCATCCTGGTTGTCAAGGGCAGAGTATGTGATGTTCATCTCCTCCTCATGCTCTGTGCCTATGGTCGGTGTGAGGATAGCGACCGACGGTGCATCGTTGTTGTAGATAGTGAACGGCGAGTTGGTAACATCAATGGCGGTTAGTCCAGATGTGTCCTCGACCACGACCTTCAGCAAGTAATCCCCATTGGGATATGTTATTGTGTCAATGGTGTAGGAGTAGAGGTAGTCATTGTCCTCAAACACGGCATCCCAAGTGGTCCCACCGTCTGAGGAGAGGTACAGTGAGTACTTCATATCCTGTTTCGAATCCTCGTCATCATTTGCTGTCCATGTGACGATCTGATCTCCTGAAATGACCTTATCATCCAGGTCTGTCTCCAAGGTTATCAGGGGATTGTCAAGATTGTCCACGGTGAACGTACCGTACATGAGATGTTCTGCTGTAAGTCCGTGTGTATCCGTGATCTTGACCTTTATCTTGTAGTTGGTCCCATCGTCGAGCCCAGAAGTATCCCAGACCGTCGACCCTGTGTCTGGAAGGTCCTCTTGTATAACGAAGAACTCCAGGCTGTCCAGGGTAAACCAGACAGAGGCGTTGAGCTCCGACCGGTCATCTTCGGGATCGGAACTATCCCAGGTGACCGTGACATTACCATTGACCGTAGCCCCGATAGTCGGGTAGGTGACCGTGACCTCTGGAGGGTCGGGATTATTGATGGTAAAGGTAGGAGATTCCACCGAGGTCTTGCCATGGACAGTATCCCTGCAAACAAGCTTGAAGTTGTAATTGTCATCATTGTATGAAGTGGAGTCTATCCCATAAGCTCCATCATTGGGTTCGTTCAGTGCTAGGATGGTCCAGTCCACTTGGGAGTTCTTGTAGTAGATGTCAAGAAGGAGAGCGCCATCATCGTCATGCTCGTCCGTTGCGGTCCACTCAAGAATGTCGTTCCCCTCCCAGACCTCGGAAGCTGTTGGGCTTGTTATGGTGAGCTGCGGGTTAGTGTTGGATATCCAGTCTGTCACGATGCAGGAGTTCAGGACCTCCTTGTCAGAAACTCCTGTTTGTGCGAACGAACCGCTCTGGATGAATGCAACCGCAGCAAGGTTGGCGGTGTTCCAGGAAGGGTCCAGGTCGAAGCTCAAGGTCTGAGTGACCTGACAGCAGTTGAGGGAGATGGCCACTTCCTTGTAGTCCCGGGCCACATACTCCATTGGATCTGATGCGTAGGACAGCCCGTTCTCGATGAGAACTACACGAAGGTAGTGGTCGCTGGATGTAACGGTGCCTGTCTTCATCGCGCTGACCTTTACATCAGCTATATCATCTGTGAAGTATCCTGTAGCGTTGATGATTATCTCGGCTGGTACCGCCATTCTTGTGTTCAAGGAGGTATTGTACCACTCGTAGTTGGTATTGAAGTCGCTCCCCTGTGTGCCCATCATTGCTTCTACTCCATCGAAGTAGGAGACAGGCACTGTATCGAAGCCGTAGTAACTATTGGCACGCTGCTCTCCAGGAATGTAACGGTATGGCTCGATGGATTGGTAATGTATCCCGTGATACGAGATCGTGACCATCTGATCATATCCATAGTCATCCTGGAGCTGCTGGACCACAGGTTCTATCCGTTTGCACGCTCCACATGGGGCAGATGTCCAATGCTCGAGAAGGACTATCCTATCCTCTGTACGTGTCTGGACTGGCTGGTCAGAAGGGTCTTCTGCGGTTGTCACACCGACAATGGTCATAAGGATCAATGAGAGGGCGAGTAGGAATATGATGGTACGCTTCAAAGGTTCACCAACCTGGGAGGTGTGTGAAGTTCATTCACATTAACAATTGTTAACTATACTCCTGGGTGGCTTTATATGGTTTTTGCATAGCTAGATGAAGTAGCTTTCTGGTGAACAACTGGTTTTTCCGGCAAGCCAGTCTATACTTTGAAAGTAGGACCATGCCCTGGAACTATAACATCTGCGAGGGTGCCGATCCTCTCCATTGCCTTCCTGGCCATCTCTTTATCCATAGAGATGTGAGCAGGTTCCATTGCCCGAAAGTCCTCTTCTGACAGGACCGCGTCACCTGCAAGGGCCCAGGTTTCCTCTTCGATGTCAACAAGGATGGTCATCGAGCCCATGGTATGACCGGGCGTCATGATCGCACGGATCGGGGACTCAAGGACTCGTAATGGTCCAGCAACGCCTCTGTCGAGCTCCCCACCAGGCAGGACATTGTACTCTCCGTTCACTTCCATGGTGCGATACTTCTTCAGATAACCCTTGGCACGCTCTGCCTCATGGTACACGAACAGAGCGTTGGGAAACAGCACGGGCTCACCCATGTGGTCTGGATGAAGGTGAGTGTACAGAACAAGCTGGATGTCCTCAGGGGTGACGTTGCGGGACGCAAGCTCTGACAGAAGCCGTTCGCGGTCCAGGTTCGGAAAGCCCAGGTCCACCATGACCTTGGTCCCATCAAGGTCCAGAAGCGAAATGGAGCATGTGTTCCTCCCGATAGAGCCGGACTCGTTGAACTCGGTCTTACCGTTCCAGAGGACGTCAAGCGTTACCTTCATCGTGGGGGAAGAGAACTGGTACAGCTTAATGGTTTGGTTCACAGCCAGACCGTAGCATAGAAAACAGGATAGAAGACAGTGGCAGAACCATCGTCGCAGGCCTGGACCCAGGCTCTCCGCATATCCGCCCCCAGGCCTTCGTCCGGCTCAAGACCTGCAGAGCGGATCTCAAGGTCTATCTCGTTACGGATGGTCTCGATGTCCCAGGTCGAACCCCAGACGCCAAGCTCTGGTGTTAGGCCTGCCTCGACGCACCACTCCCTGAGTTTTCGGCCTGCCAGGGCATCTGCGCCACTATCCTCGAGCTTCTCCTTCTGCATGGCCGCCACCATGTTCAGGGACATAGGGTTGAGTACAACACCGCTGTAGTCCGGTTCTGCAAGGATAAGGACACAGTGCTTGGACACCCTGGCCATCTCCTTGATGACCTGGACCGGATGCTCGACCCACAACAGGAGGAAGGAGCAGTATACGACATCAAAGGAATCATCAGCAAAGGGGAGGTTCGCAGCATCTGCAAGCTTTACCTCGAACCCGTTATTGCCGAACTCGTCCACAAGGCATTGGTCGCGGTCTACTCCGGTGACACTACCATACCGGGTAACGAGCTTCATTATCTCGCATGGACCGCATCCAACGTCAAGGAAGCTCAACGGGACCTCTTTGCCCACTGCTGCGCCTGTGGGTACAGTGCTTCCTCTACGGGTCCTAACAATGGATGCCACCTGGTCGAACAGCCATTTATATGCAGGTTCCAGCCAGCGGGCTTGGCGCTGCATCTGGAGCTTTTCAGCTGATTCCACATATATACATAGGCCTTCCAACGGTTAAATCTTTGGCCATATGTTCAGTTTTTGATGCATTTTTACTCGTCGAGGTCCATGTCGTCAAAGTCAAGGTCGTCGAGCTCATCTAGGTCATCGTCGGCAAGGTCCTCTTCCGCGGTGGTCTCTTCCTCGGGAACATCCTCAGCAACATCTTCAGAGCCTTCCTCAAGGTCCTCTTCGGTCAGAAGCTCGTCGGCAACTTCCTCAGAGCTCTCCTCACCTGCGGGAACCTCCATTGCATCAGGATCGTCAACCGCTTCCTCCTCCAATGCCTCTGCCTCCTCCTCCATGACTTCAGCTTTCTCGGTGGAGCCAAGAACATCGTCCAGGCCT
>JANQNL010000189.1 GCA_028279585.1 Thermoplasmatota archaeon
ATCTCGTCAACACCATCGTTGTCGCAATCACCTATCTCTACATCGGTAACTGTACCAGGGACCCTCGCAATATTCTCCCATTGCCAATCTCGCCAATCAGCAGAGACCTCTGGGGTGTTGTATGAGAATACGGCTAAGCCGATCATTAAGAACATAAGAACTAGTGCACTTGATATTGTCCTTTTCGATATCATAACTTTCCCTCCTGTTTCACAAAACGAACGCTTTCTCTCAAGCGAATTAACGTTACAGGTGAGGTTCACTTATAATAAGGATTGTGAAAGGGAATGGGGAAGATAGGGGACCTTTCGGCCCCCATATCGATACGACCATAAAGGACGGCCGTTCTATTGATGAGGATGGGTCAAGATCCTCATTCTTCCTCTTCTTTTGCTACCTCATCATCCTCTTGTTCTTCCATTGGTGGTGCCTTCTTGGTAGTTTTTGGCGCGGGGGCAGGTGCGCTAATTTTGGACTTCACAAGAAGAGCAAGTAACGCTACACATATCAGTGCCAGTATGGCAATAATGACCGACAGGACCAAGCTCATTGTTATTGAGGCCTGGGAGCTTGCAGCGGTCTGGTCAGTGGAATCTACCTTTTCCTCAACCGTTTCGAGCTCTGTGCTTATCTCCTCGAGGGTTGCTAGGTCGTCGATCTTGCCATTCATCTCGTCGAGCTTTTGCATGATTTCATCGCGATATCCTGTTACCAGGGTTCGAAGATCAGCTATGGACTGGGACAACCCACCATCATCACCCGAGAGGTTTCCCTCTATCTGGTCCAGAGTGATGATTATCTCGGACAGGTCAACATCCTCACCCTTAAGACCAAGGAGCTTCTCGCTCAAAACAGAGATGTTCTCATTGGTGCCCTGGTCGTGGACCGCGATCTCTGCAGAGAGCCTTTCGATACCGTCGCTGATGGCCACGTCCATGTCACTGAGCATCTGTTTAATGTCAATGATATCCTGTGACATGGACATTTCCAGATCGTTAATGGTCTGGTTCAGAGCAGGAAGTAGCTGCTCCAGCCACATCCGGAGGTCATCAGCATGCTGGCTGTTCATGTGGGTCGAACCGTTGACCTCCTCGAGCATGCGCATGATGTCGTCCATGGAGATGCGTATCTCGTCTGTAATGTGAGCGTCGGTCTCGTTGACCTTGTCCCACAGCGACATATGGATGTTGTTAAGGTCATCCGAGAGGCCATCCATCCTGTGGGTGAAGGTATCGTTAATGAGCATGGTTAGGCCACGGATCTCACCAATGGTCATCCCGATATCGTTCAATGTTGTGTTGATAGCGTGGAGCCAGCCGAGGGTATTCTTTCCCGAGACTGTGAATGATGTCGTGTTCAGGGTCTTCCATATCACACTGCCAGATCTTATGCCATATGCGATAGTATTGACCTTGTACTCCCCCATTGGAGCATCACTGGGTACCATCATTGGGAACCTCATGCGCCACTGACGATCAACCGTCTCGTTCACAACGAAGTACGTATTCCCCCATGGATCAGTGCAGTTCATCACTACCATCACAGAGTCATGGTCATGAGATGTGTTGAACTCCACCATTGCTGTTGCGATCTGGTCTGGGGAGTATTCAGGTTGGACCATTGATACATTGATATGATCTCCTCGATCGAGCACATTATCGACGGTCACAGTGACCCCCGTATACTCACGATTACCGTATTTCGATGTTGCGACCGCTCGAACGACCACTTGGTCATCTTCCATAAGGTATCGAGCATCATAGAAGCAAGTGTAGGGTTCCTCAGAATCACATCCGATGTAGGTATTGTTAATATAGAACTCAACTCGAAGGGTATAGTCAGACCTGACCAGTACCTCTATCTCGAACTCCTCTGAAACAGAGGACCCATCTTCAGGACTTATCATCGTGATACTCTGCTTAGGATCATGGTAGAGGGCGTAAAGACTCTCCCCACCTATCTGGTTGGTTGCATAGACTAGCTCTATCCGATCATCATTGTCGATATCACCAAATGACAAGGCCATGGGTTCGCCAGTAGTCCTGTCATGGATAGTTTTATTGTAGGTTGTCCAGTCAGCATAATACTCCATTATCGTGCCAACAGCCCCATACATCTCATAAGCATAGTAGACACGATTCCAACCAATATTTGTCCCATCAGCTAGTTCTACATGCGTGATGTTCCCATCAACATTAACCTCCTTTGTCTCATACCACACTCCATTATAAATGTAGGACCGCAGCTCATAGGAGGTTTCGTTCAGACCAACGAACAGCCCACCATAGTTGGTGTGCACCATGTCGCCAATTGCAATGTCACGAACAGTAACGGGAGTGTCAGCGACGTTATGCTCACCCCACGTACCAAGAACGTTCTCGAAATAGCGGATCTCATTGGTCACCCCTCCCTCACACCCCACAACGAGCTCTACAGAATGATCATGGTTGATATCCCCTATAGCTAAACACCTGACCTCTGAAGGAAGCGTTGCTACCTGGTCTTCTAACCATACTACATTATACTCATAGCATCGAAGGTTGGAAGTGCCTTTTCGGAGGAATCCGCATGCGATTTCCTGTCGACCATCCAGGTCCGGATCTCCTAAGGCGATATCAGATATGTTCGCGTTCAAACCCGTGTTCACGGGATCATCCGACCATACGCCATCCTCCTTGCTCCAAACATGTAGTTGTGTGGAAGCAGAATTCGTTCCTACAACGATCTCGTTTTCCCCATCATTGTCCCCATCACCAATAGCTACGGATGTGAAGCCGACGGTTGTGGACCTGGTGATCCTTTCTTCGGTCCAGTCCACACCGTTCCAATGGTATGCGAATACATATGCCCATAGGACACCCCCTGTTACTACCACCAGCTCATTGTCCCCATCATTGTCACAATCACCTATTGCCGTATCAGTGATAAGATCGTTGATGTCATTGAGCGGTCTGTAACACCATTCTGCTTCAGCAGCTTCAGTCTCTTCAACCTGTGGAGATAGAAGCCATAGACCAGTTAGGAGCATCATCAACACGATGATCATTGACATTGTTCGGTTAAATAGCATAACTTTCCCTCCTGTTTCACAAATAGACCGTTCCCATGCGGTCCGAGTTAACGTTAGAGGTGAGGTTCACTTATAATAAGGATTGTGAAAGAGAATGGGGAAGATAGGGGAGGGATAAGGGCGGTGCTAGCATACGTATTGGAAGAGACGTTGCTAGCAATTGAAGAAAAAGAGGCGGTGCTAACATATGCAACACAGGGGACCGGTCAGTTTTCTGCGTCGTTCATTGACGCATCGAAAACTGCCGGACACCGCCGCGGCTTGGACGTCAATGAGCTCAGCGCCGCGCTGCGTCGGATCCCATCAGGCCCGCAGCTAGCTAATGAATGGTAAAAAGCGGGCCTGAAGGGATTCGAACCCCTGGTAAACGGATTAAGAGTCCGCCGCATTGACCTAGCTGTGCTACAGGCCCAGGAATACCCCGTAATAAATCCGGTTATTAAAACATTATGCTTATGGCGACCTAGTCCAGAGCCGCGTCCACAAGTTCATAGAACTTGCTTCCAGCATATCTTCCCCTGAACTGGTTCATCACCTGACCCATGACCCTGGATGCGATGTGCTCCCTATCCAATGAGTCACCGGCCTTCTCCTTCTGGTTCGCAATGGCCTCTGCGACAAGTGCCTGAACATCAGCTTCTGTTGCAGGCTCGAGGCCGAGGTCTGCCACGACCTCCTTCGGATCACGCTCGGAGTTCTTACTGAAGGCAAGGTGGCGCATCACCATATCCACAGCTTCCAGAGGGACCTCTCCATCCTTGTGCATCTTCATGACCTGAAGGATGCTCTTGTACGGGATGAGCTGGGGTTCCAGACCAAGGCGCCTGAAGAACTTGAAGGTCTGCTCCAAAAGGATGGCTGCTCGCAGTGGTGCGATGCCAGCCTCGACCAGCTGTGCATAATAATGATAGTTGGATGAGACGACGAGGGGGTATGCGATCTGCTCGGGAAGCTCATGCTCCTCGATCATCCGTTTCTCGGTCACCCATGGGGGCTCTGGAAGTCCAGAGAAGAGCTCCTTGAGGTACTCTTGGGTGAACGGATGGGGTGGAGAGTCAGTGTCAGGATACATCCTGTCAGGCCCTGGAAGGATCCTCTCGAACCCATTGGTGCCATCCCTGAACGCCTGCCTGGTCTCGTTCGGGATAGCGTCGGACATCTCCTGGGCCCTGATGCGTATCTCCTTGACCCCAGTGTCGGTGTCGCCCTCTGACCCCCAGATGACCATGACCGCATCCTTGTCCGTCGCTCCAAGGTCGGAAAGGAGCTTCTCGACGATGTCCTGGCCTGCTCCCTGCTCCACCATGTTGTCGGTGTTGAGCTGGTTGACCGGGTAGTCTATGCATGCAATGACCTTGAGCCTACCACCGAACTCGTGGGCGACTGTTTTGTCGTAGTAGATGGTCCTGCCAAGCCTTCCTGCGAAGTGGGGGAGGAGGACCGCCATTGCCCGGGTTCCATCCTCTTCCAGGACCTCGTCCATGTTGAGGATGCCATTGCCCTTGAACATCTCGGTGACGTCCTTGGCAGGCATCTTCTCATCAGTGAGGGTCTCGATGTTCATGCCTGCTTCGTTGAGCTCGGCTCGAACTTCGAGGAGCGACTTCTGGCGCTCGGCCTCGTAGGCCACAAGGTAAGGGATGAGCTTGAGGTCATCGACACCCTTGATCTCGATCCTGGGTCCACCAGTGATAGAAACGTTGACGTCCTGGCGGGTAGCTCCTGAACCACGGCGCACGCGGCCATTGACGCGCATGAGCCTTCCGAGGAGCCTTGCACCCTCCATGACCTCCCAGGGGGTCTTCATGTCGGGTTCTGTGACGACCTCTACAAGTGGGATAGAGAGCCTGTCCGTCCTGTACCAGACGTCGTGGCCCTTATCTCCCATCTCCCTACAGGCGTCCTCCTCGATGGATATCTGGATGATGCCGATGTCGCGGCCGTCCTTGAACGGGATCTTGCCGTTGACACCGACGATCCCTGTCCTCTGGAAACCTGTCGGAATGGTCCCGTCCAGATACTGCTTCCTTGAGATGTGGAGCTCGTCCACGATGGCGCAGTTCATCTGCTTTGTGATGATGAGCGATATTTCCAGAGCCTGATCGTCTATCTCGAACGGAGGTGTGTCGTCGAGTTCGTAGGTGCAGACGGTATCGTTGTAGATCTCGTAATGGACCTGCTTTTTGGTCTTGAACTCCATGAGCGCGGTCCCGTCATAGGTACCCATCTCGGAGAGCGTGGGCCTCATATGGCGAAGGATCGTGGCATGGGGTTCGTCATTACGATAAACAGCAGGGCATCTGCAGAACAGCTTACCTGGGGTGGCAAGCTGCTGATGGATCTCAAGGCCTGACTTGAGGCCAAGGTCATGATAGTACTGGTCGTCCTTGATCATGTTATCGCCGTGGGATATCTCTGCTGGGGGGACAGCTGAATCAGCGAATCCGTATAAGGTCTTTTTGCTTGATGCAAGGCGTAGCGAGCTCTGAAATCAACTGATAAGAATTGATGTTCACAACGATGGTCCACGATTGGAGTTCAGTTGTGAACATCAACCCTTCTTCTCATTTCAGAGCTTGCGGAGGCTTGTGGCCATCTCAGCCGGACACCCACCATCCATTCCCTTGTAAGGAAGATTATATAAACACCCCGTGAATGCCCCACTCGATGGTCAGCATCAACGTACCCATGTTCATCGTCATGACCTTGAACCTGGTGGCAAGCTTCGGCTTATTGAGCCTCGTCTCTATGGGAGCCGAGGGCAAGTTCAAGGAGAAGGCCCTCTACATCTCATACATAGTGGGCCTTTCCGGGGGAGTTGGAGCCGGCATCCTTTATGCGTTCTTGATATTGTATTTCCTTGAGGACCCAGATAGCTTCAACATCGTCATGCTGGTCGTGGCCACTATCCTCCTCACAATGGTCAATATACTGTTCATGGTGGTCTTTGCCAGGTTCAAAACGGTCTATGTCGAGGAGGGGAAAGGATTCCTCCTGATGTCCCTAGGTCTGGGTTTTGCAGCTATGCTTTCAGCCTTCCTTTCGTTCCAGTCGTTGAGTGCAGATCTCACGATCACAACCGTGGCTGGAGCGTTGATGCTCATTCTGATGAACGTCTACGCTTACGGTAGCGCCGGCTTTATGGTTGGAGACATCATCCAGAAGCGCAAGCCGCTCCATAACCTTTGGAGACCGGCCCTTTCCC
>JANQNL010000039.1 GCA_028279585.1 Thermoplasmatota archaeon
CTGAACTCCTACTCCAGGACCTCGGTTATGAGCAATGCGAGCTTGTGGCCGACCTCTGTCTTGGGACCTTCGATGATCACTGGCTCGTTATCTTGCGAAAGGGCGATGACACGGGTATGGTCAGGTCCCACCTCTTCGAAGTTGTTCGCAATGACCATGGTGGCGGTCTTCTTAAGCCTCTTGGCCGCTCGTTTGATGAGCTCCTCGTCAGTGATGCCAGACTCTGCCTTGAATGCTACAACACAGGAATCTGGGAAGAGTTCGTGGACACGGTCCAGGACCTTTGGTGTCACCTCGAGCTTGATAGTGATGTTCTTCTTCTTGGAAGGGATCTTACCATCCTCGGGCTTGACTGGCCTGAAGTCGGAGATGGCTGCTGGAACAGCGATGACGTCTGGCTGATGACCCTTCTGGGCAAGCTCCTCGAGCCATGCAATGATGTCAGAGGTTGTTGTGAACGGGATGTTCCTTGCGAACTCTAGGTCCTCGAGCATGTTCGATCGCATGACCGTGACGTCACAACCGAGGCGGTAGAGCGCATGGGCCAGATGCTTACCGGTCTTACCGGTGGACTGGTTGGTGATGACTCGCATCGAGTCTATCGGCTCGCTGGTTGCTCCATAGAGGATCAAGGCGTTCTTGTCCTTGAGTGGTGCACCGCTACAGACACGGATGACCTGGTCCACCATAAGGGAGTTCGAGGCAAGCTTGTCCTTGTTCTCCTCGACCTTTGGCTGAATGATGGTCACACCCATTTCCTTGAGCTTTTCGATGTTCTCGCTCACCGCTGGATGCTTACCCATAGAAGAGTGCATTGCTGGTGCGATGAGTATCGGGATGCCAGAGCCAAGGGCCGTGGTAGCGAAGGTCGTGACCGCGGTATCATCGATGCCTAGAGCGACCTTGGAGATGGTGTTCGCTGTGCATGGAGCGATGAGGAGGGCATCCGCCCGTGGGACGCCGTCGGGTCTCTGGCCACAGTATGTGACGTGCTCGACGTCGCCTGTGAGCTCCATGATGGGGACGTTGCCAGTAGCAAACCATATCGCGTCCGGGTGGATTATCTTCGAACCGGCCTCGGACAGGACCGGGATGACCTCTGCGCCTTCGCGTGCAAGCTGTCTTGCAAGCTTGATGGTCTCCACCGCTGCGATGGAGCCAGTAATGGCCAGGATCACCTTCTTGCCATAGAGTGGAGAGGTAGGCCCACCTCTGATGTCCTCGATGGGGTGCATGGGCCCACATAATGGATACGACATATAAACCCGTTATCCTAGTTGCTTGAAAACTTAATATATGCAGAGACATTGTTGCCCGATATCTGTGGAGACATGTCCATGACCAACGGCGGAACTCGAGCCTGGCCCATACTTCTGCTGTCACTTCTTGTAGCAGTGACGGTGTTCGCGCCAGTGGTGATGTCCGCTGGGAAAGAGGTCTCACACACCAACTTCGACTCTGCAGAGGCAGATATGGCCGTGTTCAACCAGTTGATGCGAGAGAGCCTGGTCAGGTACGAGGCTGTCCTGAACGACAGCTGGAGACCAGCATCGACCGTGTGGGATGACAGGCCGACTCTATTATCGATCGAGCCCCTGCTTGGGCAACCCCATTACACGAACGATACTGTCCGCATTCTCAAATATATCGACACGAACCTTTCGGGGATGGAGAGTTTCCTCTCCTCGGCAACGGACCTTGGTCTTTCCATACCAGACGAGGCGGGATCTGGAGATTATCTGCGCGATTTCATCGAACAGGTCACTGGTCTTTGGGAGAACGCCAGTGTATTAGAGCAGGCGCATAAGGATACACTCGGAGATCTGGCCCTCAAGTATGGGCTTATCATCCAAGAGAACACATCGTTCGATCCCATGGAATACATGTCTGATGCCAGACGCGGTCTGGTCCAGGCCGATGGAGCTTTGAGGAACCTTCGAGAACTGACGCCAGAGGTCAATGATGATGAAGGCGTACTTGGTTCCATCAATGTTACTTTCGACAGGGTCGACAGGGCCTTGGACCATTACTGGGACATCCTGTTACACCTTGAGGACCTGATGGGGATGAACGACACCATCCTTCATCTGGAGCTGAACAGGACGTCCGTTTACATCGAGGACTCGGTGGAGGGATGGGGGTATGCATACTTCCGGGGAACCTATCGTACAGGGTACTGGTATGAGGTCCACATCGGAGAGCTTGCACCAGTTCGTCGATATAACCCGAAGGGCATCATCTACTTCGAGATAGACCTACCAGCTTCTGTTGGTGCAGGACCTATCGATGTGAACGTGACCTTCGAGATAGATGGTGTCGATTACACAACATCTAACCTGACGCTGAATGTTCTGAAGCTTCCGGTGAGGTTAAAGATGGAAGAGCATCCCCACGATCTTTCCCCTGATGAGCTGATGATCGTTGTTGCCAGCGTCCATGATATCAGGGGTCGAACCGTTCATGGGCTCGATGCTTACTCGAATGTGGATCGTGGTGGTGTTGGTTCAAGTTCATCGAGCATTAATGGCTTGGTTTCAGTATCGGTCCAGGGTGGAAGTGAGTGGGGTTGGCACGTCTTCAACGTGACCACACCCGAGACTGAGAGGTACCAGCCAGGGATCATGGAGAGCGGCTTCAATCTGAACAGACCCACAAGTCTTGGTATAGCTCTTAAGGTTACAGTTATCGAGACAGGGGAGGACATCGAAGCGACCGTGGACCTGGATGGCCCTGCCGGGGTCTCGCTCGCAGGTCTGTGGGTCTGGATCACAGTGGATGAGGAACTTTGGGTGAAGGTCCAGGTCAATGAGCAAGGGGAGGGAGAGGTGATGGTGGAAGGACTTCATCCTGGAACATATTCCATTGGTGCAAGCTTCATATCAAGCGATCCATCACTTCGTAACTCCACATCCGAGGAAACTCAGGTGTTGGTCAAAGCAACCAAGAGCGATGATAGTGGAACCCTACCAACCCTTGATGACCTGGTCACCCCTGACCCAGATAACATTGCGAGCATGTGGTGGGTCTTCCTGATCCTTGCGATTATCTTGGTCATGATCGCTCTGATCATCGTCCTCCGACGGAGGGCTGCCAGGCAACCAACCGAGGTCGAGGATGAGGAAGAGGTTGAGGAAGGGGTCGAGGTCGAGGAGGTCGAGAAAGAGGCCAAGGTCGAGATACCAAAGTTCGACCTGGGCACGGACCCAGCCCTCTCAATGACCGCAGCCTATCTGGAGCTTCTCTACGTCATCTTCGAAGCGAAAGGACCGAGGTGGTTGGAGACCGCCACGCCCCGTGAGATCAACGACAGGCTCGTTAAGCTAGGCTACCCAGAGGATGCCTGCGAGTCGGTAACGAGCAGTATCGAAGCATTGCTTTACTCTGGAACTCCAGCTGACAAGGCTGAAGCGAAGAGGTTCATATCATCTGCACGAAAGATCGCACAGCACAGAGGCTCCAACCTTGAGGATAGAGCTATCTCATCCAGGGCACTTAACGTCAAGGGCGGTGGTCTCAGATGAGAAGGTCCACTGTGAAGAGGATCTACATCCTGATCATCGCCTATGCACTGGCAGTGCTCCTTCTGGGGGTGTCTGTCATGACACCTTCTGTGAGCTCGAGCGAGGACTTCAGCATCTACAACTCAAGCTGGAACGGCTGCTCGGATCTCGCAAAGGTCGCATACGAGCAGTTCGACATGGTCCCGAACGTGGAGCTTGTGTCAGGTGATAGCGGTGAGGTTACCGTGGTCCAGAGCTCCTTCGTGGAGTACGATCCAGACCCTGTGTCGACGTCTATGCTCATCATCGGTCCATCCGATCCGTTCACAAGCTCTGAGGTAAACCATCTCTACAGCTTCATCGAGCGCGGAGGGACCGTGCTTCTTGCCGACGACTTCGGGACCGGTGGAGAGCTACTGGAGCAGATGAACACCAGCCTTCGGTTAGAGGACCGAGAGATGCTGGACCTCGCATTCCAAAAGAAGCCAGATTATTCCATGGTCATCGATATGGCCGAGCATCCAGTGACAAAAAACCTGACCGCTCTGCTTCTCAACCATCCTACGGTCGTGACGGCTGGACCAGAGATCACTGCTTTCGATAAAGGGTCTGCATCAAGGTGGGGGGATAACTCTAGCTTCGTCCAGCCCTTGTTCAACAGCTCCAGTGCGTCGTGGATGGACAGGAACTCGAACGGAGCCTGGGATGGCAGCGAGGTCCGTGGGCCGTTCACCATCTGTGCCTTCGAGCGCATCGGTGAGGGGGAGCTCATCGTCCTTGCAGACCCGTCGCTGCTCATCAACTCCATGACCGACAAGCTCGACAACCAGGAGTTCAGGGACAACCTCCTGGAGTATCTAACCCGGGGTGGGAAGAACGTCTTCATTGACGAAAGCCACAGAGGAGGGAGCTCGCCATTGAGCTTGACCTCGACCATATCGAACCTACCCACAATGGCCAAGTTCGTGATACTGGCCCTGTTCACACTTACGTTCTCGTTCGCTATCATGGACGTTCGAGCTCTGGCAAAGACCATGCGTCTGGATAAGTTGTATGCATGGGTCCAGGACCAGGTCGGTGGTCTTGTCAGAAGGCTTTCTCGGAAGCAGGTCTCGCCGGAAGCTCCGGACCGGGATGAGGTCTTGAGCGCTGTGATCGGTAGGCACCCGGACTGGGACGAGCGGGTGCTCCGTCAGCTTCTGGATAATATCATTTGATCTCCGATGAGGCCCGCGTTTCCTCCTGTTGTCTGCGAGCGAGCAGGCCGGAAGGGGAGTGGTGGAGGCCAGCGGAGCGAGCTTTGGGTGGGGTCTTGGATGGTGGGTGGGGCCACTGGGCCTCATCGGAGTCCGGGGCTCTTTAAATAGAATAAGTCCTTTTCAGACCGAGCCCATGTGTCCTGACACTGCAAACATCGACTTCGCAGACGTGAAGAAGTACAGTGACACCGTCCTAAAGGAGGTGTCCAAGGTCATCGTGGGTTACGAGGACATCATGAGGGACTTCCTCATCTGCCTCTCATCCGGTGGCCACATCCTTTTAGAAGGTGTCCCAGGAATAGCAAAGACCACCCTGGCCAAGACCTTCACCACAGTCTCTTCACTGGAGTACAACAGGGTCCAGTTCACACAGGACCTGCTCCCATCCGATGTCACAGGACACTACTACTTCAACCAGAAGGAAGGGCAGTTCGATCTCCGAAAGGGCCCTATCTTTTCCAACCTCATCCTGGCAGATGAGATAAACAGGGCGCCGCCAAAGACGCAGTCCGCGCTTCTGGAGTCCATGGAAGAGGTACAGGTGACCATTGAGGGTAACACCTTCAAACTGCCCAGGCATTTCATGGTCATAGCTACCATCAACCCCATCGAGGCCGAGGGAGTGTATCCACTTCCAGAGGCACAGCTGGACAGGTTCATGTTCAAGACCAAGATGGGATACCTTCCAGAGGACAAGGAGCTGAAGATGCTCAAGCGGAAGGTGCGTCAGGAGGCCGTTCCCCCAGAGCCGCACGCCATGGGCCTGACGATGATAGATGCCATGAAGGACCTGTTCCCGAAGGTCAAGGTGGACGACAGGATAATCCAGTATGTCCGAGACATCATCATCACAACACGCGGACATGACGACATCGTCCTTGGTGCCTCACCTCGAGCCGGGGAACAGATGATCTATGCGGCCCAGGGTTCCGCGCTCATCCAGGGTAGGAACTTCGTTCTGCCTGATGATGTGAAGAGGGTTGCATACAAGGTACTGAACCACAGGCTGATGCTCTCTGTGGAAGCTGAGATGGATGGAAAAGAGGTTGAGGGCATCATCACTGACGTGTTGGGATCTGTGAAGGTCCCAAAAAGCTGAATCACCTTTTCGGGATGTATAGGCAGAAGGTAGCCCCCAGGCCTTCGCCGTCGGAACTAGCATCGACTGCACCGCCGAGCCTGCGCATGACGTGTCTGGCCATGGGGAGACCGAGGCCTATGTGGCCATCCTCCCGGATATTGGAGCAGTCCTCGATGTAGAAGGGTTGGAAGACCTCTTCGAGGAGCTTCTTCTCAAGACCTTTACCATCATCTATTACCTCAAGGAGGATCCACTCTCCGTCGTGGGGAGCCATAGCATCCTGGTTCATTTCCATGGGCCTATTGCGAGCAAGCTCCCACATCCTGTGGATATGCTCCTGTTTGGATGTGTCGTTCAGTATTGAGGCTCTGATGATAACTCGACCACCTTGCTTCCCATATCGTAGAGCATTGTCCAGGATGGGGGTGATGGACTCTCCGAGCTTCAGCTGGTGGGAATGGGCCATCATGTCCTCGGGGATCTCGACCGATATCTCGATCTCCTTCATGGCTCTGAGTTGTTCTAGTCTGACGATAACCCGCTGGACGATCGGAAGAAGGTTGACATCGGTCCGTTCCACGGGACCGTCCTCGATGATCTCGATCATTCGGTTGACCACTGAGGCCATCCTGTCTGTTGCCTTGGAGAGCCTGGTCAGTGATTTAGTCTGCTTATCTGTGACGTCTCCGAACTGTCCGGAGTTCAACATAGCCACATCACATTCGAGAATGGACAGAGGGGTCCGTAGTTCATGGGAGACCACGTTGATGAACTCGGATTTCATCTTGTCCAACTGCATCAGTTTCTCGTTGGTCTCACGGAGCTTCTCGATGGTGTCGTCGAGCCGTTTCGTGCGCTCCTTGACCATCTGTTCCAGCTGGAGGTTGATGTGCTCGAGGTCCTGCTTGTGCATCTCACTTTCGCGCTTCAGGTTCCAGGTATAGACCATGTTCAGGGCCCTCTGGCTTATCTCCATCCGGTTGAAGGGTTTGTTCATGTAGTTCCATTCATCCTTCTTGTCAGATGGGAACAGCGCAGAGATCTCCTCGAGGGTTCTATCCTGGTAGGCAGTTACGATAGTGCAGAGCATGTTCGGGTCCAGCTGCCTTATCTGCTTGATCGTCTCGATACCATCGATCCCTCCGGGCATTGTGATGTCGAAGAATCCTCCGCAGAAGGGCCTTGCTTCGATGAGGGCGTCAGAGACCAGCTCCACCGCTTCCTCACCAGAATTTGCAAAGACTATCTCGAATAGTGGGATGGGTGAGTCCTCTTCCTCTTCCTCGTCGATCCTGAACGTTGTGGCCCTGATACCTTTGCGGATACCGAGCATTGTCCGGTATGTGTCCAGAACGCCTACATCATCGTCAACGACGAGCAATCGAGAGTTCTCAGGTTCCATATCACGCCTCACTGGACTAGGTGATCGACCTCACCTCGGTCCTATCACTGGTCTAGAAGGATGGTGGAATATATCAAATTACCCCTGGGGGTAGGTATATTGCACAAGAAGGTCATCTGGACCAACATGGACCCATTGCAGCTGGTGATCCTGGCAGTGGTGTTGTTCGCACTGTCGTTCGTGGTGTCCAATCTCGGCATTGGTGGCGGGACCATCTACGTTCCGCTTCTGATGATCATCACCGGCTATGAAATGAAACAGGTGGTCCCTTTCTCATTGCTTTTCGGTATGTCCACCAACATCATGGCTGCTGTGAACCACTACCGTGAAGGGCTTGTGTTGCTGCCTGCTGTAGGTGCTGTCCTTCTTTCCGCTGTGTTCGGGTCTGTGATAGGTGCCAGGTTCACGCTTACTGCCGCCCAGGTCATTGTCCAGTTCATCTTCGTAGCCGTTATCGTGCTGGTCATCATCAAGATGGCTGACAAGACCTTGACAAAACAGTTCATTAAAAGGAAGAAGAAGGGTGGGGAGGAGAGGGATGGCATCACTCCGTTCGATATCAAAAAGTGCTGGCCGTTCCTGCTTATCGTTGTGATCGTTTCATTTGGCACAGGATTCCTCTCCGGTAGTCTTGGTATCGGTGGGGGAGTTGTTACAGTGCCGCTTCTTGTGATGGTGCTTGGGCTGGACACGCGCAAGGCCATAGGGACCTCTGCCACAGTGATACCGTTCCTTGCTGCAATTGGCGCTTCCGTTTACTTCCTTGGTGATATCACGTCCCCGCTTGGTATGGACCTACCGTTCGTGGCCGAGGTGGAGCTCGACTACTGGCTATTGCTGATGCTGCCTGTTGTGTTGATAGGTGGGTTCGTCGGGTCGAAGGTCGGATTGAAGTTCATCAAGACGTTCTACATCGAGCTCACGTTCGTTGTGCTGATGTTCATTGTGATGTCGAGCATGCTTGTGAAGACGTTGCAGTTGTTGTGAGATCATATATCGATCCGTCTCTCAATCTCATTCCAATTATCATCTCAATCAAAATTTCATACAAATAGAATTAAATAATTCATACTGGTTTTCATATATAGGAAGATTGGATATCCGTACTAATTATCGATATTTAGAAAACAATACGTAGTAGCAGGTTATTGTGCAAGAATGCGAGGGCGTAGAATACATCCAAATGAATTGGTTAAGGTGGATTATGACATTTCCAGAGCATGAAAGAATCATTTATGCAAAAAATCCTTTAGATAGAGTTATTTGCCAGTTGAAGTTTCCTACGATTCTTAAAATTGAAACTGATACTCCTTCTGAATTCCAAGATCTCGTTCGGAAAGAATTTCCGGGATATGAACCCAAACATGATCACCAAATCAAAGTCCACGGAATCATCAATGAAATTAATTCTGAGACCTCTGAAGTTCTTGAAAAGTCAACAAGTAAACGGCATATGTTCACATCACTTGATAAAAATTGGCAAATAAGTTTGGCTAAGAATTTTGTAGCCTTGACTTGCTTCAATTATGAACGCTGGGAGGTTTTTAAGGAAAGACTAGACTTTGTCACAGAAAAGGTAATTCAAATCTATGAGCCAGCAATCTACACTCGGGTGGGTCTGAGATATATCGATGTTTTTAATAGAAGCAATATTGGGCTGGAGAAATATGAATGGAATGATCTATTAGAACCGTATGTTTTAGGATTGCTTTCTGAGCCCAAATTGGGATCAACAATCTCTGCATGCGGTTCTGCTTATGAAATGCCCCTCGATAATGGATATGGTAGCGTTCGAATAGCTACCTCGTTTGTAAATCATCTTGAAACTAGCGAAATATGTTACATGGTTGATAGTGATTTCTGGATGGAAAATCTCCAATTAGAAAGGATAGATGAACAATTAGAATATTTCCACATAGAGGCCTCAAGATTGATACAATGGATGATCAAGGATAAATTACATCGAGCTATGGAGCCAGAATCACTATGACATATCAATGCACGAACAGCAATGGATATGATGTCTTCTCTGGAAAGCCGAGGAGAAGAAAGTACAAACAATCTATCAATAATAGTGAGTATGATCTTTCGCCTCTATGTGATGCTGATGTCACAGATTCTGAGCGGAATCAAAAGTATCTATTCCACATTCCTTCAAGTATCAACATTTTATCAAATTCAATGGAGATTATTAACAAGATTACTGATGAAACTCAGAAACAGAAAATCATTGCGATTGTATCTACATTTGAGGAAATCGTTGTTTCATTAAAGTCAAAACTTGAGGAAATGAATTTAAGTTTACCTCCTTTATATTTCAGCCTGAATGAAGAGGATAACTCAATTCTAATCGAATGGATTTTTTACAATTTCCGAATCGGGATCTCGGTAGAAAAAGATACAACAAAATCGTTTTGGTATCTTGTATCAAGAGAGGTTGTTGATAAAAACTTGTCGGGTGATTTGAAAGAATATAATCTCTTTGATCTAATCCTAAGTCTCTTCCAATATGTTCTTAATAATATGTGATAAAATGAGTGAATATCCCAAGGAGTTCATACGCGGCATTACAAGTCCCAATCATGTTGTTGCTCCGACATTAATAACCGCAGATGTATTCACTTTTCAACAGAATCATAAAAGGGAAGATGGTATCATTGAAGAATCAATTAATTGGAATGATGATGGTGATGCTATAGATTTTACCTTACAACAAAAGCGAGAAGACGAAAATTATCAATTCAGAGGTGGGGTTGCTGTTGTTCCAAAGGAAGATGTTGATCGATTAATGCGAAAACCTATCACAGAAGATTGCCTCAATTATGAGCGGTTACCATTAAAGACGAACAAGTACCATGGAAATCTTTTATTGGATGATAAGATAAGTAAAAAAAGTAAACAATTACTCGTGACATCGCTCGTTGTTGCCGTTGAAAGAATTATACCTAATAGATACTGTGAATGAAAATTTAGGAATTGATCCCCCGTTTTCCGGTTCCTTACAATATTACTTGACGGCAGACCACCCCTCTGCCTACAACTCTTTACATCCACCACCAATTCCCACCCCTGGGAAGTTACATTTGTACACCATCGTTCCCACTTCCCCTCACCTTTCTATTGCGCAATCAAAGGTTAGAATGCAACGGGGGGATCGATCATTGTATTCATCAATTAATCTAATTTGAATAATTCATTTACTTTATTGAAGATTTCTTGAAACCTCTCTAATGTATTATCTTGAAAATAATCCGCATTGACGGCATCTTTTGTAAGTTGGTATGCTGGCCTATAATGGTTATAGCGATCAATCGATAGAGCTTCATTAATCTGATCAACGATGCGTTTTTTGTTATCATTCAAATCAGATAAGGAAATTGGCTTATACTCAAACGATGTGTTGAAGAATTTTATATAATCCTGTTTATCAAATATATCTTCAATGTCAGCTTCATCAGATCCTTCAAGAAAATCATGGAAGAATAGCACTCTATTCTCTTGAATAATCTTTTGAGTAATCAGGCCTTCGAATTGAGACTTGCCCTTCCTGTCCTTTGGTGTATCAAGAAGACAAACAATGTTCAATTTACTTCCTCTTAATAAGGAAATAAAGGTGGAAACCTTATCCAACCCACCTACTGGAATTATGGTAATTTCATTACTCAATCCCGTGCCTTCATTTGAAGCAAGAAGATTAGACATTAGTGTAAGATATAAGAGATCTGCAGGGCCTTCGACGAGTAAGTTGTTTTTTGAGATGAAGAGGTTTTGTGCTATATCATAACCAAGAGCCGCTTGTAATGGAAATAATGTCTTTGGATCCTTCTCCTGGAGCGTTTCCGAAACCTTTGTTCCCTTTTTTGTTTCAACAAGTGTTCTTACACGATGCAAATTATTAGAATCTATCATGAAGGGGGAGTGAGTTGTAAATAGAATTTGGTGATCCTTTGATAGATCCTCAATGAATGCTAATAAATCTGCTTGAGCTGATGCATGGAGATTAATTCCTGGTTCATCCAATAAAAGGATGTAATCATACTTCTTATCTTCCTGTATCTTGCTGAACCATACAATAAATGAAAAGAACCAATTAAAGCCCTTGCTCCTATTTTTTAATGGCAAAGTGATCTCATGGGTTGTGTTCTCAACTCTGATATGAAGTATTGGAATGACTTCTTCAGATATTTTCCGATTCTCAATGATAAACCTGATTCGCTGGTTTGTATTTGTTTTCCAATATTTGAAGACGGTCTTTGAAATCTCAATGGATGTTGCTTCTAATTCTGCTATATATTCTTCAAAATTATCAGATTTCATTAGCTCAGTGATATCAATTTTTGCTAACTCAATTAACGCTTTAACCGTCTTTTGAGATTCTTCGTTCAGTTTCTTTTCCTCAAGGCCATTTAAATCGATTTCCGATGGGAGAGAATAATACTCACTGTAATAGAGATATTTTGGGACGTTAGGAAAAATAAATTCCTCTATTAGATACTGATCAAATGTGTCTTCTTCACTAGAACCAAATTCATAAAATGGCCGAATGGTTTTCAACAATTCTTTATGTTCATCATCTTCCGAAGCTTCAATAATATTATCAATATCACCAACTGTTATAGCATCAACCAATGAATCCTCATATTGTTGAAGGAACTTCTTACTTCTTGAAAACATTCGACGAATAATCTGGTTCTTATCAATATCAAAGCCTGTCACTTCATAATCGTTTTCATAGTCAGTGGTAATTTCAATATAATCACCGTTGAATGGATTTATGGTGAATGTCTCACTAACACTCTTGATAAAATCCTTACTTAGTTGATACGTACATGTAATTACAGGTTCAACTTCTTCAGATCGATCATATGCTTTTTTAAACTTCCGTGGATAATCAAAAGTGTCATTGAATTGGAATTTCTCATCATCTTCAAAATAATTTGATTTGGCAATTGCTTCCAATAGAGCTGTTTTGCCTGATTCATTCATACCAACAAATACGGTTACTAGATCGTCGATATCGAAGGCTTGTTCATTCTCAATCGATTTGTATCTATGAATAACTACCTTTGTCAATTTCATCATAATATCACCATCTTTTGTGAGTATATGGTTCTGATTATTCAACTTTCAACTTCATGAAACGCTAATTTCAATTTCATTCGAATGAACAGTTCCCTTCCAAGTATCATATCCATGGGATGGGGAGTATGTAAATGTGAATTTATAGATGCCAATGTCGAAATTATAGTATAGTTCAAAATCGATAATAACTTCCGTGTATTCATTTTGCTTCAATTCTATTAGGTCATCTTCAGTAACATAATAGTCGTGGAAATAATCATGAGGGATTTCCGTTCCATTATCATCAATAACAACGATCAATAGGTTTGAATAAGGCAAAATTGGTTCTACCGTAATCGATTCTCTACCGCGATTTGTTAGGCGTATTGTTATATTGAGATGATTATCTGTATGATCATAAATCGCATTAGTATCAATACTTATCTCTAGCCCATCATCATTTTCAATACATCCTGAAAATAACGTTAATAATACTACAGTACACAGAGTGACAACGATTGCTTGTATTTTTTGATTCACATACATAGTTGAGCCCTCCCTGAAGCGCGTTTTAAATTACTATCATAGTTTAATGATAACCATAAGTGTGTCGATATCCATTCCCATTCATTAATGTTCTTATATTGAACTCCAGCGAGTGATGCGTTTCCAAATTGTGAATGGTTTGAATAAGTATTACAAGGATATAAACCTGTATACATACAAGACCGTTGCTGGTATCCTATTTGTTTATTTCCATTATCAATCGGATGATCAAGATTGAAATTATGACCAAGTTCATGCATGAAGTCCATAGTGAATTCCTTATCAGATGCTGATAATCCTTTCAAATATCCCATTGGTATCCAGAATTCAAATCCTCCATCTTCTCCATTAAAGGCGGGTTTTGCTCTACCTAATTCTTTGTCAGCTAATCGATGACAAAATACTGCATAATGGAACACATTGTCACGACCTTCAGTAAAGTGATGATACGAATAGAATGTCTCATCTGCATCACCGAAATTTCCAGGACTATCATCCCAATACACAGATCCACCACCTTCATTATTGACTCCTGTATAGGAAAATACATCCTTCCCCCAGTTCTCAGAACCGTCATCAATATGCAATCCAATGTCATGCTCAAGAAATGCAATGTTTGAGTAATATTTAACGATTGAATTCATCTTATATGACGTTCTAAATGGATAATGATTCAAATATAAGTCATCATACCAGTCAATTTCTATTGCCACATCCTTCCGATTTGGATTCAGGCCATAATCTCTGAATTTATATTCATCGAGATTTGAGATTCCATCATTGTCGGGATCTCCAAATGACCCATGTTCTCCATCAGCCAATAGATTCGCATCATCAATTACAATATCTTTGCTTGTACCTGATTCCCAACCAGTCATGTATAATCCATGTATACAATCGTAACCATCCGGGATTCCATCGCGGTCAGTATCGTTTGATCCAACTCCGATGATATCTGTTCCCCAGAAATCCCATTCCGCCTTTTGAGAGAGACCGTCCCAATCGCGATCGCCATAGTCATCAGGAGAATCAGGATCGCAAGGATATATTTCAAAATACAAGGTTGCCCACTGGTCATTATCTCCTCCATAGCCAGAGGTAACTCCTAATCCAGCATCATACCTGAAGTTGTCCTGAACAAACTTTTCATTGTAAACATAACATCCTTCATTTGGTAGTATATATTGTTCATGCATTGCGGGATTGATATCACTCCACAATCCCGTTGCATGATCATAGTATATATTTAACTCAGATCCAGTTCCACCTGTAATATCTGCTTCATCATACACATCTGTCGAATCAGAATCCCATAATCTGATCTTGTATCCAGAATACTGTTCATTATGATCGAAACTAAAAGAAGCAACCAGAGAATTGTACACACAATATTCATCAGATCTCCAACTAAGTTTTGATGTTTGTTCCTGTTCATCTATATCTATGACATATACATCCCAATCAGGAGCATCGACATCTCCTGCTTCAGTACCATAATTGTTTGAGCTCGCTTCAATAGCAAGAATTTTTACAGCTAGGTTGACCTCTTTCATCGCAGGATAATAATCCTCACTATCATCAAAGCCGTCACCATCAGTATCCCAATTATTCTTTTCTAGTCCCTGGTGATATTCTTCTGACTCGCTGACATTATCTTCATCTGAATCTGTTGAGGTTGGATCTGTTGCAAAATCACTCACATCGATATTATTCTGATTCCAGGTAGAGCTAGTAGTACTATCAAGGTTATCGACAACATATCTCGATTCCATTTCCCACATTGATGGTAGGCCATTGGTTGAGAAATAGCATCCCCAGCCTGAAATCGATTGAGTGTGACCTGTTTGAGTTTCATCATATCCCCAACCATCAATCCATCCATCAGGGAGACCATCGTTATCAGAATCGACATCTAATGGATCTGTTTGGTCAAATACGATCTCGTTTCGGTCTTGCAGGTAATCTCCATCTGTATCGGAATCTGTTGGGTCAGTAAAATATGTGGTTGTTCCAGGCGCATCACCAATGACCTCGTCACCATCCTCAATCCCATCGGAGTCGGAATCATCATTCAATGCATCCGTTGGATCAAAACCATTGTGCTGAGATTTCTCTCCGTAGTATTTTATTGGACATGTGGAACTATTCTTATAGATTCCAAATTGATCGAAAAATTCAATTCTTGAATCACTTGGACTTGTGATATTTACATCATAGCCATCCAGTAAGCAATCTCTATCAGAGTCGGGCATAATTGGATTTGTACCAGATGTTAACAGTTCATGGTAATCGGTGAGGCCGTCAAAGTCCGTATCGTCTGACTTGGGTGAAGTTCCATTTCCGAATTCTTGAGAATCATTCAACCCATCATCATCGGTGTCCACATCGTTGAAATCTGAATAATCTACATCTGATTCGTATGAACCGTTTTGGTTTGAATCCTCAAGAATATTTAATAACCCATCTTGATCGGTATCCAAGCTTGATTGGACATTGTTCGGGTCTAATGCATTCACATAATCGAATAATTGCTCTGTTGATGAATTATCGAGTAATCCATCACCGTCAGAGTCCCGATCCATACCATTGCAGAGGCCATCGCCGTCGATATCACCCAGCCAGTACAATTTTCCTCCAGATAATATATCATTGCCATCATTTAATCCGTCTCCATCGGAATCATAGACGTATGGCAATGTTTCCCACGCTTCGGTGTAGTATATATTGTCAGTTGTGTTGGTTCCACCGTACCATGCTCCTGCCCATCCATCCTTATCGGATGACTCTTCACCATCATCCCTTCCATCATTATCCGAATCTGTATCTAGAGCATTTGGAATATCGTCATCGTCAGGATCAGCCCAAGTACCAGAGAGAGTAGAATTTGCATAAGTCCTTGCGGCTCTATCGGGAGCAAGAATCGTTCTTGTGCCTTCATCGTTGAGATACCATTTTGGTGAGTCCATTCTGTAGAAATACTCCCCGCCGTCTTTAATCCCATCGTCATCAGTGTCAGAATTATTGAAATCTGTTTCTTCATCTTCGTCCCAAACACCATCTCCGTCCAAATCTTCGCCTTCCCATGGATCTTTTACCCCATCAATCCTGTCTGAATCTACACGCCAATCATTAACATCGAATCTCCAATAACCATCAGTCCAAGCATCTGGGATGAAATCTCCATCAGAATCGAAACTTCTAGGATTGATTCCACGAGAAAGTTCTTTCCAGTCATCCAAACCATCCTCATCTGTGTCGTTCGAGTTAGGGTTTGTGGAATTATGATATTCGTCATAGTCTGTAATATTGTCTGAATCGGAGTCTGTGTTCATGGGATTTGAGTAGACAAAGTATCCTAGACTTTCGTTGATTCCACTTGTAGTAACCCTTGTGATATATCTCGTGAGATAGAAACCAAATGCTTCAATGTGGTCTGATAACGAGTCATCATCCGAATCCGTATCCGTAGCATTTGTAGACTCCAGATACCCACTCTGATTCGTTGTTGACGTTCTGTTTCTTGTACTATTCGAATTGTACAACTCTCCACAGAACCAAACATCGTTCGAGTCGACAATATCAAACCCATCCCACAGCCCATCCTCATCCGAGTCCTCATTCCACGGATTCGTCTCGTTCCACGTCTCATCCTCATCCATCACACCATCCAGGTCCGTGTCACCCTCCAGTACGCCATCCCTATCCTCATCCTCACCCTCCCATGGATCAAATGAATCCGAGGTCTGACTAGCTGGCATGTCTGTACCCCTGGTGATCGACGAGTAGTCCACGAACCATTCTACCACGGGGTCCCATATCTTCCCATCAACCCAACCATCTGGCAAACCGTCGTTATCGCTATCAGCGTCACAGGTACCCTTCAACCCATCCCCGTCCCTGTCTGCGAGTCCAAAGACCTCCCATCCGTCCCAAACCCCGTCCCCATCCGCGTCCGCATCCACCATATTCTCATCCGTGTCCGGGTCTAAGCCCTGGCCGGTCTGGTCCTCATTCCAATCCGGCTCTGAACCATCATTGATACCATCATTGTCGGAGTCTGGATCATACACGTTACACGCAGGATCATATCCCAGCTCGGACAACTCTCGACCAGACGTGTACGAGTCGTTATTCTTATCCCAGTACAGCTCATCATCGTCGTTGATTCCATCGTTGTCGGAGTCCCAGTGGCATGGATCGGAGAAGTAGAGTTGTTTGTTCCTCCAGTAGCCATTGTTATCCGATACGTTGTATGATGTCATATCGAGCGAGCCAGCGCTGGAATTGATGAACTCGTAGTACCAACCCGTCGAGTAGAGATCCGGTATGAGGATTGTATCATTTCCCGAGGTGTTGGACCAAAGATATATTGGTGAGCCATAGCCCAGGGTCAAAATCTGCTTTGAATCGTTTGGCAGACTATCCTTGTTTGCCACGTAAGAGTAATTCTTCGCGGAGAATGCTCCCGTCCAAGATGCGTCGTGGTCTCCGTCATAATGGATCCAATCGTTGGTGGTGACATCCTCATATGCGAGTGGGGATAAGGAGCCATTCACAACGTTCGTTCTGAAGATAATCTTTCGCGGCGTTGAAGTTGTGATCGTTCCCAGGACTCCGCAGACTTCTTCGCCATCATCGAGGTCATCGTATACATCACTGTTCTTGAGCTTAGGGTGGGTTCCAATGATGAATTCCTCGAGGTTGGTGAGACCGTCACCAGCGTTGGAGAAGTCGTTATAAACTATTGTGTATGACATGTTTGTGTAATGATAATCTGGACTCGGTGTGGTTGTCATGTATTGCCATCCTCCACCATAATCGTACATAGCAGTGTCTGATAAATTAAGAGGAGGTGGTGGTGGTGGTGCACCGGATCTATCATTTTTATACCAAGTAAATGTTGCTTCATTATACCGTAATCCAATCCAAATCTCACCGTTCAATTCCTCTAGAACATCATATGTCAATATTTCATCTGGGACTGCATAATAGAGCACGCTACCTTCATTTGTTGCATTGTCTGTTTTGTAGATCATATTGAATGGTCGATCTGAAGAATAAGCCTGATTGGTTCTTCCATCACTCCATATCTCGAATACAGGGATTGAACCTCCATCTAGGTTCACAGGAAGTCTAAAGGCTGCAACCTGGAAGTATCCACCATCTGGGTGTGTTAGGTTTACATATTGCATAATCACATTGTCAGGATTGGATACAACTTCAGGTTGCTGGCCATCGATTCCATTGGCCAAGTTGGTTTCCGTGGGTTCGTCAATGTCGTTGTTAGCATCTGAATTATCGTTAGGATTCAAGAGATAATTTCCAGTTTGGTCCTTGTATTCCTCCCTTGTAGCATACCAAACCTCCCAACCATCTGGCATCAGATCAGAGTCTGTATCATCTGCTTTGTTATCTGTCTCACCGTAACTTCCATCGAACTCCTTCGTAAGCGTATTGAAACCCCATCCTGATAGTGTAGCCGTATTACCATCACAGTTCAGGTCTTCTCCCTCATACACCTGCACGAGATTATCAGCTATGCCATAGTAACCCCATAGTCTCTCGTCATATCGGTATGAGAACCGACCCATAGAGTCGATCTGTTTCGTTGCCATCGTTCTTACGACGAAACCATAATCATCAAGCGGTGAATCGAAATCATCGTTTGATTCCAGATAAGCATTCGTTCTGTATGACCAACCATCCCTCCAACCGTCACAGAGACCATCATTGTCCGTGTCTGGGTTCAATGGGTCCGTTGTTGAGCTTGCGTTCGAATCGTAGTTGTTGATCGGTGTGTGATCGAACGGATCACCGTTATGGCAGATCCTCTCAGTCCACGAACCTGGTGATGTATCATCTCCTACAACTGAGGAATTATATCCAAGCTCTACTCCATCCCTGATGCCATCGAAATCCGAATCGCGATAGCCTGGATCAGTTCCAAGCGTATCTATCTCTGTCTTGTCATCAATGCCATCATCGTCAGGATCATCATTAAGCGGATACCATTCAAGGTAGGCCTCAATCGTATCGTTGATTTCATCGCCGTCAGTATCCCTGCACATCCCATCCAAACCAACCCTAGTCATATGAGCTCTATCCAAGTCCATGATCTCGAGCGCGTAAACATGTTCGAAGTTCATGTCATCAGGAACTGATGAGTACTCGCCCATTGTTGTCTTCAGGTCTGGGTCCAGATGGTCCGGAAGCTTGTTCAGGTCCACACCGACCTTTATGTAGTACTCAATACCCTCAACCCATTCATATGTGCATGTGAAGGCGTATGAGACCTTTGCTGAAAGGTTCCTCGTGGCTTCCCAGTCATAAGGATCGTAGATCAATTCTGCTGCTTGCAGAGAGCAACTCTGGCTTGATGTTAGCGGTGTTCTAGTTGTTCCGGAGCTAGTACTGATCTCGACATAGGTGCAACTATCAGCAACAGCCTCAACATACCATTCCTCATCATCTGTAAGGTAGATCGCCTGGTCCTCAAGCCGAACGGGTATTGGATTCCCTTCGTTGACGAGACGATATCCATAAATGTCGACCTCTGCTGTCTTGATCATGTCTGGACCATTTCTAGGTGAGATCTCAACGGAGTACGTCCCAGTGACAGGAGCTTCATACAGTAACGAAACATAAGAATCCTGGATGATCTCATTCCCAGAATCATACTCTTCATGAATAGAGGAGCGGATGTTCACACCAGTCTGATAGAAGTATGCACCAGCATCGAATCTGGTCTCGGTCTTTGCACTGTATTCATCAGATTCTTCAGTGTTCATGTAGTGACCCCACTCCTTGAACTCAACTGCATCTTCGAATTCGATGATATCACAGCCCCATGCTTCTAAGTACTCCTCACCATCATCCATGCCATCGCCATCTGAGTCGATACAAAGTGGGTCTGTGCTATTATCCTTGTACATCCAGAACTCTTCGATGTCGAGTGTCTCTTCGCTAGTGGTGTAATGGAAATCGGATTTGAAAAATAGCGGGACCTCTCTAGTGCCCAACGTATCATCTTCGTAGGCGTTCAGATATGCTGCGAAGTTGATTGATTTCTCAGCGCCTGTGAAGATTCCTGTGTGGTTCCATATCTCCAGATCGTCGATCTCAAGTGAGTACTGACGGAGAATTGATGATAGCTCATTGGTACCATCTTTGAACAAGCACTGGCCATTGTAGATCGTCAATGAGGTGGCTGAGGACGTAGATTGAGTTACGCTTACTTCGGTTCCATCAACAATATCTGTGACATTGATACTGGATCGACCATTGTGACGATAGATGACCTTGCTACCCTCAATGTTTGGATGAGGGTCCATCGAAGATGATCCTATGGACGTGAGTGTCTGGTGCATGATATCATACACATACGTACCATATGTGCTTCCATCGAGTCTACAGAACACTATCCTTCCATCATCGATCTCATGCCTGATGATCTTTTCATTATCGATGAAGGTCATCTCATGCATATCAATACCTTCATCATCCTGCTCATCCTCTTCAATATCACCTGAGAAACTGTAGTATGAACCTTTCAGTTCAGATGTGGATTGGTTGGTGTCCTCGACATATGTTACCAGATTGCACCATATTCGCGGATGGCCGAACTCACTTGCCGATGAAGCGACTGTGATATCCCAGCTCTCCTCGTCACCTTCTTTGTAGTTCGGAGTTCCATCACCATCGATATCACCGTTGAAATCATAGAATTTTATTGAGTACGATCCCTCTTGCCAGACAAGGTAATCACCATAGATATCTAAGTCAGATATCGATGTTGTAGATTCGAACAATAGTGTCGTTTCTCCTGTGGAGATCTGATAAAGGTTTAAACTGTATACAGTGCCAGATGTGACATACCCAATGTATGCTATGAAATCTCCATGGATGGCTGCTTCCGTATTTGTCGTATCAGTATATCCTATAGTCAATGGATTACTAGTCATCTCATCAGTGATGTCATAAAGGTAGATGTCTGATGAATAGTCGTACACAACATAATTCTCATACGAATCGATCCGGTTGCCTATCGCGATATCAGTTGACACATTCTGAAGTGTGTGAACGGTCGGTGTCGCCTCGTCGAACTCGAAGTACGCGGACGAAACATAATCGTTCCAATCGAACTGGATCGAGATATCATCGTTCTCACCATCCGTATCGAACGTCAGGTCCTCATCCTCATCAACAACTCCATTGTTATAGAAGTCATCAGAGAACATGTCGTCCTGCTTTACGATCATGATCCTGTCCACATAAACCGTCCCCGCAGTCCTCTTGATCTGCAAGGTATACTCAGATTGGCTTGCCTGGAAGATCAAACGATCCCACTCTGGCTCGTAGTGTTCTGTGGGCTCGATATCGCTTGAGGTAAGCTCAGAGATGTTTGTCCAGATCTCATAAGCTGGGCTCCCTGTTCCCATGGCTCTTATCCATACCTCATAAGAATCTCCACTATCGAATGGAATGCTCTCTATCTCTACGAACACAGTATCTGGGCTTTCCGCATAGATCATCTTTCCATTCTCGCAAGAGATGTTGGTAGTGATATCTGTGTGGCCGGTGTATGGATAGTACTCTGCTTCGTACCAGAGCTGGGTGCTTGTGCTCTCAATGCCATCCATAACACCGTCAGAATCCGTGTCATAGAGATACGGTATCGAGTATTGACCCATTTGAACGCTCGTTGGAGATGTTGGGTTTGCTCCATCCTCGTGAGATCTGATGAGCAGGATATCATCAACAGCAATAGCTTGGTTATCTGTGGAATCATAAGCAATTAGCTGGAGATAACCTGATAGCTCCTCGACTCTGAAGGGTTGTGTCTGGAACCACTTCCAATAGTCGTCCACAGGGAATGTCGTGTTCGCGCTTATCTCGGATGAATCAAGCAAAGCTCGGAGCTTTAGATCAGCTGTCGTGGATGTATTAATGAGCTTGGCTCGAACCATGAACTTGTAGTAACCGGTCTGGTTGATCGGGAACAGGTCGTCGAATATCGAATCGTCTGTGGATAACTGGACTGCTCCTCCACCATAGTACTTGCTTGAGTTAACAAAGTCAACAGCCTGGAACAGGTGGATCTCCTCGGTTGATTCGTTCGCGTCATCGAACCAGTCCCCATCGGAATCCCCGCCGAGCTTGACATTGAAGTTAGAGCTATCAAAGATCTGAGCGTAGAACTGATTATCATTACCGACAGTGAAGTTGTATGGTGTGCGGTATTCCCAAGAAACTGTAGCACCCTTAAACTCCTTTTCAGTCAGGTATGTCGTGAGAGAATCCGTACCATCACCTTCCGTGTGCATGATATCTGTTCTGTTTCCAGACTCATCAAATACCTGGAGATAATGATCTGTATCTCGGTTCGTTGCAAGGTAAGCTATCTGACCACTGTTCAAAGCCTCATCATATATGCGAACATCGTCAATAGCTCCCGAAAAATCCCCTGCCTTCTGATTATCTGGTCTGGAAATTCCAAAACTCAATGCTGATGTTCCGCTAGAGTCAACCGATCCGCCCCAATCGCCCCATGTATGTACTTTCTCACCATTCAGATAGACCTTGGTCTCTGCACTTGTATCGTCTTCATTATATGTCAAAGCCAGATGATACCATGTGTCGTCTTGTATCCCGATGTCTTGTGATAGTGTACCGTCCTTATCCGAGGTGTCAAAATACAGTTCGATGTTGGAACCTTCGGTGCCGAGCTCGAAGTTGTCATTGTCAGTTGAGGAACCCTGTGATATTAGCACATTATTGATGCTATGGCCAGTGTCTCGACTCACTCCATCTCTATCAATATCTCTCCGGAACCACATTGCCATCGTGAAATGCTCTGGAGCGTCTAAGAAATCAATATCTCCTACGTCCACCCAATCATCAACACCATCAAAGACAAAGCAATCACCTACCATGCCATTCTCAAGATCGTTCACTGGATGAAGTCCTTCGATCTCACCTGAGTTATCAGTGACGGAAGAATCATAGGTCATATATTTGGATTCGACCCAATGCATCTCATCGAACGTCCAATGATTCCTTGGGGTCGTATTATCCTGCCATTCTGGTTTGTCGTACGGTGAGACAGTCACATCCCAAACCTCTCCGATATGGGATGTTGCATCTATCTGGAATGCATCCTCCGAATAATCACAATCTAACAAAGAGACGAACGATCCGGAGACCGAATACACGTCGTTCCTATTTGCACCAGTGATGTCAGAGTTCTCGATCCTTGGTTCAGAGTTGTCTGAGTAGATCGAATGGTTGTTTGTTGTGAAGGTACCAGAGATTACAGACACACTTCCGTTTTCCAATAATGTTCCATTATCGTTATCACCGAATGTTGTCGAGGAGATTGAAGAAGCATCACAGAAACCATGGAAGCCGATCGGATTGTCTGAAAGATTACAGCTTGCAACGTCTATGTAAGAGTACAATGATTTTACACCAGCGATATCGCAGGTAGAAGCTGTCACACCAGATATTGAACCAGTTGTGTTCAGGGTGACTACACCGTAATCACAATCGGTGACACTCATGGATGTAACATCAGCATCTGTCTCTCCCATGGAGATGCCGATATCGTTGTCCCTGATCGTACAGGATGATACTCCATCCGTATAGGTAACGTACAAACCGCTTACAGAGGCCATAACATCTCCAATTAGCTCAATAGAGACATTGATATAGATCGAAATCTCGGTTGTCGATAGAGATACCTCTGAACCCGTTGTCTCTTCGATCACTCCGCCAGATGCATTCTCAACCGCGAATGAGATGCTCGCAGTATCGGATTCTTCAGACAATAGGTATACTCCCTCATAATCCTCCCAGCTCGACCTGTTGATAGCTATTGTTCTGGCGTTCTCTTCATACATCTGTAATGATCCAGTACGATTTATAGAGGAGAACCTCACCTCGTCCAGGAATCCTTGATAATCATTATTGCCAGATGAACCGAGTTGGCCAATGTACCAATCCATACTTGATGGTTCATCTTGGGATGAATACATCGAAATTAAACTACCATTCACATAGAGGAAGTACGTGTAACCATCCCACACAATAGATACATGATACCAAACCTCTTTCTTCCAAAAGGTCTGGTATGTTGAGAGAATGAACTCATCATATTCACCAGAGAAGTTGAAGCTCAAAGCTCCATCATCGAACTCGTTGAGCTCGATGCTATAGCTCTCATCAGTAGAATACCCACCAACAAGAGTCATTATGCCGTCAGAATCATCTGTCCAGCTATCATCCAGTTTGAACCAGGTCTCGATGGTCCCTTTGTTACCGAGGTCCATCGTCCCAGCATTTACATAATCTCCATCACCATCGAAATATAACCCAGGTCCATATCGTCCAGTCTCCCACAGAGCATTAGTTATGGATCCATTGCTTCCTGTTCCATGATTCTGAGCGGTCGTCCCTCCATCTCTGTCGAAATGGAATAGACCTACCGTGTTTGTCGTATCGATGTATGGGCCCGAACAGTCATTGAAACGTCTTTCAACATTATAGATCTGGACATCATCCAATAAACCAGAATAGCAATTACCATAGGTTCCTGGCCCAGGACGCCCGATGAAGTAATGATTGTTCTTAGCTACACCAGTTGTAGCGTCAAGCCGTTTGGTGTCCTTTAGATGTCCATCCACGTAGAGGTCCATTCTAAAGGCTTCACTTCCTGCAATACCATCATCTATGCACCAATGATAAGCTACGTGGAACCACCCTTCTTTGTTGGATATATCCGCAGTGAGAGATTCATATCCTGTTGAATGATGATAGAGTTCTGCCACGATGTTGCTGTTGTTGAGATACAATCTTCGATTCCTATTATTGGAACCATGGAAAAGGTACTGGGTCGAAGCTGAGTTATCATCTGGCAGAAGCCACATCTCGATGGTACCTTCTGCATCCGAATCCCGCATCGAAGATGAGTTCATATCGATCCAAATGTAATCTCCAGTACCGTCTAGGTCCAGAGCTCCATTGAACAACCCTCCTGTTGTATCCCAAGAAGCTCCTGCAACGGTAGCTGTCGTGTATCCCGTTTCATCGGTTGCTGTTGTTCCAGAGCTCTGATCGAGATGTAGGTTCATTATCTGATTCTGTTCAACACTCCTGTTCTCGTGCAGGTATCTGGGGATGGTCATATCTTCTGTGCGATAGGACATCTTGACCTCGTCGATCGTGCCAATGAATGTCCATTGTGATAGTCCTCTCAAGGAACCAATGTATAGGTCATCATCAGTATATTCTGAATCTATCAAAGATGAAACAGATGTCGAACTTTCAGCAACCATCCTTCCATCGACGAACAACCGCATATAGGAACCGTTGTAAGTTGCTGCGACATGATACCATTGATCTGTAGATAGGATTCCAGCATCTGATATCAACATCTCTCTGGTCGTTCCATCGGATATTGAGAGCTTCAAATAACCTCCATTGTAGGTTGTAAGTAAGAATTGACCATCAGGGCTAGAATACCACTTTGAGATAATGGTATTCCCTCCGCTACTACCATCTCCAGAAAAGGTTGTTGGATAGATCCAAGCTTCAACCGTTAATTGTGTCAACGGATCAAGATCATCGTGGTCTGACACCGAGATGTAATCCCCACTGGAGAATTCTTGAGCTGAACCATACACGCCAGTGACCCAAGATGTGCCAGATGCTGTTCCATCATGGCCATCCCAAGCTTCACTGATGGATGTTCCAGTGTTCTCATCCATATGATAGACACAAACTGGGTTGTCACTTGTGGCGTGTGAGTACGTCCTCTTGGTACTCATCACGTCGTTGACGACACTGATCCCCGTTGTATTGGTAGCGATATCTCCTGATGATGAAAAAGCAACTGCTTCGTAGTTACATGGAGCGTAGGTGATGAAAAAGTCCTCAAGGTAGACGCCTTCGCTATTGTTCTCAAGGTCGAATCGAAGAATAATCGAAGAATGAGTAAAATGATCCAATGAACTGAGATCGATCTTTGAGCTCGAAAGGTCTTGATAACCAGAGATAGGATTTGAATTATCATCGAGCAAGGAAACCTTCACCAAGGAGAGATTGTTCTCAGTCTTGGATAGAATTAGTTCCCCCCACTTACTATTGTCAGGTAAGGAAATCGGATCAGTAATGGCGTAACCACTTGTTGCTCGATCATCAAGGAACTCATCCTTATCTAATAATATCCAATCCCAGTAGGACTTTGTACTGCCTGTGCATGAATTTGCTTTTGGCCCGAACTGCATAGCTCCGTCTCCTCCGCCCCAACCGTAGAAGCTCCCAGAGAAGGTCGTAACTAACTCTCCATCAATGAATAACTTAGTAATTTCAGTCGTTGTGTTGGTACATAAGCGAATCAGGTGGAATTCACTGTCAGCGGTAGAGAGTTCCGTGTCACAGGTCTCGAATGTAGAACCTGTCTTTAAGTGGCTCACGCGGCCTTCTTTGAAGAATACATTAACCATCTTTTGTCCATTCTTCATAGACCAGGAGGCGCCCATATTATTTCCACCATCGGTCTTGTCTGGAAGTTCGTCAGATTTCAGCAAGAACTCTGCTGTCATCTGTTTATCGATCACTTCAGGATCGTATGTATTGACAAGGTGATTTCCTGAAGCAGCATACCCAACAAACTGCCCATATGGAGCTCCCTGGGCGAAATCGTAGATATACTTGTTCGCAGCATTTGAAGCACTTGGACTCCATTCTTCGTGATCATCACAGTCCTCATTGAGATAAGAACCATCAACTGGAACAAGTCCTAATTGTAGCTTGCCATCGCTGATAACTAAGCCAGACATCATATCGAACAGGTCATAACTCATGTTCTGGTGCCATGAGTTGTTCTCAAATCTGATCCCAATGACATTGTTCTCGATGATACACGATTCGATGGTTGGGGCTGTTGCCCTACCGATCACGATACCTTCGTCGGTGTTATTATGTATCCAGCATGTTTCGATACCAGGACAGCTTTCATAGACCAATATACCCGATGAGGAGGAGTTCTGGATAGTCGAGTAATACACATAGACATCATCGGAAGATACATTGAGGCCATGGCCATCTTGACCGTGGTCTCTGATCAATGATGTGTTGATACACCCCTGTGAACCATGTTCATAAACGAATGAATAGGGAAGACTTTCATTGAAAGCCATGACCGTTGTTGAATTGTAGATACCAAATTCTCCACCACTCTGTACTTTGATCTTATATGTATCCGTGGTAGTAGAGTTCATCAAGAGGGTGCATTTGTCGAGGATTAGTAATCCCCCATCAGCGATAGTGAGGTTTGAATTCTGGACGATAGTTTCATTCCTGTAATAGAGGGAGGTCGTGACTGGGGAGGAGATCGGGTCGATGTGGAGCGGAAGATACTTCCTATCTATGCGGTCGTTTGGAACTTCAATGGTCATTGTTTCCTCTGAGAATCCCAACATCGCAAAGCCTGATCTTGGTGAAAAATCATGTATAAGAGATTCCTGAGAATTGAAATTATCAGAACCATCGTACATCACAGGTTCCTTCAGCAAAATAGTGTCAGAACCACGATTCAATCCATTACCGCTGAATGTCGAATCGGAAGGATACCTGATATTGGCTGAGATAACATAGTCCTTATCGCCAGCAGAGAAGTCTCTGATAATATAATCGTCTTTGAAGCCGAATAATCCCACTTCACCAATGAGGTCTATTCCAGGGTAAATGTCTGTTATTATGAATTTATTTCCTGCAACCTCAATAGAACCGTTTGGCTCATGAACGTTGCAGGTTAGATAGTAAGTTGTATTGATTTCGGTTCTTACCTTTTTCGTACCGTTCAAATCACCAGTGTCATTCTCATCACACTGGACGGTGGTGAACAATTCCTCATAATTGACAACGACAGAGGTCGTTTCTAATGTTGAGAGGTACAGGTCATAGTGTAAAGTACCATTGGTAAATCTGTACAATGGCCCTATAATATCTGTGTTCAACTTAACAGAGAAACCATTTCCTTTTGCTTCATATTCAAAGGTCTCATCTTCGATCTCATGAAAGTTCGTATCGAGAAATATCGTTCCTGGTGGGAATGAATAGATTTCCTTGAATACAGGTCCTTCAGTTCCAATCTCTTTCTCTTCAGCCTTAACGAACATCGAGAGATGGTTCACTCCGACGGTCATTAAAACTACGATAAACAAGCAGCAAGCAACGTGGCTCAACTTCAGCGTTCTAAACATCAATGTAGTCCCCCCTACACGAATTGAAGGAGGGTTCTCACGAGTTAAGTATTGATTTGAACATAATTTTGATAGATACTTCAAAATTCTTACGTTGGTGTCCAATAATAGGGGCCCACCGTATGAGAATTGATATCGTGAAGCCGATTTCGCGTTATCTATCTCGTGGAGAGGGGATACGAAGGACCACCTTAACAATTGACATCGTAACATATAAGGTGATTTGAACGACTCTTTTATTGTGATGGTTTTCGAAAAAATGAGACATACAATAGGAGAGAAAAGAAAGCATTAATTAGTCTATCCGCAACTCCCACCTCATGGACCAGATGGCAGAGTTCGCCCTCGCGTTCTTTTCCGAACTAGTGCGAACCAGACCATCAGACAAGCAAGGCGTCCACGCTATCAAGATGGAACTTCTCCGCGAGATCTGCCTGGACAAGGTCCCCTCTGACGCAGACCTCATGAAGTTTGCCCCTTCGGACCTTGACCCAGAGCTTCGCGAAGTCATGAAGAAGAAGGCGTCCAGGACCATGTCCGGTGTGGCCGTTGTCGCTGTGATGACCTCGCCCGAGGAGTGTCCGCACGGCAAGTGCATCTTCTGCCCAGGAGGTATGGACAACGGCACTCCCCAGAGCTATACTGGTAGAGAGCCTGCGGCCATGCGTGCTGCAGACAACTTCTACGATCCGTTCGACCAGGTAACGTCCAGGCTCCGGCAGTACAAGGAGACAGGCCACAGCACCGACAAGGTGGACATGATCATCATGGGAGGAACGTTCCCTGCACGAGAACTCGAGTATCAGCGGGAGTTCATCAAGCGATGCTACGATGCTCTGAACGAGCAGGATAGCTCTAGTCTCGAGGAGGCGATGGAGCTCAATTCGAAGGACGCTCCGCATAAATGCATCGGGTTGACCGTGGAGACCAGACCGGACCATTGCCTCGAGGAGCATGTCCAGATAATGCTCGACTATGGGACGACGCGGGTGGAGCTTGGTGTGCAGACCTTGGACGATAACGTCCTCGAGGCTGTGGATCGGGGCCACACGCTTGATGATACGGTCCGTGCGACCAAGGCGCTCAAGGATGCTGGGATCAAGGTATGTTACCACATGATGCCTGGGCTACCGAGCGTTGTGCTCGATCAGTTCAGGGTAGAGATGGAGACGCTGTTCTCTGACGAACGCTTCAAGCCAGACATGCTCAAGATCTATCCGACCCTTGTGATCAAGGGGACCAAGCTCTACGAGATGTATGAGGCTGGAGAGTATGTCCCATCATCCCAGTTCGAGCTGGTCGAGGTCCTCGCTGACATCAAGGCGGAGCTTCCCTCGTGGGTCAGGATCCAGAGGATCCAGCGCGACATCCCATCCCAGCTGATCGAAGCCGGGAACAGGGCTTCGAACCTTCGACAGCTGGTCCAGAAGGAGCTGGAGGAGCGGGGGGAAAGGTGTGGCTGCATCCGCTGTCGTGAGGTGGGATTGAGCACGAAACGTCCTGAGGACCTGCGGGAGCTGGAGGTCAGGTATCCTGCTTCAGGAGGGCAGGAGGTTTTCCTTTCGCTTGAGTCTTTGGAACCTCCGGTGATCGTTGGGTATTGCAGGCTCCGTTTCAATAATCTGCCATCTCCAGATAGTGAGGCGGCCGAGCAGGTGAGGGGGGGAGGGGCCCGAGCCAGCGGAGGCCGCTGGGGGGAGGATGGTGGGTCTGGTGGGGACTCTTCAGATATGGTCGCCACCATCCGTGAGCTCAAGGTCTTCGGTGAGTCCGTCCCAATAGCGACCACCAAGGACGAGGCCTGGCAGCACAAGGGCGTTGGAAAGAGGCTCATGGAGCGCGCCGAAGAACTTGCAGACAAGGAAGGTTACTCGAACTTGCGGGTCCTAAGTGGGGTTGGAGTGCGGGCCTATTACGGTGCACTGGGTTACCATCTGGACGGCCATTACATGGTAAAGGACCTTTCAGGCTGAATTTGCACTTTTTTTCTAAAAAACAAGATTCCAGTGTCTTTATTCAATACTGAATTTGGGTAACACTTATATGGAGGAGGTCCGATTGAAGCCGTCCCTTCATTGATCTCAACTTTGACGGTGGATAACAAAGTTGAAGCCAGTCAATTTTGAGAGACGCCAGATTTTGATCCGCAATACGACCATATCAAAATCAGGCTGGATGGGAAGGTAGGGACGTGGTATTTATGGCCGGCATCGATGATGCAAAAGCAAACATGAAAAGATCTGGTGTAAGGTGGATCGAGACGCATTTCGTCGATCTTGACGGAAGGCTCCGATCAATGACCAAGGGGATCGGTGAATATCTCGACGGTGACGCCCTCGAGATCGGGACGAACTTTGATGGCTCTTCTGTGGGACTAGCTCCTGTCAACGCTTCAGACATGCTGCTGAAGCCAGATCCGGATACCTTCCTCCCCCTGCCATGGAAAAGCGCTGCTGGTCCTATGGCCAGGATCATGTGCGACATCTATGACCCTGTCAACAACAAGCCCTTCGAGGGATGCCCACGTTCTGTTGCAAAAAAGATAGATGCCCGAGCAAAGAGGATGGGATTCAACAGACCCACGATGTCCCCTGAGCTCGAGTTCACTGTGTTCGAGTCCATGACAGACGCCATGATCCAGAACGACTTCTGGAGCAAAGATGCAAAGCTCGGACTTGGAGCTGCTTACCTGCTCCCGAACATCCTGGGTGACTGGTCCGGCGGGGACTACTTCACACCTGCAAAGGGTGGATACCTCAGGGCCGACCCAGATGACGATACTGCGGATTTCAGGAACCACTTCTCTTCAACGCTATCAGATCTCGGTGTCCCACTGCGTTACCACCATCACGAGATGGGTGGTAAGCAGATAGAGATCGAGTTCAAGATGATGGACAACACGCTTGTGACTGGTGACATCGCTGTCCTTTACAAGTACGTCTCCAGGATAGTTGCCAAGAGCCATGACCTGATGGTCACGTACATGCCAAAGCCTATCATGGGTGACGCTGGAAGCGGCATGCACCTGCACATGGAGCTGATGAAGGGCAAGGAGTCCGCGTTCTTTGACGAGAAGGACAAGCACAACCTTTCACAGGATGCATACTACTTCATCGGCGGCCTATTGGAGCATGCACGTGGCATATGCGCCTTCACGAACCCGACGATCAACTCCTACAGGAGAATGGTCCCTCACTTCGAGGCTCCGATGGATATTGCGTGGTCACCTGCCAACAGGTCCACCATGGTCAGGATCCCGGCCCGCAGGGGCGACACCAGATCCATCCATGTGGAGGCCAGGCAGGCTGATACTTCAGCAAATCCTTACTACTGTTACTCACTGCTTCTCGCTGCCGGACTTGATGGTATCAAGAAGAAGATCAGTCCAGGCAAGGCTTTCACTGGTGACGTCTTCGAGCTCACCGATGCCGAGAAGAAGAAGGAGGGCATGGACTCGCTGCCGACGAACCTCAAGGAATCATTGGAAGCACTCGATTCTGATGACCTCGCTGTGAAGCTCATCGGCAAGGATACTGTGGAGAGGTTCAAGGAGAAGAAGATGCGGGAGTGGGAATACTTCTCTGCGTATGTGAGTCCGTGGGATTTCTATCAGTATTTTGATATTTGATGGCAATTGCCGGATCAAAATACTGATAGGCCAGCCGTATCGCGTTAGTAGGCTATACCGAAGATACGGTAGGGTCTCGCAGTTTCCGAAACATTACTAGCAATACGAGGAAACTGTCGAGGTCATTCCAATTATCCACTCACCAACCGCATCTTCTCTATATATTTGGTATGAGTCATGCACAGTACCTTAATTACCCCAAACCACATTTCCCCCAACGGGGGGAGTACCATTGTCACTTCCAGTTAGACGCATGGTTCTGTACAAACACGGAGTAGGCTTCATCGAGAGAGGCAAGAAGTTCAAGGGAAACGAGCCCATCAAGCTCAAGTTCAAGAAGAAAGAGATGGACGACATTCTCAAGTCACTGTCCATCTTCGACACCGGCAACGGCCGGGTCACAGGTGTCTCGTACGAGACCGCCGAGGACATCACGGCAAAGCTTGCTGAAAAAGCGATAACGGTTCCTGACCGTGAAGCGATGCTGGGATTGTTCAGACAGCTCCGTGGTTACGAGGTCAAGCTCAACACGACCCAGGAAGAGGTCCAGGGTATCGTTGTCGGAACCCAGGAGGACCCGAAGCTTACCGGTGAGGGAGAGCTCGTCGAGAGAGAGGCCAGCGTCATCATCAAGGACGCGGACAACAACATCAAGCCGATCAAAGCGGATGACATCGTCCACTTCAACGTCCTCTCGTCCGAGGCGTTCGACGACCTGGATTATTTCCTTGACGCGATCACCACCGAGCGTAAGAAGAACATCAAGGGCGTCACCGTCTTCCTCGATGGAAAGGACCACGACGTCTCTGTCAACTACATCGTGTCCATGCCCTCATGGAGGGTGAGCTACCGTATTGCGTTCAATGAGAAAAAGACCATCCTCCAGGGCTGGGGGATAATCGACAACCAGCTCGACGAGGACCTCAAGGACATCAACCTGTCCCTCGTGGCAGGCAAGCCCATCTCCTTTATCTACGACATCTACACACCCAGGATCGTCCCCCGACCTGTGGTGAGGGAAGAGGTCAGAACGGTCTCCGCTCCAGTGGACCTGGAGGGAGGCATGGACCAGTACGAGGAAGATGAGATGGAGATGATGAAGGAGGAGAAGTGCTACGATTTCGAGGAGGAGTGCATGGATGGCCTCATGGCAGACGAAGCACCGATGGCCATGAAGAAGGCCATGTCTCGCTCTGCTGGTATGGGACCACCTGCGGGAATGTCCGCATTGATGAGCGCTCCAGCTCCAGAGCCGACCCCGGACATGCTTCAGGAATCTGCAAGGGTACAGACCCGTTCTGTAGAGATGGGCGAGTTCTTCAAGTACGATATCGAGACCCCTGTGACGGTCAAGAGGGGCCAGTCCGCCATGGTCCCGATCCTCCAGTGTGGCATCACCTGCGAGAAGGAGCATGTCTACAACGCCTCCAAGATGCCACTCAACCCGGTGGTGACGATGAAGGTCACCAACGACACAGGAGCCGTCCTGGAAAGAGGACCGATCCTGGTCCTGGACGACGGTACCTATGTCGGTGAGGCAATCCTGCCATACACGACCAATGGCTCGGTCAATCACATCGCATACTCTGTGGACCTTGGCGTTGAGGTCAAGGAAGAATACAATTCCGGTTCCGAGCTCGAGCAGATAGAGATCTCGAACAGATACTTCAGAAAGATCTACATGGAGTGGAAGGAGACCACCTACAAGGTCACCAACAAGAAGAAGGACAAGGTGGACCTGGTCATCGAGCATCCAAAGAGCAGCTACGAGATCGATGAGGAAGAGACCGTCAAGCCGACGGATGAGACTGATAACTACTACAGGTGGAAGTTCAAGGTCAAGGGGAAAAAGACCTCGGACTTCACAGTGAGGGAGACCACGATCACTCATTACACCGAGTACATCCGTGACTCGTCCACATCCACTGTTGAGCATTACTACAAGTCGAAGTACATCTCCAAGGCCAACTACGACAAGATCCAGGAGATAATGGAGCTTCAGGCAAAGATCCACAAGCTCGAGGAAGAGGCGGACAAGCTCGATGAGGAGCGGGAAGACATCTACGAGGAGCAGGAGAGGCTTCGCGAGAACCTCGAGTCTTTGGGCGACACGAAGAAGGAAGATACCCTTCGGGCAAAGTACGTCGACAAGATGGACAGCCAGGAAGGTCGACTCGAAGCTATAAAGAAGCGCGAGAAGGCAATAGAGAAACAGGTCGAGAAGATCGACGATGAGATCGATAAGAAAGTTGACAAGCTAAGGGACGACGGCGGGCCTCTGACCAAGAAGCCGAAGAACCTCGTCAACAAGCTGAAGAGAGCTATCAAGAGGTGATAAGATGGTTTTACCAGTAAGAAGAATGGTACTTTACAAGCACGGTGTCGGGTTCATCGAGCGCGGTGAGAAGTTCTCCGGAGACGAACCCATCAAGCTCAAGTTCAAAAAGAAGGAGATGGACGATATCCTGAAGTCACTGTCCATCTTCGACTCGGGTGGCGGTAGGGTGACCGGTGTCTCGTACGAGACAGCCGAGGACATCTCCAAGCAGCTTGCCGAGAAAGCGATCACGGTCCCCGACAGAGAGGCTCTTGTCGGACTCTTCCGACAGCTCCGTGGTTACGACGTCAGGGTCAAGACCACACAGGAGGAGCTCGAGGGAACCGTCATGGGAACCCAGGAGGACAAGAAGGCCGGCAAGGTCATGACCGAGGACCAGAACACCATCATAATCCAGGATGCGGACGGTAAGGTCAGGCCGGTAAAGGTCGAGGACATCGTCCACTTCGAGGTCACTACCTCTGAGGCAAAGGAGGATCTTGCGTTCTTCCTGGACGCGATCACGTCCGAGAGGAAGAAGAACACCAAGGGTGTGACAGTGTTCCTTGATGGAAAGGAGCACGACGTATCTGTCAACTACATCGTTTCCATGCCCTCATGGAGGGTCAGTTACAGAATAGCCTACGATAAGAAGGGCAAGACCATCCTCCAGGGATGGGGTATCATCGACAATCAGCTCGACGAGGACCTCAAGGACATCAGTCTGTCGCTTGTGGCTGGAAAGCCCATCTCCTTCATCTACGACATCTACAAGCCAAGGATCGTTCCAAGGCCAGTGGTAAGGGAAGAGGTCAGAACTGTATCTGCCCCCGTGGACCTGGAAAGCGGAATGGAAGAGTACGAGCGGGAAGAGATGGAGATGGAGTATGATGGGGACATGGATGACATGATGATGGAAGCTTCCATGGGAGCAGGTGGAGCAATGAAGTCGAGAAAGAGGGCTGCAAGACCAGCGATGGCCCCGCCACCGGCCCCTGCAGCCACAGCTGCCGCATTGGAGGAGTCGGCAGCGGTTCAGACCCGGACCGTCGAGATGGGTGAGTTCTTCAAGTACGACATCGAGACACCGGTGACCGTGAAACGTGGGCAGTCCGCCATGGTCCCGATCCTCCAGTGCCCGATCACTTGTGAGAAGGAGCATGTCTACAACGCATCCAAGATGCCACTCAATCCCGTAGTGACCATGAAGATCACAAACGACACAGGTGCTGTCCTTGAGCGTGGACCGATCCTGGTCCTTGACGAGGGTACCTATGTCGGTGAGGCCATCCTGCCATACACGACCGGTGGAAGCGTCAACCACGTCGCCTACTCCGTGGACCTCGGTGTCGAGCTCAAGGAAGAACATCGCTCGGGTTCGAACCTCACGCAGGTCTATATTTCGAACAGGTACTTCCAGAAGGTCCATCTAGCTTGGAAGGAGACCACATACAAGGTCACAAACAAAAAGAAGGATGGAGTGGACCTGGTCATCGAGCATCCAAAGAGCAACTACAATATTGACGAGGATGTGACCGAGAAGCCCACCGATGAGACGGACAACTTCTATCGGTGGAAGTTCAAGGTCAAGGGCAAGACCACCTCTGACTTCAAGGTCAGGGAAGTTACCACCACCTACCATTCCGAGTATGTCAAGAACATTTCCTTCGAGACCCTGAAGGAATATTATCGCAAGGAATGGGTCAAGAAGCCTAACTTCGACAAGATCTCCGAGATCATTGAGCTCACAAAGGATATTGCCAAGCTCAACAAAGAGAAGAACGAGCTGGTCAACGAACAGAACACCATCTCCAATGAGCAGGGTCGTCTCCGCCAGAACCTGGAGTCCCTTGGAACTTCCCAAAAGGAGGACACGCTCCGTGCCAAGTATGTCGACAAGCTCGATGCCCAGGAGAACAGGTTCGAAGAGATCAAGGCCCGACTTGCAGCGATAGTCGTTGAGATCGAGAGGATAGAAAAGACCATCGACTCAAAGCTCGATGAGGTCAGGAACAACGAGTAGGAGTGATACCTTGGTGCTCGAGACTGGAGGCAATGTCAGGGCCACGCATATCTTGAACGTCATGGCGTTCATCAAGCGCAAGATGGGGCAGAAGGGAGTGGACGAGCTTCTGAAGCAGTCCAACTGGAAACTTGCTACCCAGTACACTCCCCAGACCATCAACGAAGTAGCGTTCGTTCCTTACGACCACTACCTGATGTTCCTGCGCGAAGCAGACATCCTCTACGACTCTGGGGACCTCTCGGTCATTCCGGAGATCGGCGCGTTCACGGTCTCGCACCTTGGGACCTTCGACCACTTGCTCGACACTTCCGGCTTGTTACCACTTATCGAGAAGGTCGTAGAGAAGTTCGATTACATCTACGACTTCGGAAAGCTCGAGATCGCCGAGGAGTCCGCAGGAAGGATCGTGCTTCGGTACAAGGAGTTCCCAAAGATCAAGGAGAAGTGTCTCTACCTCCAGGGAAGCATCGAGGAGGCCATCGCTATGTGTGGCATCGAAGCTCAAGTGGAGGAGACATTGTGCAACGTCGACGAGGGTGTCGACCACTGTGAGTTCGTTATCACTTGGAAAGAATGATAACCATTCACGGATGCCACTAATGAGAAGGCCTAGGAGGCATTCCACCATTGTGGAGAACCCTACTCTTGAGCTGGTTCGAAACCTCCTCTGCTCTTTTGTTTAGGAAGGCTTGATAATCATCGGTCCAAATACCAAACTGAGATAGATCTGTAATTAGATGCGACTTCATTGTGGTGTCAATATCAGGATTCTTTGTACTGAAATTTCCCATATATTTAGAAGGGGGTTGTGCACCGATTACTCTCTTGTTAAGGTAATCATCTACAATTGTAATATTAAGAATATTATTAACTTCCCAATCCAAGAAACCGCCTTTCTTTTGCATATATGATTTGGGGAAGAAGTGGTGATAATTTTTACTATTTGCCTTCTTCAGCCAATTCGTTTGGATGTTTACTTGAGAATTATCCTCAAATGACTTTGGTTCTTGATATGCGTAGAGACAGAGAATCGCCTTGATGTAACTTCGGCCGGCGCTAAACCACCCATTGTTTTTAATTGAAATGGGTTCAATATCAATCGCCCAATCATAGGTTGGGTAAGATCCATCCAGTATCTCATCAATCCTAAGGATATCTTGATGGAGTTTTGTCTCAACTCCGGATGAGAACCTTTCTGAAAGACAGGCTCTCCAGAAGTAGTCTTCTAGATATCTTTTCATATCTCCGCTAGGTTTCTGTGGATGCCTGTAAAAGAAGTATGAGAATGGAACAATCAATGCATTATAAGGAAGCAGATGAGATACTGGAATCCGATTACTTAATCTGAAGAATTCAACAGCTGCTTCTATCGCATCTACAGCATCAGGCCATATATTAATGAAATCCTGTTTATCAAGCTTTAAAATAGTTTTCCTCTTACATTCCTTTTCAAGGAAAATAGATACAACTTGGAGAACCGTTGCATCAGATATAGTTTCATAATCAACAGTAGCGAATGTAGATATCAACTCATCATATTTTTCAGTTAGATCAAAACCTGAATCAATATCAAAGGTTTTAGCAACCATGATTTCAAACAGCGAGAGAGGTTTTCCGCCAATATTGATTCGTGTAAAGATTTCAGTTGCGACATCTATTGGAGCATCAGGAATCTGGATTGTTGGGAATTGGTAGGCTTCGATTATTCTCTTATATTCTGCAATGGTGTCATGATATTTTTCATCAAAATGTGTGGTAAAGAAGGTGAACTTCTGATTTAGTAGACCCGTGATTCTGATCACCGAATCCTCTTTCCTTCCATTCAATTCATGAATAACAATTTCTTCATCATCGGTAGCATCCAAATCAATCTGCGAGGTTCACTGTATTAATATAGACAATTGTTACAAAAGGTTTATATTGGGTAAATATACATAGGAATTATTACAAGGAGCGGATTTTCTCCCATTTCACTGGGAGAGACTCTAAATACCAGTTAATGGTTAACTCGGGAAGGGGACTCACATGGCATACCCAGAGCCAACACCCGCAATCAAGGCAAAGAAGTCTGGAGAGTTTCTCCAGAGGCTTGAATCTTTCGAACTATCAGCGGCTCAGAAGGAAATTTATAAAAAAGCCATGAAGCGGAAGAAAGGAGATGCTGATAAAACCTTTCCGTGATTGCTATGAGCTTATTTGCTCACCCTGAAACAATCGATCCAAAACAATTAGATTACGTTCCGTATCGATTGACTCATAAGGTCAAATCGTTCTCATGTGGAGATTCTGACCTTGATTTCTTCTTGACTTCTGATGAAGTGAATGAGTATCAAAAACGTGGATTAGGTCGAACGAAGCTCATTTATTATCAGGGAGATCTTGTAGCATATGTTACGACAAGTATGGATTCACTGAGAATCGAATATCTGAAGACATACAAGAAACTATCCAAACTATCCGAAATGCAGATTACAGCAATTCCAGCAATTAAGATTGGTCGATTGGCCGTCTCCAAGGATCATCAAAACTTAGGTATTGGTAGGACAGTTGTATCGGATGTTACTGCAGATGCAATAGGTGTTCAAAACCTTGCGGCAATTCGTTTGATCATTGTTGAAGCTAAACCTGATGCGAGAGCGTTTTATGAGAAACTTGGATTTGTACTTACATATCCAGTAAAAAGGGAACGGAATAAAAGACATCGTACGATGTTTCTTGACTTAGCGCCATTAACCGATCTTATCGAAGAATAAAGAAATAGAAGGGCGGTCACCCGCCCTTCATATTATTTTAGGTATCAGACAGGCTTGACGCCTTCAGCAAATCCCCAGAGACCACCAGGGGTCTCGTCCACGACACCGTCATCGTCGGTATCCCTCTGCTCGGACCAGATAACCAACGCAGCCTCGTAATCGAAGGTTCCGTTGGAGTTGGAGTCGTAGGCCTCATAGCCTGCCATCCAGCTCCGGACCAGCTCCACGTTACCGTCCGTGTCGTTGTCGTAACTCTCGGTGTAGGCCAGTAGCGCCCACTGGTAGTCCTTGTTACCATCGTTGTCAGGGTCCTGGTAGGAGTATCCTACCACACCGACGTTGGTGAACTCGGGGCTACCGTCACCGTCCGCGTCCTTCTGGGCCGCAAAGATCAGGAGCAGTGACTCCTCGTCCTTGACACCGTCGGAATTGTAATCCAAACCTTCGTATCCAGCTACTGCAGAATACATGTCATCAGGTGTACCATCGGTGTTGTTGTCATATGCAACCACGAAGGTCATCATCGCTCGGGACTGGTCAGCATAACCGTCGGTGTTATTATCTACGGTCTCGAACCCGATCAGTGCGAATGCGGTCTTTTCCGGGTTGCCGTCATCGTCGTCATCCTGGACATCAGATGCCATGATGAGTATGGCCTCGTGTTCCTTGTTCCCGTCCGAGTCCTCGTCGACGCTGGAGTATCCACCGATGATGGCCTTTTCGACGTTCTTGACACCGTCTGTGTTATTATCCCAACTTTCGTATATCACCGTGGTGAAGTGCTGCTTCTCCGGGTTTTTATCTGAGTTGTTGTCGAACTTCTCGAATCCCATGATCACGATGCTCTCATGCTCTGGGTTGCCATCATAGTTACTATCCTCGGAGACAAAGCCCATGACGATCACCGCAACATAGTCATCGGTGCCATCGGTGTTGTTGTCCCAGGTCTCTGCACCGGCGATGAAGCCCTTGTAGGTTTCCTGGGTACCATCCGTGTTGTTGTCCCAAGCTTCCATTCCGACGATGAGCGCTCGCTCGACCTCGTACTTGAAAGGCTTATCAGGATGCTTCTGATACTCGTATCCGAACACCCACAGGGACTCGTGATCAGGGACGCCGTCCTCTGAAGGATCGTCGGCCTGGTAACCCCAGACAACGATACCCTCATACTCCCAGATACCGAAGATATCATCGTTCTCGTTGATACCCTCATATCCTGCAGCGACGCCGGTCCACTGTTCTGGTGCACCATCTGAATCTGCATCGATCTCCTGCCAGTAGGCAACAACGGACCATGCATGGTCCTTGATGTTGTTCTCGTTTGGGTCCTCGTATGCGTGGGCAAAGACCCAGGCGTGCTCGAGCTCGTAGATGCCGTCTGTGGTGTTATCGTAGTATTCGTATCCTACAGCCAGCCAAGCTTCGTACTCTGACTTGTTGTTGGAATTGTTATCGAACATCTCATAGCCGATGACGTAGCCGACACCGTGCTCGGGGTTACCGTCGGAGTTGTTATCGAGTATGTAGAACTCAAGAAGGTATGCTCGGACGTGTTCCGGGAAGGTGTCGTTGTTCTCGTCAACTTCGTAGTAACCGAACTGAATAGTGTGCTGGAACTCTGGTATGGTGTCGTTATCAGCATCTGTGAAATTGGTCCAGGTGATCACGTCGTAGTCGAAGTCTGGCTCGCCTTCCTCGTCGAAGTCCTCGCCCTCGACCCATTCATCCATATCTTCGTAGTCGTCGAACCAGGTCTCTTCCTCATCGACATCTGAGTCGAACTCGACCGGGGCATTGGAGATGCTGTCTGGTCCTTCGAGCCAACTGTCCTCGTATGGCATGGTCCCAGTGGTATCGTCGGTGGTGGTATTGATATCATCGTTGAGGTCGATGAAGTCGTCCTCATACTCGATATCATCCTCCTTTCCTTCCTCGACATCCAGTGCACCATCAAGGCCCTGACCGAAACCGCCAGTGGTTTCTGATAGAGTGTCGGAGACCACTATGAGGTCCTCCGTATTATTGTCCATCATCTTTTTCTCATCCAACTGATAGTTGGACTTTGTGAAGGACTGGTCTGTTGGGAGTGTGGCGTTGGACCTTGAGGTCGTCTCGTTGGCGATCTCATGGGTGTCCTTGAGACCCTCAAAGTCCATTGGCTCGTAGTCGCCTATGAGGCCATCGTCGTTCGACTTCTGGCCCTCGAGGTCGACTCCAAGACCCTTGAGGAGGATGAGCTGGTTGTCGTGGGTGCCATCGTCGTTATCGTCGAGGTCTGGCATCTCATCTTCCATGCCCTCCTTCTTCTCACTGATCTCCTTATAGTCCTCGTTCTCGGTCAGTGGTGGTTCGGGAGTGTCTCCACCATCCCCGCCGTCGCCACCATCTCCTCCGTCGCCTCCGTCCCCTCCATCTCCACCATCACCGCCATCTCCGCCGTCTCCACCGTCACCACCATCTCCTCCATCACCGCCATCTCCACCGTCACCGCCATCTCCACCGTCACCGCCATCTCCACCGTCACCGCCGTCCCCGCCATCGGAACCGTCCCCACCATCTGTTCCATCGACTGGATCTTCTCCACCATTGGACGCTATAAGCGCCAACCCAATGACACCGCCAAGTGAGACCATTATGATCAGACCAAGCACGATCACTATAGCAGCGACTATAGGAGCAGATGACTTGGTCGGGGTCCTTTTGGTCTCCTTTGGAGTGTCCTCTTTGGTATCTGTAGAAGAGTTCTTCTCCTCAGTGGAGCCTTCCTCTACGGTTGGTTCCTCCTCTGGGGTCTCGATCTCTTCATTGTTTTCTTCTTCTATGCCCATGTTTTTCACCTCCAGGGTGTATCTATTCTATGTCTGTCGGAATAAAAACATGGAACCTCTTATATAAAGGTTGATGGAACTTTGTTATGCAACGCGGCAGTTGACGGCTTGGTGGGTAAAAATCATATCAACCGATTATGAATGCATATCACTAAGGTTGATATGACCTCTCTTCTTGCGGTCAACTGCTGCGTTCTTCGAGCGACTGGGTTAGTTATCTTTCGCCTTCTCTCGTTCACGCTCGATGCGTTTCCTACGCTTCTTCAAGTAATCCACCACCTCCCAGGGTAGGTAGATGAGATGGACGAACATGACCGCTACAGGCGATAGGACGAGAAGATACCACGGCCAATCAACTACGAAGAAAGGCGAGTTACCCCCCGGTGGTTCACACAGGAACATATAGTTGGCGTCGAGGACGTAATTAATGCCACCGAGCACGACCATGTACACGACCGAGAATCCTAGAACAAGTGGGAGAGAGATCAGCCTGGGCCGCATTTTCATCCCCCAGGTCATCAAGCACACGCCAGCAATGAAACCGGAATGGGCGATGAAGTATTCGATGAGCCAATAGGATGGGAAAGTTATCGGGACGTCGGGTGTGATGACCGCCTGGAGGGTTCCTGCGAATCCCCAGAAGTATGCGATCTCGTACATGAACTGCTGCCTTGTGATGAGCGCTACGCCACAGATTATTGAGCCCATCCAGCAGATGTGGAGGGGGAGGAAGTACTTTGCAGCGACGTCAGGGTACCTGATGTAACCAAAGGCCAAGAACGATAGCTGATTGAGGATCAGCACAGCTCCAAGGACCCAGGCTATCGCTGTGGTGATCTTAGGATTCTTCACCTTCAAAGCGATAAGTGGTAGACCAACGAACAGAGCCAGAGATATCGCAAGCATGACGATATGGACAGGCCCGAGCAGGTCGAAATCCCTGTCATCCGTGAAGATCATGGCAGATTATCATTGAACAACTCGCTATTGAACATTGTCCTAGGTAAATAGTTGCAGACGCAACCTTTTAATAGAATAGTTGCGTGTGCAACCATATGCACTGCGATATGAAGGACCATCTAGCCAGGGCCGAGTCCATTGGGAAGTATATTTCGGTACTCCACAGGTACTCCATGATGGAGATCGGTAAAGAGCTTGAGCCTTTAGGCATCGGTGTCGGTCAGTTCCACTTCCTCATGTGCCTCTCTCATCATGACGGAGTGAGCCAAGAGAGCATCTCATCCCACCTCAGGTATGACAAGGCCACGGTAACCCGTGGGATCAAGAAGCTTGAGGAGAATGGCTACGTCAGGCGGGAGAAGGACGAGGAGGATGGAAGGGTCCAGCGTGTCTACATGACCGACGAGGGAAGAGAGATCGTCGGTGAGGTGAAGAAGGCCCTTACGAAGAACTCGGACATCCTTCTCGAGGGATTCTCCCCAGAAGAGAGGAAGACATTGTTCGAGCTTATGGCCAAGATGTTCGACAATGCGGTGAAGCACCACGAGGGATGTGAGTAGGTGGACAAGGGTAAAGGTGGGGGTCCCTCGGGCAAGGGGAAGAACACAAAGGGTGTGGAGATCCTTCTGGGCGATCCGAAGAAGGCGGTCATCAAGCTGGCAATACCCATGGTCATCGCGATGTCCGTCCATACAGCATACAGCCTAGCTGATGCCATCTGGGTGTCTGGGATAGAAAGAGGTCTGGCAGCTGTTGCTTTGTTCTTCCCGTTCTTCATGCTGTCAATGGCGTTCTCTGCTGGTGTTGGCGTCGGTGGTGGAGCTGTCATCTCTCAACGAATAGGTGCCAACAACAAGCGGGGGGCAGACCTTGCAGCATCAACGACCATGCTCATTACCTTAGGTTCGGCCTTTGTTCTCACAGTACCCATGATCATTCTTTGCCCATACATATTCGAGATGATGGGCGTTGAAGATAAGGTTACCCTGGATGCAGCCGTGCTTTACAGCAGGATTATGTTCGGTGGCTCCATCTTCATGTTCTTCTCCATGGTCTCCAATGCCATCCTACGTGGAGAGGGGGATGCGAAAAGGGCCATGATCATCATGGTCGGAAGCGCCATCCTGAACATCATCCTTGATCCCATCTTCATCTATCCTTTAGGAATGGGGATCGCCGGAGCAGCTGCAGCTTCCGTCATATCAATGATAATCGCTTGCGCTGTCCTGTTCTACTGGCTGTTCATCCAAAAGACCACCTACGTGTCATTTCCGATAAGGACGTTCAAGTTCGACCCGAAGATAATCCGCGACATGGCCATTATCGGAATACCCGCTTCCCTTTCCCAGATGTCCATGGCCATCATGGCGTTCGCGCTCAATGTGATAGTCCTGTACATCGCTGGGACAAAGGGTGTTGAGATCTACGGCACTGGTTGGCGGATCGTGATGATAGCGGTCCTACCTCTTCTTGGGATAGCCACTGCCATCACCTCGGTCGGGGGAGCATCCTACGGTGCACGGAAGTACAGAAAGCTCGAGATAGCCTATGCCTACTCTCTTCAGATAGGGATAATGATCGAGGTGGTCATGGCCATCATCACGTTCGTTGCGGCCCCCATCCTCATCATGCCGTTCACATGGGCTGATAACTCCCAATACCTAGCTCCAGACCTGGTTATCTTCCTGAGGATAATCTTTCTGATGTTCCCAGCTACAGCCTTCGGTATGATAACAGGGACCATGTTCCAGGGTATCGGGAAAGGTATCAATGCCCTTGTGGTCATGTTACTTAGGACGCTTGGGATAATCCTACCTTCTGCCATCCTGTTCGGCATCATCCTGGACTGGGGACTCCCTGGCATATGGTTCGGAATAGCCATTGGAGGGTGGATAGCTGGGATATTTGCCTTCTGCTGGGGCTTCTATCACATAGACGGGTTGAAGAAAGGCAGGATAAAAGGACCGGACTTCGACAGTCCTAAAGATACTGCTTCGCGATCTCGGTGAACGGCGAGTCCACCTTCTCGAACTGTGCACCGAACCGTTCCGCGAGGTATGGCATGTCCCAGGGTCTGATGTCCGCTGCAAGCAGTCCATCCTTGACCTGGTCAGAGAGCTCACCGGGGAAGATGAGAACATAGACCTTGGCGGTCTCCTTCTCACGGTTCTCGTTCATCTTCCCTGCGAGATCGTCGAGTCCATCGGGGTCAAGCTCCTTGAACGAACTGTAGTCCACAGTGGTCCTGCTCAACCTGCAGTTGACTATCTTGTCCATCCTGATGAACGAACCGTCCTCAGAAAGTTTAGCATCCATTCCAGAGACAACGAGAAGGTTTCCTACGAACTTGCGTAGGTCCATTGGGTCCACGTCGTGGGGGACGTTGACGTCAGGCATACTACCCCTCTGGGATGGTGGCCTTGAAGTCTTTGCCGTCCGCCTTGCAGATAAGCTGCATGGCGTGTCTGCCGGTCATGGCTGCGAACGGGACACCGCCCATAGGTTCTGTCCACTGGCCAGCCATGTAGAAGTTGGAAAGACCGGGAAGGGTCTTTGTGATCTTCATCTTCGATTTGTATGCTACATCGAGCCAGCCCTGCCATGAGCCCTGCCATGAGTTGGTGTAGTTCTTCAGGGTGACCGGGGTTGCGACGTCCGTGACCTCGATGGCCGGAGCGATACCGTCGACCATTCGGTCCAAGGCGGTGATGGCCTTTTTGGAGATCTCCTCGCGTGCCTGGTCGTACCGGAGCTTTTCACGGGACAGCTCTTCCCAGTGCCTATAGCTTGCCTTGAATGCGACGGAAACTGCTGTGTGACCGTCGGCTGCCATGCTCTTGTCGAAGGAGTAGTTGCGGAAGAACATGTATTCGTACTTCTCGCCTGAAACATCGATCGGCTTTGAAAGCTTGAAGAAAACGGACTCTGGAAGATGTGACAGGTCTGCTGCCACTCCCATTGATATCTGGATCCTGGAGTTGAACACAGGCTGCTCGTCGTAGTACTGTGAGAGGTTCTGGTCCATGTGCTTGCCGTCTAAAAGGTCATAGAGCGTCTGGTGACCATCGGCAGCAGAGATAACATGCTCTGCAACTACCTTGGTCCCATCCTCAAGCTCTACGCCGATGGCCCTATTGTTCTCGACGTTGACACGGAAGACCTTCTTGCCATACTGGATGTCTCCACCGAGAGCCTTGTAGCGCTTCTCCATGGACCTGGACATCTCCAGAGAGCCGCCTAGTGGAAATCCAGCAGCCTGATTGTTAACAGCTGCAAGAACATGCATCAGTGAGATCATGCTCATCTGTGGGATGTTGTAGAACATGTGCTTGAAGGCTTCCTTCATCCAAGGGTCCTTGAAGTTGTTTGCAAAGTCCGCGATGGAGATATTGTGATACTTCTCCAAGATGGATGCGTATGGTACATCGTCCCTGAACTTTCTGATCCTGTCAATGATGTTGGATGTCTCTGGTGCCTTGTCGATGAACAGGTCGTACTTCGAAAGGGTGTTAAGGTCTCCGCAGAACTCCTCGATGAGGTCTCCATCCTCCGGAGCCATCTTGTGAAGCTCCTTTCTAAAAGCTCCGAGGTCTGCAGGGACGATGAGCTCCTTTCCCTCGATGTTGAGTCGCATGAACTCGTCTGGGTTGTGGAAGTTCTGTCCCTGGATGACACCGAGCTCCTTCCACATTGGATAGAAGGAATGCACAGGATCCGTCCCCATCATCCAATGGATACATCCATCGAAGGTGTAACCATCCCTTCTCCAGGTGGAACATAGGCCACCAGGTTGTGAATGTGCCTCGAAAATTATGGACTTGTAGCCGTTCATTTGCGCGTAGCAGCCTGCTGATAGACCTGCAACGCCAGCCCCTATGATGATGATGGACCTTGCCATGGAACTCACCTGACACGGTGAACTGTTTGGTCATTAATAAATGGAACCCCTACTAGTACAGATACCATTATGATACGCATCTGAAACCATGAATGGAAAATGCTTTAATATCACATTGGAAATTCTCACATATGAACGATTGGGATAGGACCATCACCGGTCAGTCGTTCCTCAATCTCATTACTTTTATCAAGAAGCAGTGGGGACAGGATGGAGTGGACAAGATATTCGGTATCTTGAAAAAAGAGCATCCCCGCTACTATATCAACCCAAAGGAGATCAATGCGAAGGAGGCGTATCCAGAGCTAATCCAGTTCAAGATCCTCGAGGTCATGGACCATGAGTTCGGCAATGGTGATACGAAGCTCTGCACAAGGTTCGGCCGCTACAATGCGAACAATCTTGGTTTCAAAGGCTTCTTCATCTCTTTCCTTGGTAGTCCCACGAAGGTCCTGACCTCGGCACCCAGTTCTTGGGCTAGATGGCACAATAATGGTGAGCTTGTCGTCACAAAGGCGGAGCCTGGTATTGGGGTCTTCGAGATCCGTGACTATCTTGCCAACGAGTACATGTGCGCAGAGCTTTTGGGATTTTTCAACACTGCAGCTAACCTTACCCGGGCCAAGAACGTCGTTGTTAAGGAAACAAAATGTAAATGCCAAGGTGCCGATGTCTGCGAGTTCACTGTTACCTGGGACGCGTGATATCATGGCTGTTGAGGAGAGCCGCTGGGAGAAGGCTGTACGTTTTTGGTCTATGAAGGGGACCACTGTCAGAGATGCAAAGGTTGTTGAGGAGTTGTTCTCGCATCTGGATGATATCAAAGATGTCAAGGTACCAGACAGTGAGCTCGAGGGGCCGGACGCAGAACTTGCCAAGATGTTCGAGGACCCTGATGGACCAGATGACATCCATATCATGATGGAAACCGAGGCGGCAGGTCCGGAGATGCATTGTCTTCGGGATGTTGTTGAGAACGTCATCGAGGATATTGAGGTTGAGGATTCACCTGAGGTCCGAGAGTTTCTTATGACCACCATCAAAGATGGGGACTACAACCCTCGCCGGTGGATATTGTCCCACATCCAGATATTCAATTTCGAGGACCAGGACGAGGTGTTTCAGGAGGTTCTAGAGACCGTCCTCGACGTCCATCCGAGTTTCATCAATTACATCATCGACAACAGACCGATGAAGAAGATCATGCCTACCATTGAGAAGGCTATCACAAAGAATGATCCAGACCTCGGTTTGATCAAGAACGTATCCTACCATGGTGGGGATAAGGCAACAAAGAGGATCCTCGAACTGCTGGTGGACAACGATATCATGCTGGGTGAAGAGTTCTTACCATGGCTTCGGGGGACCATCAAGGACGATGGACAGAGGCCACTCTCCTTGAAGCTCATCGAGAGGATCGAGAAACGTGGTGTGGGTGTCGCGTCCGGTTATCTAGCATTCCATGATAAGAAGGCCATCAAAAGGTTCGATGAGTGGCTCGACAATGACGAAGATTCAGATCAAAAGAGCATAGACGACCTGGTCGCTGCTTTGAAGTATACCGAGATCCCAAAGGGATTTCCTCTGGTGAAATTGCTCAAAAGGTTGCCACCTGGTCAGATAGTAAAGACCGTTAGTTATTGGGACGGCCTTGATGCAGAGGATCGAAAAGGATTGCTGCGCACCGTCGTTGATACTGCTGAAGAAGCAAAAGATAGGTTCGAAGCGTTGGAAGAGCTTGCTGTGAAGGGGTGGCTTGTTGATGATGAGGCGCGGGCGAAGAAGTATCTTGATGCGATCGAGGCAAAGCTCAAAGGTGCGGTGAAAGACCCTGCGCTCAAGGGGAAGGTAAGGTATGCCTACAGAAGCTGGACCGAACCCATCCATAGACTTGAGGTGAAGGCTGACATGATACCGGGCCTCCAAGGTAGGGTCGAAGCATGGGTCAAGGACTACCTTCTCATGCCTTCTGTCGCTGCTCGGATCATACCGGAATGGGAGCCTCCAGAGGACCTCATCCCTGACCTGCGGAAGCGGATCCAGCGTGAGGTCAAGCTCAAGGAGAAGGACTGGGCTGAGGACCAGGAGAAGAGAAGGGAGAACCCAGAGAGATACTGGTACGATGATCGCAAGGCGTGTACTTGCAGCCTCTTTCATCTGAAGCAGGACTGGGAGCAGATGAACAAGCTTGCCAAGAGGATCGGTGGGTTGGGGAAGACGCGGAAGAGGATGAAGGAGCTTATGGGGCTCAAGTACTATGAGGTGCTGAGGGAGATCACTGATGGGCATGAGCCTAAGTTATGAGTGAAGAATTGAGACGATCAGTTTTCTCCGTCGTCCAGTGACGCATCGAAAACTGCCGGTCACAACCTCGCACGATCGTCAATGAGAAACGAGTGCGGGTAGTGACTCTTCGTTTCCCCCCATCAACAGATGGAAGAATAAGAATGGGGGGAAACGAAGAGTTCGGGGCCTTCCGCTTCCACCCCCGTTGTTTGCGGGTCGGACCGCTTTTGACTTTGGGAAAAGTCGGTAATACCGGTTGGACCACAGGAAATGATCCAAGCACATAGTTCTACAGATGGTTCTTATATTTTCTTAGCAAAGTATTAAGAACACTGGTCACTCGGCCAGGGTGAAGAGCCGGTCATCACCGCCGACATCAAAAAGACCGAATCGAGCTCCAGCGTCCAACCAACCATGGGCATAATTGACGCATCCGAAGGCGTTGACATGGTCGCCCTCCTCGTAGAAATGCTTCCCATCCTCGTAGTAGGTCCTGGCCATGAGCATGAAGTCCTCGGCGACCTTCCTCATATGAGACTTCTCGGGGGCGATTATCTGTGCTTTGTCGAGCGCTTCCTTTGTAATTGATAGATAGCGTTCGATATGCTCCTTTGTCAGTTCTGTTCTCATTCTTCTTCCTCCTTGTCAGAGAATAGGTCTATCTCGGGACATTCCTCCGGTTCGTCAGGTAGGACGTCCACAGAACGTCCTCCATGCCTTGACTCGCGGACTCGGATGTCCACGAAGATGGGTCTTGCTACGGAACCCCCTACGACTATGGCAACCCCAACTGGTAGTCGCTGTACTTCCTTGGCCATAACGGGGGTGAGGCCTTCGACGGAAGCGACAACTGCTTTGAGGTCGTTGGGGTTGGTAACTTTGAGGATGACCTGGGTCCCACACTGGGATAGGACGTTCTTGTCCACTTTAGCAGGTCTTTGGGAAACTATACAGAGGCCGAGACCGAACTTACGACCTTCTGAAGCGAGGGTCCTGAAGATCCTGTTGGTCAGGGAGGCTTCAGTCTGGGGGCAGTAGTTGTGGGCCTCTTCGACCACGAGCATGAATGGAGGGATGCGCCCTGCTTTTCGAGCTTCGAACAGGTCCTTGCCAAGCTGTGTGACGGCCACCTGCTGCATCTGCGCTGGGGCGCCACGCATGTTCAGGACCGAGACCTGGCCTTTCTTGATCAGGTCCTTGACCCGGGTTGGGTCTTCGGAGAAAATTCCCATGGAGTCTATGTGCTCCAGGGAGTTGATGATGGACCACTTGAGGTTGTTCTTCTCAAGCTCCACGGTGTACATGACATCGCGGAGGGTGTAGTAGGGGCGAGCTGATCGGAGCCTGTCCACGGATCTCCAGATGATACCAGCATGCGGGCCTGTGGATTTGAAGCCTGCAAGCTCCGCAAGCTCCTCGGGGGAAAGGCCGATGGCGTCGAGCGTGAATGGCAAGGCATCGGGATTATCGGCCTGGGAGAGGGCGTATTCCTTGATCACGTTGCTGTATCCTTTCGGTTTGATGTCGTACTCGGACATCTGTCTGCAGTCGGTCTGGTCAAGGTTGGGATGCATGAGGCTCGTATACTCACCGTGCGGGTCGATGACGAGTGCAGAGACGCCGCGCTTGGCGAACTCCTCGAGGAGAACTCCAACGACGTATGACTTACCGGACCCGGTCATCGCAATGACCGAAAGGTGACGCTGGACCAGCTTGTTCAGGTCAAGGCTGACCTTGATGTCGTGGCCCTCGATCTTTCCAATGTAAGCCGACCGTTCCTCCGGTACTTCCAGGCCAAGGATCTGCTTGACCAGGTCATCCGGGGCTTTGAGTACCGGTGAGCCTGGATGGAACGGTGTGGAAGGGGCTCGGAGAACACCTCGCTCGTCATGAAAACCAAGGACATTGACAACAGCTGCAGACTTCTCACCGATGTTCACGTCCATGCCCATGGAGATGGAATGAGCCTTATCGAAAGTTAGGTCTGATGAGGTCTCGATCTCTATGACCTGGCCGAGGACAGGGCCGTGGAGCTCGTGCTCGACGACGACATACTCTCCTCTGACAGGACTGTCCTGGGATAGGGCTACCTTGAACTCCTGTGTGGAGACGGTGCCGTAGATGACGCCGATAGGGCTTTGTTCATCCTCCAGAACGTTCACTGTCATGGGACCTATTCAATCGGGTTGTCGGAGTGAATACTTTTCCCTACCTCGATGATGAACATGTCCTCGAAGAAGACCCTGTGAGACTTGACAATACTGCTGCCGAGGCCATGGTCGAACATCCATTTGTTGAACTCATCGTTCCTTGCAAGAGAGGATGTGACTATCAGGACCTTCCCTTTCATCCCAACCCGGGACACTGCTTCTTCGAGGAATCGCTCATAGATCTCCGTCCCGCTTACTCCACCTACTAGTGCTTGATCCATGGGGTCGGATGAATCTCCATCCGCGGGCAGGTAGGGGCCATTGAACAGGATGATGTTGAAAGGTCCAGGAACGTTCTCGAACAGGTCTGACTGGATGATCTTGGTCACTACACCATTCCTCGCGGCATTGGCCTGCGTACATGCTATGGCCTGCTCATTGATGTCGGCCTGTGTCACCTTAGCACCCTGCAGTGAACAGAAGATCCCGAGGGCTCCGGTCCCACAACCCATGTCCAGGACGCGTTTTCCTTCCAGCTCGAACGTATCCAGTACCTCGAGCATCAGGAACGTGTCCTCAGCGGGCTTGTATACCCATTCGCATTCCTGAATGTCCAGACCGAACGCTTCACAGGAGTGTCTCACTCCTCTTCGCCTCCGACATCGCTTTCGGGATGGCTTTCAATGGACAGGTCCGTTCCCTTGCCTGAGAGCACGGAGATCTTGGTCCTTGCATCGTCGAGCATGCCTTGGCAGGTCTTGGCGTGGGCTCTTCCTTCAGCGTAGGTTTCCAACGCCTGCTGCAGGGTGAGCTCTCCGCTCTCGAGCCTGTCTACAGCATCCTTCAGTGCGTCCAGCTCCTTTTCGAAGCTCTTTTCTTCACTCATCTTTGTCACCTTCTTTTTTGAGCTTGATACGAGAGACCTTTGCCTCGGCCTCGCCGTCTGTGAACATTATTTCGATATCATCATTAGTAGCAAGCTCCCCAGCCTTGCCGACGACCGCATCCTGCTTGGTAACTATCGCATAGCCTCTGTCCAGGACCTGTAGCGGAGCAAGGTCGTCGAGCCTCTGGGAAAGTCTTGCCAGGTCTGTCTCGGCACAGTCCAGGACAGTAACCATGGCCGTGTCCATCTGCTTCTTCGTCCGTTCGAGTTCCGCTGTCTGGTCATGGATCCTTTGGGAGGGGGAGAAGCTCTCGAGCAAGCGAAGGTCATTGGCTACCTCGTCCTCCAACGCCTCGAGCCTTCGGACCATTATCTCATCCATTGTCCAGAGGATATCGTCGAGCTGTTGGAGCTCATCCTCAAGAACAGGGACAACTACCTCTGCAGCTGCACTTGGTGTAGGGGCACGGTAATCAGCTGCGTGGTCGCAGATGGTAACATCGGTCTCGTGACCAACACCGGAGACCACAGGGAACGAGGTCGCTCTGATCGTCCTGGCCAGGCACTCCTCGTTGAACGCCCAAAGGTCCTCGAGGCTTCCTCCACCACGAGAAACAATGGCTACGTCGATCTTCTTTCCTCCGGTCAAGGTCGGCAGGTGCTCGAGCCGTTCCAACGCTTCGCAGATCGTTCCAGCAGCTCCATTGCCTTGGACGTAGGCTGGGGAGATGATGACCTCGGCCACGGGCCATCTACGCTTCAGGACGTTCAGGATGTCTCGTAAAGCCGCAGCTTGAAGCGAGGTCACCACCCCGATCGTCATGGGCATCTGGGGGATCTCTCGCTTAACGGCTGTATCGAAGAGGCCTTCCTTCCGGAGCTTATCCTGCAGCTTTAGGAACTCTGCATAAAGAGTGCCAAGCCCATCGGGTTCCATCTCTGTGACAAGGAGCTGGTACTTCCCTTTGTCCTTGTAGACGGTCACATTCCCGTAGGCGATGACTCCCATCCCGGTCTGGACATCGAACTTCACCTTGGATGCACTGGATGCGAACATGACACATGGAAGTTCTGCGTCCTCGTCCTTCATGGTGAAATAGAAATGACCAGCAGATGAGGCGGTGAAGTTCGATACCTCACCTCTGACCTTGATGCCTTTGAGCTTCGGGTCGGTCTCCAGCTTCTGTTTGATGAGGTCTGTTATTGACCCGACAGAAAGCACCGGCGACTCCGGCATCTCGACCAGTTGGAGCTGCTTCATCTTTGGTTCTCCGTGGGTTGGGAGAGTGTGTCAATGTGTATAATATCCATCGATAGCTGAAGCTCGACCTATCATGGTCCCGACTCCCGGACTCGAACCGGGGATAAACGGATATCAGCGACGGTAACCGGGTCAAGCCCGGGTACCACACTACAGTCCGCCGCCGTAGCCGCTAGGCAAAGTCGGGTACAAGTAGACCCACTGGGTCCGAGTGACCACAATAGGGAGGCATTATTTAACGATTTTTATTCAGTCGCGAATGCCATCCTCCATAACGGTAATGACCGCTTCGCCGTCTGGAAGGTTCGGAGAATCGATAAGGCGACAGATCCTCTTGCCTGCCTTGCTCTTCCTCAGATAGATCCTGAAAGTGGCTGTGTGGGCGAGCACGTGGCCGCCTGTTGGCCTGTTGGGATCTCCGAAGAACGCATCCGGTTTTGCATGGACCTGGTTGGTCACTACAATGGCTGCATTGTGGATGTCTGCAAAGCGCAGGAGGTCGTGCAGATGCTTGTTGAGCTTCTGCTGCCTGTCGGCAAGCATACCTCGTCCGAGGTACTCTGCCCTGAAGTGGGCCATGAGAGAATCCACGATGAGAAGCTTGATGGGGAACTGCTTGGCCACTTCGTTGACCTTGTCCATCAGAAGCATCTGATGGTTGGAGTTGTATGCCCTGGCCACATGGATGGTCTTGAGCACGTCGGTGGGTTCCATATCGATGCCCCTGGCCATCTGTGCTATCCTTTCTGGCCTGAACGTGTTCTCTGTGTCCAAGATGATGGTGTGAGCATTGAGCCCTCCATCCTCGACCGGGAGCTGGCAGTTCACAGCAAGCTGAAGACCGATCTGTGTCTTTCCGGAGCCGAACTCCCCGAACAGCTCGGTTATGGCCTGGGTCTCTACCCCGCCGCCGAGCAGTTCGTCCAGGTTCTTTGAACCTGTGGTCAGCTTGTTTATCTCTTTCCTCTTTTCGAGCAGGACGTCGCCTGTCTCGAAGGCTCCGACATCGGCTTCCTTCCTTGCCGCGTTGATGATCTTAATGGCTGATGCTTCCCCGATGTCTGCTGATTCGGATAACTGGGACGGGGAGGCCACAGCTATTGCCATCAGATTGTCGAAACCGGCGTCCTTGAGCTTTTCTGCGGTTGAGGGACCTACGCCGGGGAGGTCCTCAAGGGATATTTCGTCGGACATTCCGAGTCACCACTGGGGGATTCATTGAATGTGATATATATATGACCCTAGGGGGTGAGTGAAAGTGCGGATGTGGACCGCACCCGTTTTGCAGGTACATCAACCGGTCGCAAAAGCAAGCGAGCTGATCCTTCCTATGTTCATCGACCGGTGGCAGTTGCAAGAAAGCTAACTTAGAATTTATTTATTAGCTCGCTTAGTAAGCAACTCCACTGACTCCTCTTCCACAACGGACATGCTGGCTGGAACTATGATACAGTGCATGGGGGCTCCGAAATCGTAGGATAGAAGCTCGCCGACCGTGCCGGTCACCACTGTCTGGCCATCGTCCCCGATCCTTGCAAGCCCTATGGCGAACGTATCCGTGGAGAATGCATCCGTACCGATCTTGTCGGCCATAGCGAGCATCTGTTCCAGACCCTGGTTCACGGTCATGAACCTGTGCTGCTCCGCCTTGATGTCAAGGAGCACAAGGGTGTGAAGGTCTGCATCCTTGTTCTTGATGAGGCCTTCGATCGGCGAGGTGGGCTCGAAGTTAGGTTCGGGGAAGGGAATCGTGACCGTTCTGCCGAACTTGTAATGAGATAGACCAGAAGCTGAAACTGCGGCCGAAAGGATGGAAACCCCAAAGACCATCTTCGTCTGGTATCCCTTCTCCTTCGCAGCTACCAATAGATGGATGTGTGTGGTCGCAGAGAGGGCATCGCCTGAGGTCAGGAAAGCAACCGTTGCACCCATCTGGGCCTCGGCCGCCTCGTCAAGGACCTTCAAGGGGAGTTCCACGTCCTCAACGGAGTGTCGTGAGAGGAACTGGGGCTTCCTACCGACCTGTCTTTCTATCTGCTTGATGGTGTTAGGATGAAGTGAAGCTGTATACTCCTCAGCGTAGATCACATCGCTCTCCTTCATGGCCTTTATTGCCTCTAGAGTAAGGTACCTACCAGTGCCCAATCCTGCGCCGATAAGTATAAGTCTGCATATTTTCTTATCAATATCTGACATGTTGACCAACTGCGCCAAGGTGCCCCGCCAGCATGGCGAGGATTGTAGGGTTGCCCTACTGGAAAAGGGCCAGCTTAACCCGGACCTGAAGATAGATAGGGACAACGATTATATCTACATTCCCATAACTGTGGACGAGGTCGACAGGTCGCTCAAAAGGCAGTTCAAATTGGAACTGACCAAGTTCGATTTTCTGGAGCTTGAGAAGGAGCCGAAATCCTACAAGGAGATCGTAGAGATCCCCGACAACCTCCGCGAGCTTCTCCCATCCAGCTTTGATGTCATCGGCAACATCGCCATCATCAAGATACCGGATGAGCTCCATGATCACAAGGAGGCCATCGGTAAGGCCGTCATGGCGGCAAACAAGTCTTGCGCTTCAGTGGCCATGGACAAGGGTGTCGAAGGGGACCTGCGCATTAGAAACCTTGAGACCATCGCAGGCCGGACGATCTCCGAGACCACTCACAGAGAGTACGGGATGGACTTCCTCCTGGACCCCTCCAAGGTCTACTTCTCCCCAAGACTTGCCACAGAAAGGCACAGGCTCACAGAGCTTGTCCAGGATGGGGAGATAGTCACAGACATGTTCACTGGCGTTGGACCATTCGCCATCTCTTTGGCCATGACCGGATTGGTGGAGCACGTCTTCGCCATCGACCTCAACGAGGACGCCATCGATTATCTGAAGCAGAACATCGACCTCAATGGCGTTGACAGGATAGTCGAGCCGGTGTATGGAGATGCCAAGTTCGTGGTCACAAGCCTGGAGCCCGCTGACAGGATAGTCATGAACCTGCCTCACTCTGCTTTCGACTTCATCGAGGAGGCCATCCACGGGGTAAAACCTGGCGGTGTCATCCACTACTACGAGATAATGGAGGATGACAAGCTCGAGGACAGGCTCGACGAGATAATGGACATCGCCGAACAGAGGGCATATGCCAATCTCGAGGTGGAGGACGTGGTGGAGGTCAGGACGTATTCTCCGACCCAGAAGCATTTTGCTGTGGACCTCCGCGTCATCAAGTGAGGTGGAGCTATGGAGGCCGAGGGGGTTGTAACAAGCCAGGGTGTACTAGTCAACGATGTAGCTGAAGCCAACAGGCTCCATAATCGGGGACGGTATGGCAAACCCCAATCCGGGGGCACATTACTTCTTTCAAATCTAGAAGCCTTGTACCTGCTCGAGGTCGAGAGGCTTGCTGTATTTGATGATAAGAACAACGAACTGACCTACAAGGACATCATGACCCTGGGATTGGCCACGGATGAGCGGTTCGATGTGATCTATCTGGTCTACAGGGCACTTCGGTCCTCCGGGCTTGTTACATTAGAAGCCTCCCCGCTGGACCTCAAGGTCCACGATCGGGGCTCGTTCGATCCCAAAGCTCCTGCTAAGTATTTCGTCGAAGCTGTTGCAGAGCGGGATGACTTCGAGCTGGTCAAGGTCATGGACAACGTCGACCGTATCGAGGGAATAAAGCGCGAGTACGTCATGGGCCTGGTTGACGAGGAGGGCGACCTTACCTACTACCAGGTCGCATCCATGGCTCCTGAGGCCAAACAGACATTCGAAGAGATCGAGGGGCATATGGCCGTCGGTTTCATTGGTCAGGACCGGGTCATGGTACCCCTCGAGCATGGCGGACTGGCACTTAACAAGGCAGGTTACTTCGGCAAGCTCATGGGCAATAATCTCCTCCTATCACTTGTGGAAGCATACTACCTCATGGAGGAGGGGTTCCTCAAGATAGAGAATGACGGGGAGGCCGTCAGCGGTGGACAGCTCTTCAAGCTCGCAAGGCAGATCCAGCCCGACTTCGACCTCCGCTACGCGGTCTACTGGGACCTCAAGGATAAGGGACTGGTCGTCAAGACCGGCTTCAAGTACGGTGCCCACTTCCGAGTATACCTTGCAGACCCTGTTAACACTCATTCGGATTACCTTATCCACGCTGTGGATTGGGATCACAGCTCCGGCTGGGCAGAGATGTCTAGAGGTGTGCGGCTTGCTCACGGTGTGAGAAAGGACCTGGTGCTGGCCGCGGTCAGAGGCGGTAGGGTCCTGGGGTATGTTGCCATCAAGCGGAAGAAGATCTAGTATTCGTCGAGGTCCTCATCTTCGTCGTCATCTACAACCTCGACTGCCTGGACGACCTCCTCTTTTTCTTCCTTCCTACCAGAGATATTGATGAGGATGACAATGCCGATGCCAATTGCAAGGAGCACTCCTACAAAGACCCCACCGAAAACAAGCATCTGTCTGTTGAAAGGTCCCTCGTCCTCTGGTGGGTCCGTGGTCCCATCGGTTCCTCCCCCACCGTCTGTTCCCCCTCCACCATCGGTACCGTCCGTACCTCCTCCCCCATCACCACCATCTGTGGTCGGGGTCTCAATGACCGTGATGGATGTTTCCGCGATCTCTGCATCATCCTCACCATCGGTGCTCTCGAACCTGTACTGACGGGTTCCGGCCTCGAGCGTTGTGGAGTACTCGAACCGTTCACCGTTGGTGAAGTCACCATCGCTCTCTGTCCCTGTGCCAGATGTGACCTGGGACATGGAGTTCTGGCCGCCGTCGATATAGAGATAGACATAGAACGGAGCGTCGTTGTCTGCGTCCGTGTATATCACACTGAAAGTGTAGGTAGTGCTGTCATTTCCAGAGGATGGGTCCACCATTCCCTGTGAAAGGACCGGGGCTGTGTTCTCTACAACGACCGTTTCGTCCTTGATCGTGAACGAGAAGGTATGATCGTCTGTGGGACTGCCCTCGGACACACCGTCTTCATCACCGTCAAGGCCCTTGCCTGTACCTGATAGAGCTGACGCCGCGATGGTCACGGTGTAGGTCGTGGAGAAGGCCATGTCCTCTGTTGGAGTGAAGGTCACAGACCTTGCTGCAGAGGTGATGTCGCCTGCTACGACCGGGTCGATGGAGAACGATGCGTCGAGGCTTGCTGTGTTCATGTCTGCGTTGAAGTTTACGGTCACTGTTGCATCTGGTTCGATGTCGGTCGCACCGCCTGATGGGGTGTTGCCAGAGACCTTCGGGGGCAGTTCTCGCTGCTGTCCGAGACAGTAGAGCAGACCCTTGTTGGATGTGACGTAGAGCTTCCCGTCACAGAATCCAACTGTCGTGTAGATGTCATCATCATCCATGTCATAGGTCCACAGGACCTCTGCGGCTGTTGTGGATGCTGCAAGGTCAAGACAGTAAAGGTCACCATCGAAGTTCCCTATCACCATCCTGTCACCGATGATCGTTGGAGTCCCCCATACTTCTGCTCCAGTATCGTAGGTCCAATCTGCAGTGGTCCCTTTGTCGATACCGGCCTGACCGTTGATGCAGTGGACGACACCAGACTGGTCCACGACAAAGAACTTCGAGTTGTACGGTACCGGTGTTCCCAGGATAGGATCGGTTCCAGTGTAATGCCATTCTTCAGAAAGTGGGGCAAGGTCCCCGGTGGAGTCCATGCTTATGGCGTAGGTTGAGAAGATCCCTCTTCCCATGTCCCGGTAATCGCCATTGCCCAGGTAGGCCACGCCGTCATAGACCGAGGCTGTGGAAAAGCAAGGTGCGGTCATGGAAAAGAGCCAATACTGGGTCGTGCCTCCAGCACCGTCACCCTGGGCATCCAGACATACCACCTCGCCGGTGGTCCTTCCGGAGTATGTCCCGAGTACGATCTTGTCATTCGAAATGGTCGCAGAGGTGTAGAGCGCTGCACTACCAGGGGAGACATAGCTCCAGATCTCTGTGGTCGTTCCGTTCGTGTAACCCTCAGCATCAAGACAGTGCAGGTTCCTTCCCGAGGAGTCCGTAGTGAAGTAGACCTTTCCATCGTAGACCAGAGGTGAGCCGCATGCTCCATAGCCATTTGTTGTGGCTCCGTCGTGTGGAAGGTAGTGCTCCCAGACCTTGGTCCCGGTCGCTGCCTCGAAGCAGTAGGCGTAATAATCGGATGAACCGAAGTAGACCTTGTCGCCCTCAACGCAAGGTGAAGAACAGAGACCATAGAGGGCTGGCTGGGAGTTGATATCGGAGTTGAACTCCCATAACTTGTCTCCAGTGTCTGCGTCGAAGCAGTAGAAGTAATCGTTGCCAGAGCCTACGAACACGCGGCCGTCGGCAATGACCGGTGAGCTGTAACCCTCACCACCTATAGAGGCGTTCCAGTAGACCTCGACAGCATCAGGGATGGTCCCTGAACCTGCGTTTATCCTGGCGTCGTTCTTCAGGAACTGCGTCCAATCATCAGCAGTGGTCACTGGGATGATCGACAGCAGTGAGACGGTCACAAAGAGAGTGGCCAAGGCCAGAGAGAAGGCTCTGTTCATGTTCTTAGGACAGGGGGGCACGGTAAAAAGGATTTTGGTATCTTTTAGCTAGCTCATTTGGTCTTTTTCTTCTTCCCAGTCCTTTTCCTACCCTTCTTTCCAGCTCTCTTCCTCGCCTTATAATCCTCCGCGTAGAGCTTCTTTGCGACCTTTGAAAGCTTCTTCGGGTCCACGGTCTCCTCGAATTCCTCAGCCGCCCTTTCATCTTTGTCGCTTTTGACCAGGTACTTGCCCCATACCGAGTCAGATTCTGCGTCCTCGTCCTCCTGCTTCCCGCGTTCGATTATCCGAAGCTCCAATCCTTTGCGTATAAAGAACACACAGATGAGCCCGCCCCAGATCGGTAGGGACAACAAAGCGGTCAGGTAGATGGTCCGCGACTCGAAGCTGGAAGTGATGAAGTATGGGCCGTACTGGCTTAGGAACAATCCAGCAACGTATGGGAGCAACGTGAGACCAAGGGCCACGATCACCAAGATGATGAGCGTTCTCCAGTAAAGAGGCATCAGCGTCTCGGCCTGGTTCTTTGCTGGTTTCAGGCTTCTGTCCTTTTCCCTGTGGATTATCGGAAGCTCCAGGACCTCATACCATCTTCCCCAGTGGTCTGCAAGGTTGAGCATGGTGAGAAGGAACATGGACAGGACCAGCGCGAACATCACAGGGAACAGAAGGTCGCTTGGTGAAGGGTACTCCAGCTGGAACTGGGTCGAGAACACCTCGATGGAGGAGGATATTGCAACGTTAAGACACATGATGAACGCTGCCACAACGCCCATGAGCTTGTTCTTGGCTATGACCGCTATGGTCCCGCAGAAGGCCACCGGTCCGACTATGATGATAGAACCGACCACGTAGACTATGAGGATCATCTCGTTGCTTGTGTAAAGGCCCCCTATGACGTTGTACATCAGGGCAGCGATGAACACCCAGACGCCAAGGATCGCGAACACGGAGAGGATGATCTTCAGATGCCCGACCCTGCGGTCCTCCTCTGCATCCAAACGTTTCAGCGTATGGCCGATATACCTTGCAAGGAAGGTCGAAGCAGCTGTCGCTGCCACTGTGATGATCGTTACTGCGAAGTAGATGATCCGTAGGTTCTGTATCTGCAGGAACTCCTTCTTGAACACCTCTGGGTCCACAGAAGAGATATCGAAGATACTGAAGATGGCCTCTACGAGAAGGTCCTCGAGGACCTTTGCATAGATGAGCACCGATAGGAGCATGAACGTCATGACCACGACCTGCAAGGCAAGCACATGGCCACTGTCCAGAGCGATGCCGAGCGTGGGTATCTCGAAAGGCCTGGTCCTTTCCTCGGCCTCCCGCTGGATGTATCTGGGCTTATAGTCCGTGGTCCCCGGTCCAATGTAGGTGAGGGGTTCCCACTTGGTCCTTCTGGGCCTGATGTGAGGCTCGAACCTCTTGGAGCGGAACTCGGGCGTCATCTTGTTCCCCTCCTGAGCTCTTTCTCGATGAGCTTCATCTTCGTAAGTGATGTGTCTATCTGGTCCTTGGGACTCCACAGCTGTGTTAGGACGCCTGCACGCTTTAGGGACCGCTCGATGTTCATGGTCTGCAGCTGTGCAAGGCGTGCTTTAGGTGTAAGACAGCCCAGTGGCTGGCACTCGAACGGAATGGATGGGATGAGGATGGCCCTGACATCGACCTCCCTCTTCATGAGCTCCTTGATGACTATCTGGATGGATGGGTCGAACTCCATTGAGGAGATGATGTAGACAGTGGTCTTCGGGTACACGTACCTGGATGCGATGTAGACCGCGGAGTAGAGGTTCGTATCACCCTGAGGTACGGTCTTGATCAAAGCCTCCTCGATGTACTGGTGATGGGTGGTCCCGTAACCTGGGGGAATGACCCTTACCCCGTCTCCGTAGATCACTGCCGAGACCCTGTTCCGCTCCTTTAGTAAGGTCTTGCAGATGGAGTTGGCAGCCTTGGAGGCATACTTCATCGGGTTGTTCTCGATGGTCCCTGCCCCCATGTACGCCCTGGCATCCAGGAACACAATTGCATCACAGATGTTCTCGCGTTCGTAGATGTTGACCATGAGCTTCTTGGTCTTTGCATAGGCCTTCCAGTTTATGGAGTTGAACGGATCCTCCAGGGTGTACTCTCTGATGGAGAAGAACTCCGTGGACTTGCCCGGCTGGTTCGAGATGGTTGGTCCCGCATACTGCCTGAAGGACCTTGACTGCATCGGGACGTCCTTGAGGTCGCTGATGGTCGGATGGACCGTTACATCCTGGGCCGTGGACTTGTGGACCTCGTGCCTGGAGAAGAGTAAGAGAGGATCGGACAGCAACGTCTCGATGGGGCCTATCTCGTAGTGGCCTCGCATAGGGAAGTAGACAGTGTACCTGACCCCACCCTTCGGGACCGAGGTCGCAGACCATATCCCAAGGTTCGTTCCCTTGTCCAGGGATGAATAGGTTGGGTTCTTATCGTATGCCTCTACGATGTTCTGGCCCCTTGCACCCTTGACGGTTGCGAGGACATCGACCTGGTCATCCTCCTGGATGGTCCCCTCGTGCATCTTCCGGCTCACCACAAGGTTCGTTTTTGAGCCTCTCACAGGCCACGGGGCGAACACGATCCGGGTCAGGAGGAGTATGATGAGCAGGAAGCTTCCTGCGATGTAGAGCGCCCATGCATGAAGCCACAGACCGGTGACGAGCATCATCAGTCCGAGAATGAAAATGATGACCGCGCTCCTTGACCAGATGCCCGTGCGCATCTTTGGTGCCCCGAGAGGGCTGACTGGAGGTGTGGTGTCCTGGACGGGTTCTTCCATTTAGTCATCCCTCCAGAACATGAGCTTGTCCACGATGGACAGCTCCTTTTCCTTCTTGATCTCTAACGCCAATGCATTACCCAGTTCAGGGATGTTGTAGACCTCCATGTCCGCAGGTCCCTTCCATTTCAACATCTTGTTGAGGATACGGACCAGCTGCTCTGGGGTGTACTTCTCTGGTCCTTGAGGTGTTTCGTCCCCGTCCCCCCATCCTACTAAAACGAACTTCGACAGCGCCTTATTCCCGATGTAACGTTTCATCCTTGACCTGGAGACACGCTTGAACTGCTTCTCGTCCAGGCCCGAGGCTATCCGGACCGTCTCCAAAAAGGTGCTACGCATCATCGGGATGTCGGCCTCTGTGAGGTCCTTCCTGTTCATGGTCAGAAGCCACGGCCTTGTGCTGTAGCTCATGTTCTTGAACCGTACCGGGAAGGTGGGTACAAGGGCCACAAGGCCCACAAGGAGAACTATGGAAAGGAAGACGATAGTGAGGAAGGTCCTTGCTGGAAGGGTGACGAACAGAAGGCCAGAGGAGTATGCTGTGCGAGCAGGGTCCGTCTGGATATGCTTCGACTCGTCAAAGACCACTGTGATGTCGTCTGTTTGCCGTGAAAGCATGAGTATTGAGAACAGGTCGTTGGCGAACTCCCTGTTGTCGTAACTATCATACAGTGCGTTCGCAAAGATGCCAGGGTCTGAAACGCAGACAACAGCTCCTGCACCAAGCTGGGCGATGGCGATTATCGGGAATGACTCTCTTGGCTCTCCTTCATCGAACTCATGATTGCGGACCTCGGTCTCCAGCCATGCCTGGTCGGAGGTCCGTGCAAGGACATTGACGTCTGCAGAACTTGTGACCGTGGCATCGGAGTCCCAGTAGAGGCCGCTGGAGGTCGAAACACCGTCCTCGGCCTTTACCTCCAATGCTGCAGGGACGTCCGTGACTATCTTGTAGGTCTTGTCACTGACGAAGGGGAGAAGTGCATTGACAATGACGAAGTTCGGGTTCGTGGCATAGTCCACATCACAGACGTGATCGTTCCTGAAGCTTATCTCGGGGTACATACTGTCTGTAAAGATGTCCCCTCCGTTCATAGAGTCAAGGATATACTGACCATGACCGAAGTCGTCTGCAAGGACCAGGATGCCTCCGCCCTTGACGAAGTTCTGGACAGCTGTAGGTTCTGTAAGCGTCGGGCGCTTCTCGACGCCAAGCATGACAAGGATGGTCTCGTTGGCCTGGCCCACAGTGTATAGTAGGTCCGAGCTGGAACGTAGAGTGATGACCTCCGCGTCCATATCCTCCAGGTCCTCTTTGAGGATGGAGACGTCGTCCCAATCGGCATCTTCTGAGGAAAGTTGATCGTCGTTGAAGTATAGGACTAGGCCTGCAACGCAGGAAAGGAGGAACAGTGCCAGGAGGACTATCGCTGTTCCCTTGACCCAAAGGAGCACCGTCTGGCCAGTGAGCTTTTTGATATCCCGCTTCTCCTTTTTACCTGTCCGCTTGTCCTCCCACTCGCGGATCGCGTCCCGGTCTAGGACCTTGCGGGCAAGCTTCTCGTCCACCTTGTCCTTGCTCACTCCTCCTCACCCCCAAGTTCTGGTGGCCGCCAGATCTTTGGCATCCCCTCTTCGGTGGCTACGACAGGGTCCTCGTTCAGTATCCGCAGTGTATCCTCACCCATAGGTTCGGGCCCTTCTATGTTGACCACCTTGGTGTAAGAATAATCAACACTGTCCTCCTCGTCAACCACTGCGCCGACCATCTTCTGGTAGCGCTTCATATCGTCGTGGAAGTCCGAGATTATCTTGTCCTGGGCATACTCTGCAGAAGCTTCCAGGAAGTACCTGTCAGATACCTCTTTGAGCCTTCTCTCCACCTCGTCCTCGGATATTTCGTGCTTCTTGGTGAAGGCACGCTCCACCTTCTTCTGGACCTGTAGGTCCTCGTCAGAGAGCTTCTCGATGTCCTTTCGGAGACGCTCCAGGGCCTTTATGGCCTTGTCACGCATCTTGGGGTCGAGCTCGTGGTCGCTGTACCTGGCCTCTTCAAAGAGATCTGTGAGCTTTGTGATGGAGTTGGTCTTTATCGGGAGGTATGCCTGCAGCGCATCCTCGAACTCTCGGACGGTCTCGGCGTCCTCTCGTTTGTAGCCTTTCGTCTCCAGCAGGAGGCCCATGCGGCGGTACGCTTCGATGATGGCCGCCCTCACCCCCTCGGGAGACTCGGTGTCATAGAGCTTCTTGGTTGTGGTGTCGATGATGTCCAGAAGCTCTTTGAAATCGTCCCGGCGCTTGTTCCTGATGAGCGTGAATACGATAGCCGCTAGTAGGAGGACACCTGCAATTGCCAGTATACCAATGACCGTCCTGCGGACAGATGGTACTTTTATCTTGGACAGGTTGCCGAGGAACGAGGTGTTGGTGTCCTCGGTCCTGTTCTCCTGGTCCTCGTACGTGACCTTGGGCAGCGGCACAGGGATGTGGGCGTTGTAGGTCTTGTTCTTGCTGAAGAAGAACTCGTCCGAGTCCGGGACCATGTTCCTGTTCGTGTCCACCTCGTAGGCTGAGGTTATCGGTTTGGTCTCGATGTGTCTCAGGATCTCCTCAGTGTCTGAAAGACCATCGCCGTCCGTATCCGGTGTGTTCGGCATTGAACCGAACACTACTTCCGTACCGTCCTTGAGCCCGTCGCCGTCCGAGTCGGTCTGCAGAGGGTATGACCGCCCCCATGAAAGCTCTGCTCCGTCTTTTAGACCATCGCTGTCCGAGTCCGCATCATAGTAGTCCAGACCTAGAAGCCTTTCATGACCGTCGGGTAGACCGTCAGCGTCAACATCTGGTTCGAAGGCAGGGGACCGTATTGATGGGAACAGCGTTGCTTCGAGGCTGTTAGGGATCCCGTCACCGTCCCTGTCCGAATTATCTGGAAGCATGGTGAGGTAGTTCTGAGGAGGTGCTGTTGGTTGCTGTCCGTCCAAAACTCCGTCCCCATCGGAATCACCATTGGTCAGGACAAGGAGCCTCTCGACCTCTTCTTTATCATCAAGACCATCGCCATCGGTGTCGGGACTGAACTGGTTGCTCCCCCTGTCCCTTTCCTCGATGTCTATGAGACCGTCGTTGTCATCGTCAGCATCCTCAGAGTTCATTATCCCGTCAAGGTCATGGTCGTGTATGTCGGAGTCTGCCAGGTGGTCGTATATCGAGCCGTACTCTATCCGCCTTGCAAGTGCTGCTGCTTCACCCATGAGGTGGGCGTCTGTGGCAGGGTCGTACCTGACCATGTATGGGTCGAAACCATCGTAGGTGGGGGCTGGGAACTCCATACCCATCGGATGGATCTCTGTTGGTGAGAACTCGAACGGGATGTATCCGAGCTGGTAGACGCCTACCTCCACCCATGCTCTAGCTTGCGAGGCTCGGACCACACGGACACCGTTCTCGATGGTACCCGGACCAAAGCCAGTGGTCAGCTTGCAATCGATGCCTGCTTCACGCAGGACCAGGATCGCAGCGATGGAATAGTCCAGGGTGCTCATGTTCGTCGATGACATGGGGTAGGGGAAATCCCTAAAGTTGGTCTTGATAAGGTGCCGCTGGATGGCCATGAGGTTGTCGAAATTGGATGCTGCTGGAGAGTAGTTCGGGATGGTGTCAAGGTAATCTGTTATCGGCCCTTCCGTCATGCTGTAGCCTCTGGAAGAGAGACCAAAGGACTCTATGGTGGCCAGGTCCAGGTGTGCGTTGACCATGTTCAGTTCGTATTGCCTCACAGGCGTTGTCGGTCGAAGGTCATACTGCCAGTGGTGGACCATGAGGTCGTCGTCGAACGGGTATGCATATGAGTTGCTGTCCACAACATGACCGCGTGGTTGTGTTAACCTGTGGTCAGGTGTCAGTGCTGCTGTTGGGATCAGACCTTCTGTGGGAGATGCCATGGTGATCCTGCAGGTCGTGTTGGATTCCAGGACACCGAGGTACTCGTAGGTATCGATGTTCGGGTTGGAATCAGACCCGAACACAGGATAGTATATGGATTCCTGGAAGAAGGTCTCCTCGTGGATGAAGACATTGTCGTTACGGTCAACGTAGGAGAGGTCGTAGAGCGCCTCTTCCCATATCTCCCCATCTTCGAAGGAGTTGGTCTTTCCTCGTATGAGAGGTTCATCGATGCGTTCGTATGAACGCATCCTCCAGTACCTGGCCTGCTCTGGTGGATATACGTAGAAGACAGGGTCATCGTTGCGAACAGCGTCAACAGCTCTAACAGTTGACTGGTACTCATCCATGAGCTGTAGGGCCCTGGTGATGAATGCCGAGGATGTCTGGTTCAAGGTCCTATATGTCGCTGCGAGCTCCGCAAGGTCTGTGATGTCTGTGAACAGGTCAAGGTATGCCTCGTTGGTTGAACGTCCCCTCTGGTCCACCCTGTCCTCGTCCAGGTACTTGTAGAGATAGTTGAGCATGTACCTTCTGACCTTGTAGTCGGAAAGGAGGACCGCGTAGTTCGGGTCGTAGCAGATCCCGGTGACAGCTCCGTTGACGTCCTCGGCCATTAGGAACTCCAAAAGGTTGGATAGACCGTCGCCATCCGGGTCGTCGTTGGCGTCTGTGGGGTCCGAGCTATTGAGGAATGCCAGTTCCTCCCACTGATCGTCCATGCCGTCGCCATCTTGGTCAATGAACTCGGTCTCGCCTCCCCAGTGGTATGATCGCAAGGTGTCCCTTCCTTCTTTGGTGGTTGTGTCCACTGGCTCGTATGGTAGCTGGCCGTTGATCACTTCCCATCCGTCGTCGATGGTATCGCCATCGGAATCTGGATCTCTGATGTTGATGAGCCCGTCACCATCGAGGTCCGCCGTTGGAAGGAGAGCTGCTCTTGGGTTCGTTAATTGGCCTGTGCGTGTCTGGGCTAGAAGGTCCAGGGTTCCTTGGGGTAGGGTATCCTGTCTATCGTGGACCCTGTTCCAGTACTCGTTCTCGATGAAGTCCGAAAGACCATCCATGTCCGAGTCCACCTGGACTGGGTCTGTGAGCGTCGTGGAGGCTTCCACGATGTCTTCCAGTAGGTCTCCGTCCGGGTCGTACTTGGGGACTGGGTCGAACTCCAGGGCATCCCTGGGGTCCTTCTGTTCTGATGGTTGGAAGATGTTGAACAATGAGTAAGGTGCCATTAGTATGCAAACTAGGGCGAGAATCGCGATTACCATCCTCATCGTCGGCTTTCCCATCATCTTATAATTACTCCACCAATGTTTTAAAGATTTTGTTAAGGTCCAACGTCACCTGCCTAGTATTTCTTCATCACTGAACTTCCGCAGTGGGGACATTTTCCCTTTTTTAGACGGTTGTCCCTAACATGCATTGGACCTCGCTCAACCACTACCTTTTTACACTTCTGGCAGTAGGAATGGAGGAACTTCTCATCGTACATATTGCCGATGTAGACGTGGTCAAGCCCTACCTTCTTTGCCATCTTGGCTGCTTTATGCAAGGTCTTCGGAGGTGTTGGCGGCTTTGTGAACTTGTAGTCTGGATGGTAACGTGAGAAATGCATCACGGTGGATGGACCCAAGGAGTCCCTGACCCACTCGCACAGCTTCTTGATCTCCTCCATGTTGTCGTTGGTATCGGTGATGACCAGGGTGGTTATTTCCAGGTGTATTCCTAATTTTACAGCTAATTCGCAGGTGCGCTTGACTGGTTCCAGCTTTGCTTTGCACAGATCGTGATAGAATCCCTTGCTGAAGGACTTCACATCCACGTTCATCGCGTCCAGGTAGGGTGCAATGTCCTTGAGCGGCCTCGGGTTCATGAAGCCGTTGGTGACGAATACCGAGTAGAGTCCCTTGCTCTTGACGATCTTTGAGGTATCCCTGGCAAACTCCATCCAGATGGTAGGCTCGTTGTAGGTCCAGGCCACGCCCGCGCAGCCGCTGTCGAACACTTCTTGTGCTGCTTCTTTCGGTTCACGCCTATACCTGGAGATGAACATCTCGTCCACTGCTGGGACGTCCTTTTGAGAGATCGACCAGTTCTGGCAGAACGAGCACTTAAGGTTGCATCCCAATGAACCAAAGGAGTATACGTCCGTGCCTGGGTGGAAATGGTAGAGAGGCTTCTTCTCGATCGGGTCTGCATGGCCAGACACTGCCAGACCGTAGGTCAAGGAGTAGAGGACGCCTTTGTAGTTGGTCCTTACTCCACAGATCCCTTTCTTGTCAAGGCCAATGGTACACTCGTGCGGACAGAGGAGGCATTTTACCCTATCCCCAGTGGCCTTTTCCCAATAATCCGCTGTGGTAAGTAGAACACCCTCCATGTTGCCCAATAAGGACAAGAGGGGAAATAGGTTTTGGCCTGATGTATACCACAATAACCCACAGGACCATTATGGAAAAAGAGCCTCAAAACATCGTTCCGAATGCAGAAGTTTAAAAAACAAGGGGATTGTTAGGGTTCTAAGGTAGGGGTGCATATGGCTAATGGTTGTGCTTATCGAAGCTACTATGAGATGCTTCGCCAAGAGGTTGCGGCTTACGAAGGTAAGAATGCAGAGTTCATTCATCTGACCCCCGGCCTCTACAGGCTCCTTTTGGCCTTGCTGGACGACAACCGTGTCGGCAAGAAACACAGACAGCTCATAGGCATTGCCCTTGGATATCTTGTCGCCCCCTACGACATCATTCCAGAGGAGATCAAGGGCCCTGCTGGATACATCGACGATGTTTTTGTTTGCCTCTATGTCCTGAAGAGGATCAAGAGGACGCTTCCAGATGAGGTCCTCATCGAGAACTGGGAAGACGAGGGCGATATCCTCCTTATTATGGACAAGGGATATCCAAAGGTCCGCAATGCGGTCAAGGATATTCGGGTCGATATCTTGGAATACATCGGCCTGGCATAAGCCTACTGTCAAATACTTAATCAGAAACTTTTTAGCTCTCCGGCTAACTCCCCGTTTCGAGGAATCCATATGATAGGGATAGCCAAACCCCTTGTGGGGGATAAGGAGAAGGAGCTCGTCAACGAGGTCCTGAACTCCGGAATGCTTGCCCAGGGACCAAAGGTCAAGGCATTGGAAGAGACCTTCGCAGGTGTCTGTGGTACATCACACGCCGTTGCGACCAACTCTGGAACATCAGCATTGCACTGCGGTTTGTATGCGCTGGGTGTCAAGTGCTGTGACGAGGTCGTCACCACACCATTCACGTTCGTTGCCACCTCCAACCCTGTAATTATGCAACAGGGCAAAGTGAAGTTCTGCGACATTGAAGAGGATTATTTCAACCTGTCCACAGACGCTCTGAAGGAGGCCGTTACCGAGAACACCAAGGCGGTGATCCCTGTGGACCTGTATGGTCATCCATCCGATTACGATGAGATAAGAAAGATCACTGACCCTCTCGGTGTTACTTTGCTCGAGGATGCTTGCCAGGCAGTAGGTTCCACCTACAAAGGCAAGGTCGCTGGTTCGCTCGGCGACATCGGTGCGTTCTCGTTCTATGCGACCAAGAACATCATCACAGGCGAGGGTGGTATCATGACCACCTCCAAGGAGGAGTACTCCGACGCTGCAAGGATGTTCAGGCATCATGGCCAGTCAGAGAAGACCAGGTATGAGTATCACGACCTTGGTTACAACTATAGGATGATGGACCTGCAGGCAGCAATTGCCCTGGCACAGCTGGAGAGGCTCGAGGACTTCTCGAACAAGAGGCGTGCGAACGCTGCCAAGTTCGACGAGGCGTTCAAGGGCATCGACGGACTTGTGACACCACCTGTGATGCAGGATGTCGTGCACGTCTATCACCAGTACACCATCAGGATCACCGAGCAGTGCTCCATAGCTCGAGACGACTTCGTTGCGAAGATGCGTGAGAACGGTGTGGGCGTGGGTGTCTACTACCCCAAGCCGCTGCATCTTCACAAGTTCTACCGGGAGATGGGTTACAAGGAGGGAGACTTCCCTGTGGCCGAGCGGGTGAGCAAGGAGTGTGTTAGCTTGCCTGTGCATCCTGGACTGTCAGAAGAAGAAGTGCAGACCGTCATCGACAATGTCTTGGCACTTGCCAAGTGATCGATATTAATGATCAGAATTCGATGCTCTGGATAGCTTGGAGCTTCGTCGCTTGGGAGTTATTATATACCACCAATACAGATGATGTTCTGATGAAGGAGAAGTATGGTAGGGCATTTGGGATACTGGCGATCCTCTTGATCGTATTTGGAGGAATCCTTTTTACAGGTTGTCTTGAACAAGAAGAAGAGCCGTTTCACAGTATATCATACTCACTGACCATATCTGCAGGCAATTCGACACCATACTCTTTCATCATCCCTTTCCTGAGCATTCAAGATGATCTTGAATCTGTTAGAAGGGATATTAGGGTCACATCAGGTTCAGGAGAGATCTCGATAGGTAGGATCAATATTTCACATCCATATTACAGTAACTTCACTATACCTAGCCAGAGATATCTGAACTATGGATTGATCATCAATGGTAGTGGAGAGATCACTGTTGAATATTATATCAAGAGTGATAATAATATCAGCATGACACTCAGGACCCAAGAATCCTACTGGATGTATTCATCAAAGGAGCTTTCTTCATCTCATTCTATCACAATAGAAGCTGAAACGAGTTCATGGGCTGGTGGCTATTACTGGCGGATCTATGATCATCGACCGACGCAAGGTTGGCAAGAATTCCCAATAACTTTTGGGGACTGGGGTGCTTGATTCTTACAGTTAGATTGTAAGAGATAACTCACAGATCATCTCGAGTTAGCATCTTGCTTCTTCCCAGGCCGCAGCGTCAGGTAGATCCCACCTAGCACAACGACCCCACCAATGATCGTAGCCACATGCGGTATCTCCGAGAACACGAACAGCGCGATGATGGTCGACCCAACCGGTTCCCCCAGCAACGCCACGGACACCTTGTATGCCTCCAATCTCTTCAAGATCCAATTGTGCAGAGTGTGCCCTCCCATCCCAGGGATACATGCGAGCAGCAAGAAGAACAGCCAGTCGTTGAACTCGACCTCGAAGACACCGCCGTCCATGACGAACCCGAATATGAGCAATAACACGGTCGTAATGCCATAGACCAGGAAGATGTACGTCACAAGCGAGACGCGGGGGCGGATACGACGACCTGCAAGATAGTATCCACCAGCACAGGCACCGCCAATGAGTGCCAGGATCGCTCCAAGGAATGTCTTACCCGTCACGTCCAGCCCCCACAGCTCGGGAGAGAGGACGATGATTATCCCAACAAGAGCAAGACCGATGCCGAGAACGTTCATCGGGTTCAAACGGTCCTTGAACGCGAA